>CAYTRL010000055.1:0-14962 GCA_964439795.1 uncultured Thermodesulfobacteriota bacterium
TGAAGGGACGGGAGCGCATCCTGGCCTATTTTCAGAAACTCCTGGCCGCCAATCCGGACTGGACATGGGAAGCCGTGGAGGTTTTTCCCATGGAGCGCGGCTTTACCCTGAAGTGGAAGGCCGTGATCCCCACCGGATCCGCCACGGTGACGGAGCACGGCATGGACATCGTGGAGGTGGCGTCCGGGAAGATCGTCAGGAACGAGGTATACTTTAACCTTTCCAGCCTGCTGTCCGCCCTGCAGGGATCGTAGATCCCCCGCCCCCGTTCCGCTCCGGTCCGCCTCCATAACACGGTTCGGATCCCCCCATCCAAACACGCCCCCCTGGTATGAGGATGTAAAGCTTGACAGCCCGTGGGCCCCTCTGCTACGTTTCCCTTCAGGACATAATGTAAGAAAGAAAGACAAGAACCAGGTCAGACCAGCTGGTCCGGGGGAGGAGAGGGGCGGGAAGGCCGGGGCCGGGCCGGGAACGGGCTGGCCGACGGTGCCTCAGGAAAACAGCCGATGGGGGAAAAGACAATGCCGAAAAACGTAGTTGCCATGGTCCGTCACGATGGAAAGGACGCCATCAAGACCGCTATCGAACTCTGCGGAGGGTTCCAGGGGATTCCGTCGGGGGCGCGGGTTCTCGTGAAGCCCAACCTGGTGGGATGGGACAACCAGGCGCCGTACCCTCCCTGGGGTACCTTGACCACCAGCCTGGTGATGGAAGGGCTGTGCGCCGCCCTGAAGGATGCCGGCGCCGGTGAGATCTGCATCGGGGAGGGATCGATCCAGTGCAAGGACATCGGGTCGGGCACCAAAGAGATCTATGAACGCCTGGGCTACCAGAAGCTCGTGGACAAGTACGGGGTCCGGCTCGTGGACTTCAACGAAGAGCCGTACGACGAGATCGAGATCGAGGCGGGCCACTCCCTGAAGGTGACCCGCGCATTCCAGGAATGCGACGCGCTGGTCTCCGTGCCGGTCCTCAAGACCCACGGCGGCACCGTGGTCACCCTGGGCATGAAGAATCTGAAGGGCCTTCTCCACACCAAGTCCAAGCAGTACTGCCATCACCCGGAAAATCTCCTGGACCACTTCATCGCGCTTCTTGCGGAGAAGTTCACGCCGTCCCTGACCCTGATCGACGGGATCTACGCCCAGGAGCAGGGCCCCCTGCACTTTGGGTTCGCCCACCGGCGGGACCTGCTCATCGCCTCCACCGATATCTACGCCGCGGACCTGCTGGGCGCCCACGTCCTGGGGTACGGGACGGAAGAGGTGAAATACCTCGGGGAGTGGGCCGCCAAGCACGGGCGTTCCACCTCCATCCAGGACCTGGAGATCCGAGGCGGGGTGGATCCGGAGGAGGTACGCAAACCGCTCCAGTGGGACTGGGACTGGCTCCCGGACAACTCGGGTCCGGACACCTTCGCCAAGATGGGGCTCAAGGGGATCTCCCTGCCCAAGTACGAGCACACCCTCTGTACGGGCTGTTCCTACATGTTCAACCCGCTCATGCTGCTCCTGATGAGCACCCGGGAGAAGGAGTTCGACAACGTGGAGTTCCTCTCCGGCGCTCTCCATAAACCCTCCGGAACGGCCAACAAAACGTTCCTGTTCGGCCAGTGCCAGGTGAAGAAGAACAAGAAGAACCCGGATGCCAAGGAACTGATCCCGATCAAGGGCTGTCCCCCCTCCACCGACGAGATCGAGAAGACCCTCAAGGAGCACGGCATTCAGGTCAACCGGAAGGGATACCTGCAGTACCGCGGGTTTCTCATGAGCCGCTACTGGAAGAAACCCGAACGCTACCCGCTCACCGATTTTTACCTGGGGGAGATCCCCGCATCGGAACTGCCTCCGCCCCCCAAACCGGATGCTTCGTGACCGTGACGGGGAAGTCACGGATCTTGAGCGGCGGCCCCCGTTGCGTTACGTTTTTCCCGGACCGGGCACGTTCATTCCCCTGGCCTTCATAAGCGGAAAGGGAAGGTATGATCGAGAAGAGTTGGTATGAAGATTATGAGAAGGGGGAGAAGATCGTCACGCCCGGAAGGACCATCACCGAGGCGGACCTGGTGATGTTCTCCGCCTTTACCGGAGACTGGCATCCGATCCACACCAGCGTAGAATACGCGGAAAAAACTCCGTTCGGCGAGCGTATCGCCCATGGCATGCTGGTCCTGGTGGTGGGAAGCGCTCTGTTCTACCGTCTCGGGCAATACGTGTTCACGCCCAAGTCGTTCATCGCCTTTTACGGGATGGACAACGTTCGCTTCGTGGGCGCCGTGAAGATCGGCGACACGATCCACATGGAGGCGGAGGTAGTGGACCTGCGGGAAAAGGACGAAGCCCGGGGCGTGGTCACCACGCAGAACACCATCCGGAACCAGAAGGGGGAAGACTGCTGCGTGTACACAGCCAGGATACTGTGCGGCAGAAAGCCCGGATCCTAACAACATTTAGCACAGTTCAAAGCCCGCCGACTGGGCCGGTGGTATCGCTCAGCTATGCTTGGAAAATCCATCATGGGGCATCGGTTCCGGTCACACCAGGGATCCAGCCCCCTGTGGGGACGCCGACGGTTCGGGGTGGCAAAATCAAAATGCCCCCGGCTTTGCCGGAGGCATTTTTTTTTACGGTAAACGTTGAAGCGGTCATCTCCCGGATCGCAGCCGGGCGAGCTTCTTCTTTTGTTCATTGATCAGGGCGGAGAGTGTCTGCAGGAGTTCGATGAACCACATCCCGAACTCCATGTCGCCCTGGAACGTTAGCTTGCCTTCCGACATGGCCTGCATGGTGGCTTCCTCCGTGCCCTTGGAGAGGATGGCCACCGCCGTGGGGGTGTCCTGGTAGACCATTTCGAATTCCGGGTTGGGGTGGGGGCCGCGGGCCGCACGGAGACGTCCCCTGGAGACGGTGAACCGCCAGGCAACCGCGTAGTCCCGGGTGCGGATCTCCGCGATCCCGTTCCGCTGCATGAGGCGTTTCTTGAAATCCTCGTTCAGACGGCTCACCAGAAGCAGGCTCCCGGCCAGCCCCATGAAGATGCCCTCGAGTGTTGCCTTTGCCTTCAGTTCGTCGAACATACCGCTCTCCTCCTCTGGAAAATAAGATCCCTCCATGACACGGTCGTCTTCCTCGCTCTGAAACAGCCGGTGCATCGCGCAGACCATTGCCGGGCTCCTTCGTCATCGCTCCCGGGGATCATATATAGTCGTCGGTGATCGGCAGCACGTCCGGGTGCATGAGATTTTCCGGATCAAAGGCCTTCTTCGTCTGCTTGAGGACCTCGAAGTATTCGCCCCACATGGGCAGGTGATACTCCCCGGACCCGAACATATTACGCCACAGACCACCGCCGAACTTCAAGAGAAGCCGGTTGGTCTTGTGGATCATGGTGGTGGCGCGCTTCACGTCCTCCGGGTTTCCCTGGTCCCACCAGTAATCGAACTCGCAGGGGCCGCACCGGCCGAAGGGCAGGGGCCCCTGCACGGCGGTATCGGTCATGGCGTGTTCCACGCTGATCCGGGGGTCTGAGGTCTTCCAGTACTTGGTCACCAGCTTGTCGTACTCCAGGGCGATCTCGGGAAGGATGTCCAGCTTGACCTGGGCCGCGGTCCACTGGAACGCCCCCTTGTAGGTGCCCGCGAAGTTGTCCTTGATCCCCAGGCTCTTCTTGAGAGGGTCGGTGGAGATCAGTTCCGCGAGTTCCGGGCCGAACATGCTCACATCGATGATGAACATGCCGTGCTTATCCATGAGTTCGGTGAGGATCTCCCGCTTGATCACCAGTTCTTCTTCGTCGTAGCCGGAGATCATGACCGCCAGGGGGTGCCGGGGCGCCATGGTGATGGCATCTTCGATCTTCGTGCCCAGCATGGTGGAGATTCCCAGGGCGAAGGTGCCGGGATGGCCCTTGTAGAGGAATTCGGTGATATTCTCCCGCGCGATGTCATAGGTCGCGTCGATGATCTTGCAGAACGCCTTATGTGCATCCATCTCCATGATCGCCACGTTGATGAGCTCTTCCAGTTCGGTGACGTTGTCGTACTCCGGGTAGAGTTTTGCCGTGAGCTCCGTGCAGATGCCGAACTGACCGTCCGCATTGAGGAACATGCCGTTGATCTCCGGCCCTGGGCAGTAGGGCAGGGGCAGGTCGCCCACCCCGGGGACCGCGGAGGGTCCGATCCGCAGGGTCTCGCCGTTGGGCAGCACCCAGTCCATCTTCACGGTGAGCTCCGAGGCGGTTCCGTGCTTGGCCGCGGTGCCCGGGGCGCCCCGGGCCACGTAATTGGAGAGAAGGGACACGCTGGCCATGGTCAGGGGCAGGATCGGTTTCAGGTGCACGCCCTCCGTGGCCTGGACCCGGACCGCTTCCCACCAGATCGATCGCATGCGGACCGCAGGGCTCACCGTGACGGTCATGGCTTCCGGGTCCAGGGTGCACACCTGGTCCATGCGCCGAAGGTCCACCAGGATCCCCCCCTTGCGCGAAACCGTGAGTCCGCCGTGATTGAACCCCGTGGTCTGGGGAACGACCGGGATCCCGTGCTCGTAGGCGATCCGTACGATCTCCTGGACCTGTCCGGCGGACTCAGGGAGGATGACGATATTGGGGCGCTCCCCGGAAAAGATGGTGAAGTCCCGGCCGTACCCGCCCACGTCCACCGGGTTGTCGCTGGCCCACTCCTCCCCAACCACCGCCTGCAGCTTCTGCAGGACCTCCTTCAGGTTGTCCACGGTGAGCCCGGTTTCCCCCTCCCGGGATTTCAGCGGTTCCCACTCCGGGTCTTCCTCCCGGATGATCCGTCCCGGGTTCAGGATGTTTTCCGGATCCTGAAAGGCCTTGATGTGCTTGAGCACGGGGAGATGGTTGGGGATGCTCGTGTAGACCTTTCGGCCCAGCGGCCCGTGGGGACGGTCGAAGAAAGCCCCCTGGTGGGCGATCTCCAGGTTCAGGTTGGTCACGGCCCCGCTCCGATCTTCGTCGCCGAACCAGTCGTATACCGCATGAACGGCGCGCCCGCGGTCCACGGAGACCAGGATCTTCCCCACGGAGGAATCCGGGACCTCCGCGGCCTCGGCTGCGCCGTCCACCTTCCGGTCCAGTTCGAGCATATGGGAAAACCGGCAGGTGAAGGCGGTGTGGTTCCGGCTGGACTCCATCCAGGGCTCGTCCAGCTGTGGGATCATGGCCGGGTCCAGTGCGTCAAGGGGTTCACAGGGATAGGCCGACAGGAGCTTGGTGACCCGGTCCGCGTGATGGGCCACGAGCTTTTCCCGGCCATCGAACCCAACCACCAGGGACCAGGGCGGGAAGGCGGACGCTTCGCCGCCCAGCAGGTGCTGCATGGCGGCGCGATTGAGGGCGAAATATTCCTGGCCGAGTTCCGTCCGGGGAACGGCCTTCAGAGCGTCCAGCAGGGGACCTATTTCCTGGAAGCCGAAGATCCGGCAGGTCCGGGTTTCACAGACGGGATAGAGCATGATGGAGGCCCGGGTGACCACGCCGAAGATGTCGTCCGCGCCCACGTGCCACTGCGAGAGGTTGGGCCCCCCCTCGTTCCGTCCGTCCGCGGCTTCCTCGTTCAATCCATGAGTGCCTGTCTTGAGCACGGAGCCATCGGCCCGGACCACCTTCATGTTCATGAGGGCGTAGTCCGGAAACTTGGTAATGGACTTGCAAGGCGCCCGGGCCACGATGCATTCCACGGGCCGGGGCGAAGCGGCCGAGACCGGTGCCGTTGTCTTTACCCCGTGCCGGGCCAGTTCCTCGTTGAGCTGCTCCCAGCTAACTCCCCGCTCTATGTGGGCCACCAGGTTCCGGGTGTCGATTCTTTCGATCCGGTTCATCCGGGAGAAGTCGAGAAGGACGGCGTTTCGGTCCAGGTCTTCGGGAAGCAGGGTGTTGTCGTAACTGGTGAGAAGGGCGATCTTGTTTTCGCGGGCAAGGTTCACAACGGCCTGCACCTCCTCGGTGGAGGCGGGGGCCACACGTATCAGCCCCTTTGCTTCCGCGCCCGGGGGAACGAAAGGACCGGCCGCGTCCGGCCCTGTGGTCACATTCTCCGCACCCACGAGGCCCCCGAGACTGTCCCGCACCGATTTTCCAATCTCCGGTCCCACGAACATACTGGCTTCCATGGTGCTGCCTCCCTTCTGGTGTCGAGATGAAGATGCGGCGAGAACCCGGCCTGTGGTGTCCGCCGTCGTATCTCGTTTCCCTCCCGGGGTCCCGGAACCAGGAAGCGGAAGGGGATGCCATGTTTATTGACTGAACGAAAAAAAAATTAATTGACCGCTCAATAAAAAAATACTACAATCACCCAAGATAGATTGTCAAGTAGTTTATCACTCGGCGGCACAGCGTGGAAAAAGATTTTTCCTGCAACCCGGAAAGGGGCAAGTCCCGTGGCACCCCGGAAGGAAATCAGCGATATCCGTCGCGAGGAACTCATACAGGCGGCACTGAAGTGCATCGCCCAGAAGGGATACGACCGTGTCACCCTGGATGATGTGACCCGTGAGGCGGGCCTTTCCAAGGGGATCGCCTCCTACTACTTCAAGAACCGGGATGAGCTTCTCGTCTCCGTGATCCGGAAGATATGGGACAGCATCGAGGCCCTGACCCGGAAGGTCTGGGATCTGCCCGAGGAGGCGGATGAAGAGGAGGTTCACAGGGCTCTCAGGGCCTATTATGCTGATCCGTCCCTGGATATCGCGGACCTCGTCCGGAACGGAATCAACGCCCTGGTGGCCTGGATCAACGAGAACCCCTACACGATCAATGTGGTGCTGGAGTCCTGGTGCCAGGTGCCGCGGCATCCCATGATCACGGAGGTGAACCGTTCCATGTACGGTTTGCTCCTGACGGTTTCCGAGGTCTTTATCGAAGAAGGAGTGAGACGGCGGGTGTTCAAGAAGCGCGATCCGCGTATGGCGGCTCATGTCTTGATCTCAGGCATCACCGGTCTCGCCTTCAACCAGGTCACGAATGAGTTCCCGGGAGAAAAAGGAAAGTTGGAAAAGGAGTTCCACGATCTGGTGTTCGAATATCTAAGCGTATAGTTTTTGAGTGTTCGAAGAATCGAGGCGTTCCCCATCGGGGAGGCGGAAACCCTTGGACGGCAAGGAGAGTGAAATGGATCTCGAACGGCCCTACTGGAACATGGACGTGGAAACCCGGCTCAACACGCCGGAGATGCGGCAGATGCAGAACGACCTGCTGGTCAAGAACATTCCCGCGATGTACGAGAACATCCCGCTGACCAAGAAGCGGATGGACGAAGCCGGTGTCCGGCCATCGGACGTCAAGACGCTGGACGACCTGAAGAAGATCCCGGTCTACGGACAGCCCGAGATGAGGGAGCTCATCGCCGAGGTGGGCTTCGATATGAAGAAGATCCTCCAGATGATCATGGGGCCCGGGGCGGACGATATCTACGTGATGGCCGCCACGTCGGGAACCACCGGAATGCCCACCCCCTATCCGATCGTGCGGAGCGGCCTGCCCATGTTACGGGAGGTGAACAACCGCATGATGTGGCGCTGCGGGATACGGCCCGGAGACAAGATCGTGCTGGCGTTCGGCCTGAGCATGTTTCTGGCGGGCTCCCCCACGCTCCTGGCCATGGAGGATTTCCCCGGCATCACGATCATCCCCGTGGGGGCGGAGGCCGGAACAGCGCGCATCATCAATTTCGCCCGCCTGTTCGGCGGGGATGCGATCATGTGCACGCCGTCCCTGGCCCTGCACATGATCGAAAAGGCTCCGGAGATCATGGGGGACAGCGTCAAGGCGTTGGGCTTCCGCATCCTGCTGTGCGGCGCGGAGCCCGGCGCGGGCATTCCCGAGGTCCGCAAGCGCCTCGAGTCCGAGTACGGGGCCAAGCTGTTCGACATGGGGGCCGGATTGGGGGTTTCCTGCGATCACCCCGAGTACCAGGGCATGCACTCGATCGGGGACGACCTGGTCTACTACGAGCTGATCGACCCCGACACCGGGGAGGGGGTTCCCATGGAGGACGGGAACACGGGGCTCGGTGTATTCACCACCCTGAGCGGCGACGGGGGGGGAATGCTGGGGATGCGCATGACCCTCGGCGACCTGTCCCTGCGGCCAGACAGGGCTCCGGTACAAGATCGTGGGCCGGACGGACGACATGCTGAAGGTCAAGGGGGTGATGGTGTATCCGGCCCAGATCAAGGATGTGGTGGAGTCGTTCCTGCCGCGGACCACCGGGGCGTTCCGCATCCTCCTGGACGAACCGCCCCCCCGGGTGGTGCCCCCGGTCAAGCTCAAGATCGAGTACGGGAAGGACGTTTCCAAGGCGGATCTGGAGCAGCTGAACCGGGAGATGGAAGAGAAGATGCACCAGAACGTCAAGATCCGGCCCGCCATCGAGTGGGTCGAGCCCCAGACCCTGGAGCGGTCCGACAAGAAGACCCAGTACATCGAAAAGCTCTACGAAAAATAGAGGGAAAAGACGGTTTACCGGGGGCAGGTCTCCCGGGGCATCTCTTTCACGGATATTTCCACCGGCCGGTCCATGATGTCGAGATACCGTGTTTCGATCCCGTCCCGGTAATCCCTGATCATGTACCCGATGATGTAAAAGTAGAACGTTCCCTTTTTCAGATCTTCCATGCCGTCCATGAGGAACCCGGCGTTGGGCGACTGGCCCGGCACGAACTCCGGCGGGTCCAGGGCCCCATCGTCGTCCGTGTAGTAGAAGGTTGTGGTGATGGGAAGCTCCTGCGGGGAGCCGTCCCACTTCCTGTCCAGGATCATGCGGCAGACAAAGGCGCCCGGGGGACCGGCAAGGACGAACCAGGTCGCCCCTTCTCCCCGCACGCTTTCCTCGACGGCGTCCATGGATCCGTCGATGATGAGCCACCTGTCGTCCGTTTCGGGCCGGAGCTTCCATCCGTGAAGGTTCTGCATGTCCGCGCCTCCCCGGATGTTCATGTCGTTGATGATCCCCTTGAGGGACTTGAGGGAGACCGGGACCTTGGCCCGGAACGGGATGACGATGGCGTTGTCGTAGTAGATGCTCTCGCTGGCGGCGGAGGGGGTTCGCAGCAGGCGGTTCACCTTGACCGAACTCCGGACCCTCCGGATGACCCGCACGGGCCCGTCCTTGTAGGAAGAGAGACGGGTCTTGAAGTGGGTCTCGTTCCTCCGGTAACGGATCCCCAGGATTTTCATGTCGAACCGCATCTTCAGGCGGTCGATCATGTTCGGTTCCCCGCGGAAGCTGAGGTGGTCCCAGCTGATGGGGACCTCTTGGGAAAAGCCCAGTTCATAGTTCGATGTGACCACCCGGTTGTCGGCGACCTGATAGCTCACGTAATCCACATCGGACATGGGAGGGGAGCATGGGAAGGAGCAGAGATAGACCCAGGACCTGCCCTGATCCACCGGGTCCAGCAGGGTGATCTCCTCGGCCGAGAGGACCTGCCCGGGAATGTCGGCCGCGGGAACCCGGTCGCCGGAGTCCCGTATCATGAAGACCAGCTGGTCGTTTTCATCCAGGATCCCGGGGGCATCGTCCGTTTCGGTCCGGTCGGAAGATTTTCCTCCATCCTCGGATGGGGTGTCGGGGAGGATCCACTCGCCTTCCGCGTTGATTTCATCCACCTGGAATGGGATGGGTGCGACCTTCTCATCCACCCTGGAAAGCAGGGACAGGGAATCGATCTTCTTTCCCAGGTGGGCGGGCAGGTCTTTGCCCTGGATCACGATGAAATCCGCCTTGCGGGTCATGGTCAGGGGAGTGGACTCCTGAGGAGAGGGGGGCGTTTCCGCCCGGGCCCACGGGACGATGAACAGGAGGAGGCAGAGAAGAAACAGAGGGAACCCCCTTTTCCCCTGCGGACAAAGGCGGGACGCTCGAACCAGGTTCCCGGGTCTCACGGCTGCTGTCATGGGTATCTCCCGTTGTGGCAGGGTGTATGGGGGGCCGGCCGGGTTCAGCCGGAAATCAAGACTTGCCATCAAAGGTAATATTTGTTATTTGACTAGTCAAACAAAAAGTTGACTAATTGGGCAAAACGCATGGAGCCGGAACATGAACCTTGCCCTTTCTCGAGACGTGAAGGTTTTTCATTCCGGCGTAAGGAGACGATGATGTCCAGGGAGAAGATCACCATTGTGGGTGCGGGGCTGTCGGGCCTGGTGGCCGCCATCAACCTTTTGCGGGAGGGGTACGAGGTTGAGATTTGGGACGGGGCCAAAACCCTGGGCCAGCTGGAGGCGTTTCATCCCTCCATTCACGCCACGCCCATCGATCCGCACCGGGTTTCCAACTACATCGGCGTGGACATCAGCCCCTGTTTCACGCCCGTGAAGACCTTCCGGACGATTGTGGAAAAAGACCGATATGCCATGAACGGGGAGAACTACTATCTCGTGGAGCGGGGAGGGCGGAAGACATCCATCGACACGTACCTCCATGACATTGCCGTCGACATGGGGGCCAAGATCTACTTCGATCACCTGATCAAGGACCTGAAGGACATCCCGGAACGCGCCGTGATAGCCACGGGGTTCAACAAGGAAGCGATGGAAGCGCTGGGGATCCCCTACGAGAACGGCACCGGGGCCTACGCCCGCAAGAAGCTGGACGACCCGGAGTTCGAGGACGCGCTCATCGGGTGGGCCGGGGACTACACCCCGGACTACGGGTACCTGTCCGTGGCAAACGGTCTCATGTTCTTCCTGGTCTTCACCCGGTTTCCCATGACCGAGCAGACCATTGACGCCTGCAAGCGGCACCTGGAGGAGACCGAGGGCCTCACGTTTCCCAAGTGGGAGATGCACCACGGGCACATCCCCATCCTGGACAAGAACTCCCTGCGGCTGTTCAAGGGGAAGCGGGTGCTGACCGGGACCATGAGCGGCATGATCGACCCGGCGGGCATGTTCGGGATCCACGGCGCCCTGATGGCGGGAAAGGTGGCGGAGCTGGCGTTCACGAACACGGAACAGGCCCTGGAGGACTTCCAGGCCTTCAACCGGAACTACCAGCGTGTGCGGGTCCTCTCGGAGGTCATGCGGAAGATCCCCATGCGCCTGGCGTTCACCCACCTCATGTTCAAGTTTCCCCGGACCATGGCGCCCATGCTGAAGGGCATGGACGACGGCATCCCCGGCTACCGGAACCACTGGGGCCAGGACATGATGAAGGGAAGGACGAAGCTCAAGCGGAAGAAGCGCCCCTAGCCCGCTTCCCCATGATCATCCCGACGGCCGGTTCCAGGACAGCATCCAGGCGTTCGAGGGGGAAGGCAGCTGTTCCGGTTGCCTGAGTCCATGCCGTCAAGGTTGGACTTTACATACGTCCACGACGATCCCGGTCATGTGCGTCATCCCGGAGAGGGGTTCGCAGTTGCAGGGGCCGTCCGGTGTCAACAGGTTTACATTGACCCCGGGATGCTCCCGGGCGATGCGAAGTCCCTCCGCCGCCTGGTGACCCCACCCGTGGGGTACCGCCACCACCCCGGGCATCACGTCATCCGTCACCTTCACAGGAATCGTCAACCGGCCGGCCGAGGACGTGACTTCCACGGTGTCGCCGGTCTTGATACCGAGTTCTTCGGCATTCGCCGGGTGCATGTAGAGGTAGTTCGTGGTGCGGTCGGGCCCGACGAACGCCCGGGAGTTGTGGAGCCAGGAGTTGTGCGATCTGCGTTCCCGCTTGGAGATCAGCTTGATCCGGTCCCGCCGGGACTGCTCGCGCAGGAAGTCTTCCTCCAGCTTGGGGACGGCCTGCAGGAACGGCTCCGGCGCCAGCTGCACACGGCCGTCTTCGGTGAGTACGCGATGGCCCAGAAACGTTCCCGGCCGGTTGGGCTCCAGCAGCTGTCCGTGAGGGTAGCGCTTGATCTGCTGTCGCCGGGGGGCGGCCCCCCTGGCAAGACGCAGCGCCATGCCGGTGATCCCCTCGGGGGTGATCGCCGCACCATGTCCCAGCACGGGGATTCCTTCCAGGCGATGGAGCAGCCGGAACAGAGGCAACATCCCCTTCGTGCCGAACAGGGGAAATCCCGCGGCCAGGGCGATCTGGGCGAAGATCCAGCTCTCGTTGCGGACATCCTCCGGTGGCTCCACCATCTTCTCGGTGTACTGCACGTAGCGTTCAGGCTGGCTCCCGGTCATCCAGTGGAGGACCATGGGCAGGTCGGGCCGTTCCAGGAAGGTGGTGCAGGGCAGGATATAGTGAGCGTGGTTCCCGGTCTCGTTGCGGAACAGGTCGAGGCAGACGAGCAGGTCCAGGTTGCGAAGGGCTTCCTCGAACCTGCCCCCCGGGTTGGGAAAGGTCAGGACCGGATTGGCGCCCAGGACGATGAGGGCCCGGATCTGTCCCGGCCCCGGGGTGAGGATCTCGTCGGCCAGCACCGCCCCGGGAAAGGTGTCGACCGCGGACGGCAGGTTGCCGATGCGGGTCCGGTCCTTCCGCTCGAGTCGCCCGGCCTTCTTGAGCACCTTGGGCATGTCGAACAGGCCCTGGCCCACCAGGGTGCCGCCGTGCCGGTCCAGGTTGCCCGACACGGCATTGATCGCCTCCAGGATCCAGAACGCGAGGGTTCCGTTGGTCCCCTGGTTCACGCCGGTGGCACAGTACAGAGACGCCCCGTCCGCGTTCCGGTACGCGGCGGCCAGCTCGCGAACCGTCTGGGCCCGGATGCCGGTCACGGTCTCGGCGCGTTCCGGGGACCATGGCTCGCAGACCCGTTTGAGCTCCTCGAATCCGTTCATGTGCCGCTGGACCCGTTGATAGTCCACGCCGTCCAGCCGGATCAGCTCCCGGAGAAAAGCCAGCAGGAAGAAGATGTCGGTGTTCGGGCGGATGAACACCTGTTCCCCCACCGCCCGGGCGGATTCGGTCCGCCGGGGGTTCACGAAAACCACACGGCCTCCCCGCTCCACGATGCCGCGAAGCAGCTGTACCACGCGCGGGCTCTGGGTGAACGTCATCTGGGATACCAGCGGGTTGGTGCCGATGCCGATGAACAGGGAGGCATGCGCGAGATCCGGATAGGTCAGACGGAAGGGGGAGCCGTACATGTGCTGAAACACCACGAACTTGTTGTTGCAGTCCTGGGAGCCTGCACCGTACATGTTCTTGGACCCCACCCCGTCCACCAGGGCGTTCATCATCATCATGCCGGCGAAGTTGTAGGGGGGCGCACCGCTTCCGGTGCAGAAGGCCACGCTGTCCGGGCCGTAGTGCTCGATCAGACCGTTCAATTTCGCCCCGATCTCGTCGATCGCCTGCTTCCAGGAGACCCTTGCCCAGTGACGGTTATTCCGTTTCACCGGATGAAGAAGGCGGTCCGGAGAGTACTGAACCGTGTGGAAGCGGATGCCTTTCCGGCAGGCGAACCCCCGGGTGACCACGTGGTCCCGGTCCGGTTCGATCTTGATCACACGGTTGTCTTCCACCGTCACCTTCAGCCCGCAGGCCACTTCGCATATCCGGCAGAAGGTGGTTTTCGTCTCCGGCATTGAGGGATCCTCCCTTCAGGAGGCGGGTGCATTCCGTTGGCAAAAAAAAAGACTTGTATTTTCTGGTATCGTATAATACGATCTTCGTAATATACAATATGCGTAACAAAAGAGAAGGGGCCCTGTCAAGGGAAACCTGTTCAGATCAGAAGATACGAACCGACGAACATTTTCATGAAGGAGGGCAATGTACATGTTTAAGCACCTGTTCAGCCCAATCCGCATCGGTGCAATGGAGGTCCGGAACCGGATCGTCCTGCCGCCCATGACCGTGGGGTACGGTGCGCCGGATGGCACCGTCACGGAGAAGCACCGTGATTACTACGAAACCCGGGCCCAGGGGGGGGCAGGCCTGATCATCACCGAGGCCGCCGCGGTCCATGCCCAGCGGAAGTACGGACTGTTCCCGCTGGGGCTCTACGAAGACGAACAGATCCCCAGCTGGAAGGCCATGGCCGACGCGGTGCACAGTCACGGCGCCCGGCTGTCCGTGCAGCTCATGGACCCCGGGCCCGAGAGCATCGAGATGCTCACCGGGATCCAGCCCGTGGGGCCTTCAGCCGTGGTGGGCCGCGGGCTCTTCCGGACCGTGCCCCGGGAGCTTTCCGTGGAGGAGATCGAGGCGATTGTCCAGGACTTCGCCGATGCGGTCGGCCGGGCCAAGGAAGCCGGCCTGGACTCAGTGCAGATCCATGCAGCCCACGGCTACGCCCTGGTGGGCTCCTTTCTCTCCCCGTTCTTCAACAAGCGCACGGACAGCTACGGGGGCTCCCTGGAGGGGAGGCTCAAACTCCTGCTGGATATCATCAGGGCCTCAAAGGCCCGGGCCGGTGACGATTTTCCCGTCATCGTGCGGATCTCCGGGGATGAGCGGCGGACCGGGGGCCGCACCCTCCAGGAGACCCAGTTCCTCGCCCGGATCCTGGCCGAGGCCGGTGTGGACGCCCTGGAGGTGTCGGGCGGAACGATCCCCAACGTGTTCTGGGCCGTGGTCGCCCCGTCCGGAACCCCGCTTGGCCTGAACGCCCCCTATTCCGAGGCGATCAAGCAGGTGGTGGACATTCCGGTGATATCCGTGGGAAGGATCAACAACGCGCGGATGGCGGAGTTCATCCTGGACACGGGCCGGGCGGACATGGTGTCCATGGGCCGGGCCCTGCACGCCGACCCGGAACTTCCCAACAAGGCCGCCGAGGGCCGGTTCGATGACATCGCCCCCTGCGTGGCCTGCAACTGCGGCTGTATCGGGTCTGTGGTCCAGGGGCAGCATGCAACCTGTATCGTGAACCCCGCCGCGGGCAGGGAAAAGGAGATGGCGCTCATCCCCGCGGAGACGCCGAAAAAGGTCCTCGTGGCCGGTGGCGGTCCGGCGGGCCTGGAGGCGGCGCGGGTAGCGGCCCTGCGGGGACACGAGGTGACGCTCTGCGAGAAGGAAGGCAAGCTGGGCGGGCAGGTGAAC
>CAYTRL010000055.1:15062-19633 GCA_964439795.1 uncultured Thermodesulfobacteriota bacterium
CGCGCCGAAGTCAAGGAGATCCTCGATGACGGCGTGGTCTTCACGCACAACGGACAGGAGGAGACCCTTCACGGGGCGGAGTACGTCATCCTGGCCATGGGGGCCCGGACACAGGACGCCCTTTCGGCGGCGATCCAGGACAAGGTGGGAGAGGTATACGTGATCGGTGATGCCCGGGAGCCGCGTCGGATCCTGGAGGCCACCGCCATGGCGGCGGAGGTCGGGCGTAAAATCTGACCCGAACTGACTGAACAACAGGGATCTCTCGGGATCCTGGGCGGTGACGCCCGGAGAGGGAGAAAGGCGAGATATGTTACAGCCACCGAATCCTGAAAAATACATGGCGATGATGGGAAAGCTCTACGAATCGATGTGCAAGATACCGGTCATCGGCGCGCCCATGGCGCGCGTCATGAACCGCAACATGGCTCGGTTTCTCTTTTATACCCCGGGGACCGGGGCCGACCGCCAGGACTCTCTGGAGGGGGTGAAGGAGTACCTGCTGGAGACGGGACGGCAGATGAACTTTCCGTTCGAGATCATCAAGGAGAGCGAGAAGCCTGACAGCTTCGAGTTCTACGTGCACGGATGTCCCTACGGGTTCAAGCGCCCGGACCAGGCCGCGGCCTGCGACGCGGCCATGGAGATGGACCGCGTCCTGTTCGGGCTCGTGGGCGGGGATCTCATCGTCCAGGAGTCCGCCCCGGAGGGCGCGAACAGCTGCAGGATCCTGATGAAGTGGAAAGGGTGAACCGAAAGCGGACCCTTTCCCCTGACCCCGCATGCGGTGAAGGGGAAGGGGCGCGCGTCTTCATGTCTTCCAGCGGATCTTTCGGTGCTGCTGCATCATGGGCCCGTGGACCTTGTCCATGGCGCCGGGGTTGAGCCGCTGCATCAGCCAGAGAAGGCGGGCGTGAAGCGGGAAGACGATCATCCCCCTGTTCTTCGCCACCCCCTGGAGGGTCAGGCGGGCCGCCCGGTCCACACGCATCCTCCGGAACGGCACCTGCGCGTAGAATTCGTCCTTGTCCGCCCCGGTGATCGTGGCCGCCTCGTAGAGCCCGGTCTGCACGAATCCCGGGCAGACCACACTGACCTTGACGCCCAGGCCGGCCCCCTCGGCCCTGAGCGATGTGGAAAGGCCCACGATGGCATGCTTGGTCGTGGCATAGGCCACCGAGAGTCCGAGCCCCACGATGCCCAGGAGGGAACTCATGTTGACGATGTGTCCGGACCCCTGCTCCACCATCCGCTCATAGGCCGCGGTGGTCCCATACAGGACGCCCAGTAGGTTGATGTCCAGGATACGCCGCCAGTGTTCCGGGCCCATGTCCCGGGCCTCTCCCTGGATGGCGATGCCAGCGATGTTGAACATGTAGTCCAGGCGCCCGTGTTCCGAAGCCGTGCGCCCGACCAGGCTCCGGACTTCTTCCTCCGAGGTGACGTCCAGGTGCACCGCACGGGCCCGCCCGCCCGAGGCGACGATCCGCTGCGCCACCTCCCGGGCCCCGGCCTCGTTGAGGTCCGCCACGATGACCGAGGTCCCCAGCCCGCCCAACTGCTCGCTGATCTCCCGCCCCAGCCCGGATGCCCCGCCGGTCACGATGGCGGTTCTGCCCTTGAAAGCTTTCATCGCTTGTTATCCTTGCCCGTTTGTCGTTCGGCCCGCCGGGCCTTCCGAAGGACCATCCACCGCTGGAGCGCCATGTATCCCTTCACCATGGCCAGAATTCCCTTGGTCCCCCGCCCTTCGAAATCCCTTGCCACGTCCTGGAGAAGCGTGGAGATCGGGAGCTGCTGGGGGCACGCTTTTTCACAGTTCCCGCACGCCTCGCACTGGGAGGCCAGGGAAGGCGCCCCGGCTTCTCCCATGCCTCCCAGCCGGAGAAGATACATGACCCGGGCCACCTGCCTGTCGCCGAACACCTGCATGCCGTTGTACAGTTCAAAGCAGGCGGGGATGTCCACGCCGGCGGGGCAGGGCAGACAGTAGCGGCAGCCCGTGCAGTCGGCGTGCATGAGGCCCTGGTAGGCCTCCGCCACCCGGCTCACAAGCCGGAGCTCTTCCTCCGAGAGCGATTCCGGAAGGGCCTCGTCCGCGATCCGGAGGTTTTCCCGGATGTGGTCCTCCCGGTTCATGCCCGAAAGCACCACCGTCACCTCGGGACGGTTCCAGACCCACCGAAGCGCCCAATCCGCCGGTGAGCGTTTCGTGTCCGCTTTGTCCCAGATCGCCTGGACCGCGGGTGGGACCCGGCGGGCAAGGTTGCCCCCGCGCAGCGGTTCCATCACGATCACGCCCAGCCCTTTTCCCGCGGCGTACAGGAGACCTTCCGTGCCGGCCTGGACCGTCTCGTCCATGAAATTATACTGGATCTGGCAGCAGTCCCAGTCGTAGGCATCCACAATCTCCTTGAAAGCATCGATGTCGCCGTGGAAGGAAAAACCCGCGTGTCTCACCCGCCCGTCCGCCTTGGCGCTGTCCAGGAATTCACGGACGCCGAGCTGCTTCATGCTGTTCCAGCCCGCACCGTTCAGGCCGTGCAGGAGGTAGTAGTCGATCCGGTCCGTCCGGAGCCTGTGGAGCTGCCCCTGGAGGATACGGTCCATCTCCTCCCGCGTTTTTGCCGCGCCGGGAGGCTGCTTCGTGGCCAAGTGGATCCGCTCCCGGTAGCCGTCGGACAGGGCCCGCCCGAGGAACGGCTCGCTGGCTCCCATGTGGTACGGGATGGCCGTGTCGATGTAGTTCACGCCCGCGTCCACCGCGGAACGGATCTGCCGCGTGGCGCGTTCCTCGTCGATCCGGGCCCTCTTCTGGGGAAGCCGCATGGCCCCGAACCCCAGGATCGAGAGCCGGTCTCCGGTTTTTTTCATGGTTCGATACTGCATCCGGGACCTCTCCTCCTCTCCCTGTTATCCGCTCATGGGGGCCGCGAAGCCGACCATGGAATTGTATCAGGGGGTTTTTGCCGCGTCGAGAATTCCCCGTGTGTCCGGGGTGGGGGCCGCCTCTCCGTCATGATGGTTTCGAACTGTGATCGTCCTGTGGCGGGGCCGTTCCTCATTCCGGGGTCTCTCCCGTGGAAGGTGGTTCGTACACGACCGGCCTTCCCCCGCGCAGGGTTCGGGCATCCAGGGGGTCCGCCAGGAACGGCGGGACCTCCTGGGGGATGATCCATCCCCAGTTGCTGCAGATCCTCAGCCGGGTAAAAAGCCACTTACCGTCTGCGTGCGTCAGTGTGGCCTCGTAAAGCCCCCCGGAGAGGCCGTACTGGATGGCCGTGAGGAAGTAGGCGCTCAGTTCCGCGGTCCGGCCGTCCGCCTGAACCTGGACGGTGATGTTCGAGGCGTGGTGACGGGTCATGATGCCGTGGTGGCCCACAAAGACCGGCCGGATCTCCTCTCGTCCCCGGCACACCACGTCCTCACCCGTGCCGGGCGGATAGTTCATGACTTCCAGGAGGGCGTCCGGCGTGAACAGGCGGAGAAGCTCCTCGGTGCGTTCCCCGTCCAGGTAGTAGAGGTATTCGTTGAGGGTGCTGATACAGGCCTCCCTGGCCTCCAGGCGTTCGATCCGTATCCGCAGTTCTTCCTGTTCAGAGGCCATGGGCGGGTCTCCCTGGTGGAGTCACTCTTCCCGGTGAGCGAGGATCTCGTTGGTCATCTTCGCGATGTACTTGTGTCCGGGCATTTTTTTGATCGGGAGCATGAGGCCGGACCGGAGCCGCCGGGCCATCATGTCCGAGACCATGTCGCCGTAGGTGGGGGGCGGTTCCTCCCAGTCGGGGCGCGGGACCAGGCGGAGCGCATTCTGGGGGCAGACTGGAATGCACACGCCGCAACCGATGCAACGGGCTTCGCTGTACAGCGTGTTCCTGTTGACCCGGGAGAGGGCGTTGAGCTGACAGGCCCGCGTGCACTTCCCGCAATGATCGCACGCCTCTTCGTCCCGCTCCACGATCCAGGAGGAGACGACCACCGGGGGCTTGAGGTTGTACACGTTCAGCGAGGTCAGAAAGCCGCAGCAGCATCCGCAGCAGTTGCACATGAACGAGAAACCGCTCTTGCTGTTGTCGGTCACGTGAACGAGGTTGTGTTCCTCGGCCTCGTCCAGCTTTCGGAACATGGTGTCCTGGTCCACCTTTTTTCCGACCCCGTTGCGTATGAGGAAATCCGCGGGGAAATCGAACGCCATGCAGATCTCCCGCGGGGCCTTGCAGGATTTCTCTTCCAGCACGTCCTTGGCCATGCGGCAGTAGCAGTGGTTGAGGGCAAAGGTCCGCGCGTCCCGGATGATGGACCGGGCGTCTTCGTAGGGAAGCACGTGGTTCGGGGAGGAAACGCTCTCGTTCACCGGGATCACGCGGGCAAAGTTGGAGTCCATGGACCCGAGCTTTTCCAGGAAGACGTTCTGCTGTCCTTCAAAGGCATCGTGGAATTTTCGGGTGAACTCCCGAAGCTCCGGCGTGATCTCCCCGCTCATGAGCTGAAACTCGGCCACCCCGGGTACGAAGGGCGGCAGGCAGAATTTTTGCACACCCTTGTGGGTGTACTCGATGAGCAGCCGCTTG
>CAYTRL010000056.1:0-19463 GCA_964439795.1 uncultured Thermodesulfobacteriota bacterium
ACCACCAACAAGCTCAGCCAAGAAATTCACCCACACGAAACCCAGAAGCGCCAAATTTGTATTCGTCACGGAGACAGTACACAACGGGAACATTGGAGGATTAGAGGGTGCAGATGCCATATGCCAGGCGGAAGCCGTTGAAGCAGGGTTGCCAGGCACCTACTTGGCATGGATTAGCGACTCGAATACCGGTCCGGAAGACAGGCTCGCCCCTGATCCTGACGCCAGGGCATTTAGCTACATGCTCGTAAATAGGCAGCTCATCGCCACCAACTGGGCGGACTTGACAGACGGAGAGCTTATGCGCCCGATCAATATGACCGCCAGTGGATTCATTGTTGAGCGTGATCCGAGTGCAGCTTGGACAAACACGTTAATAGATGGGACGCCTGACAACAATAACGGGATTCCACCAATTGATTCATGCTACGAGTGGGTAAGCGGATCAATTAATCTTGGAGGTAATATAGGTTATATCCATACGTCTGGGTCCGGCTGGACGGAATCAGGTTTTTTGCGTTGCGACGGACTCGATTGGGATATGGAGTTATTCGTTCACCTATATTGCTTCCAGGAGTAAATCACGCCCGAATATATCCGTGTACAATAAAGTACAATAAAGGGGACAGATCTATTTTTTCTTTTTAAAGCAAAAAAGAAATAAATCCGTCCCCCTTTTTTTCAGTCCCCCTTTTTTTCAGGAGTTGGCTCTTGCCTTACCAGCGGATCATTTCACGTTCCGGCATGTCCCTTGCGGTGTGATTTTCCCTGTGAAGCGGGTTTATTGCGCTGTGCCGTTGTCATACAGCACCCACCAGCATATAATAGAATTGTAATAGGTCTTAAGCATTCGCTGGCCCCGGGATGATTTCTGCTCATGTTATAAAATCCTGTATGTACGGCCCGGAACAACATGAGGAGGTTTCCAATGAAACGTCGTATCACCGTCCTCTTTCTCCTTCTTTCCGCCCTGTTGATGGCCGCACCCGCCGCGCGGGGGCAGTGTGTTCCCGTGGGGACGGACCGCCTCGATGAGATGCAGGCAAACATAGACGGGTTCGGGGACAACACCAACCAGTACGCATGGGCCTCGGCCGTATTCAAGGGCAAACTATACATCGCCACCCTCAACGCACAACATTCCATCCCCGGTATCATGCTCTTTTTCTTGGGGCTGCCCTTCGGCTCCAACGGCGGCCAGGTCTGGTGCGGGGACGTGGACGGTGAGGGAACGTGGATCTGGGAAAAGATCCTGGACGGGGGCAATGGGGACCCCTGGCATTACGGCATCCGGAAGATGGCGGTTGTGGGGGAGTACCTCTATGCGGTGACGGCCAACCATGTGTTCGGGTTCGAGGTGTGGCGCACCTTTAACGGCCGGAACTGGGAGGTCGTTTCCGACCCCGGTTTCGGGAACCCCCGGAACACGTCCGGCAGGGGGCTGGCGTCCTTTCAGGACTATCTGTATGTGGGTACGGAAAACCGGCTCGAGGGCGCCCAGATATGGCGAAGGCCGCTGGATCCCCATGGGGATTTGCTCCTGTACAGCGAATGGGAGCAGGTGGCCTCGGGAGGCATCGGTGACCCCCTGAACTACTGGTTCTCGGATTTTGTGGTGTACGGAAACCATCTGTACACGGGGACGATCCGGATCGGAGGGATGCAGCTCTGGCGTACGGACGGGTGGGGGTTCCAGCAGCTCTTTGACCGGGGCTACGACAACATCCATAACATGGGTGCTATGAAGCTGGCCCTGTACAAGGACCGGCTCTATATCGGGACCATGAACTGGCTGCAGGGGTTCGAGGTGTACGCCAGCAAGGAGACCCTGGACCACTATGAGCAGGAATGTCCGGATATCCCGTTTATCAAGGTGCTCGTGGACGATGAGCCTGCCCTGCTCCGGTACAGTCCGTACATGTGGTACATGAAAGAATATCGAGGGAAGCTCTACGGGGGCGCCTTCAGACTTACCGGCGGGTTCAAACTTTTCTCCTCTGGGGACGGGGAGGAGTTCGAGATGGAAACCGAGGATTCCTTCGGCTGTCCGGACCAGTATGGGGTCCGCACCATGGAGAGCTTCAAGGGCAGGCTCATGATCGGAACAGCCACGATCGTGCCCTGGAAAAGCTGCAAGGTTCTGGAAGTGCTTCCCGTGCGATGACCGGGGAGGCTCCGGGCCCCGGACCGGTTAGAGCAGTTTGCCCGGGTTC
Organism: uncultured Thermodesulfobacteriota bacterium; assembly: GCA_964439795.1. Taxonomy (GTDB): domain Bacteria; phylum Desulfobacterota; class DSWW01; order DSWW01; family DSWW01; genus CAYTRL01. The sequence continues at coordinate 2,214 of CAYTRL010000056.1, forward strand.
AAGATCCCCTTGGGATCGAAGACGTTCTTGATCGAGCGCATGAGCTCCAGCTGCCGCGGGCCCAGGAAGTCCGCCATGTACTGCTTCTTGGCAAAGCCGATCCCGTGCTCCCCAGAGATCATGCCGCCCATGGACTTGCCCAGGGCGTGCACACCGTCCCGTACGATCGGGTATTTCTCCTGCCATCCTTCGGTCTCGGTCCACACGCCGTCTTTCCAGGTGGACTTCATGATGTGCGTGTGCACGTTTCCGTCCGCCGCGTGTCCGTAGGACGGCGCCCACAGGCCGGCCTCATCCCCGATCCGGTTGGCGGCGTTCACGAACTCCGCGATGCTCCCCCGGGGGAGGCTGATGTCCAGAAGCTCCACCAGGTGGTTCTTCAGGGCCTCGTAGATCTGGCTTCGGATACTGAGAACGTTCCGTTGTCTTGTCGGAGAGTCCGCCACGAAGATGTCTTCTGCGGCGTGGTCCATGCAGACCTGCCCCACGCGTTCCGACAGAAACTGGACCTCGTCCTCCCTTGTGCCGTCCATGATGATCATCAGGTAGGCGGATCCTTTTTCCGTGGGCCACTTCTTGTCCAGGTAGGCTTCGGTGATCGGGATCACCTCCCGGGGGATGAACTCCACGGCCATAGGCAGGATCTTGCTCTGCAGGATGGCGGGAACGGTGCCGATGGCGTCTTCCATGGTGGGGAACGACGCCACCAGGGTATACGAGGAGGCGGCCGGTGGAATCAGGTGGAAGACCGCCCGGGTGATCACCGCCAGCGTCCCCTCGGAGCCGATGAGCAGGTTCAGCAGGCTGTATCCGGTGGAGCTTTTCAGGAGCTTTCCACCCACCTGGAGCACTTCCCCGTCCGGGAGGACCGCCTCCACCCCGCGCACGAAGTTGCGGACCACCCCGTACTTGACCGCGCGCGATCCGCCCGCGTTGGTGGCGATCACGCCGCCCACCGTGGCGCTCTCGTCCCCGGGGTGCGGAGGGAAGGAGAGCCCTGCTTCCTCCACGGCCGCGTAGAGGTCGTGCAGGGGTACGCCGGCGTCCGCCGTGGCCATGAGGTTTTTCGTGTCCACCTCCACCTCCCGGTTCATCCTCTCCAGGGAGAGAACGAGCCCGCCGGACACGGCCACGCACCCGCCGCAAAGACCGGTCCCGCCGCCGCGGGGGGTGACCGGAACACCCCGTTCAAAGGCGAACCGCATCACGGCGGACACCTCTTCCGTGCTGGCGGGTTTTACCACCGCGTCCGGGAGGTACCGCTCGTCTTCCTGGATGAATTCGTCGTGGGTGTAGTTGAGCCTTTGTTCCGGCTCCAGGATCAGGCCCCCGGGGCCCAGGATCTGCTCGAGTATTTCCAGGTCTTCGTCGCGGAGTCGTGAAACTTTTTCGGACATGGGGATCCCTTTCTGTTGCCTGCGCGCGGTGTCGCCGGGCGGCATGATCGTAGGGTACGGGACGTGGGGAACGGTCTCTTCCCGTGATGAAACGATAGGCCCGGAGCAGGGGGGTGTCAAGGCGGGGAATGTTTTCCGGCAAGAGCGTTCATGGTACCGTAGGGGACATTGCGGGGAGTGTAAATGATCCCCAGGCAAAGCCGGGGGCATTGTGATGCTGAAAGCCCGAACCGTTGTCGCCCACAAAGGGGCTAGATCCCTGGTGACCGGAACCGATGCCCCGTGAGGGACATTGCGAGGTGCCAAAGGCGACGCGGCAATCTCCCTGTGCCGGAAGGGTATTTTTCTCTGGGCCGGGGGGTTGCCGCGCTCCGCTCGCAATCTCCACACGGTAGATGCCTCGAATTCGTAACCTTTCTAATGAAAGGGTGTACTAGAATAACAGCAGACCGTGCTGATGATACTCCGGTGCCGGCAGGAACCGGAAGGCCGGAGACGGCGGAAAGGAACCGTGGATGGAATTCGTCAAGGGCGTCTATTTTTACCGGGGCAGGGCAGGGGACAAGATCCGGCCCGGGGCCGGGTCCTGCAACACGGTCATCGTGAAGGGAGACCGTCTGTTCATGGTGGATCCGGGGGTCCGTGCCGGCGGGGCCTTCCGGGTCCTCCGGGAGAACATCGCAGGGGACGGGCTGTCGCTGGGGGATGTGGCATGGATCGTCCACACGCACGGTCACTGGGATCATATAAACGCCGACAGGGAGGTCCTCGCCCGGGCGGAGGATGCCAAGATCGCCGCCGGGGCGGAGGATGTGGGTCTCATTGAAGACCGGGAGGAGAGTTTTCGGTTGTTTACAGGGGACCTGGGTGTGTTTCGGGGGGAGGTGTTTCCCCTCCCTGAACCTCTGGTCCGGCTTCTGATCCGGGGTGTCTTCGGGAAACAGCCGGATATCGAGGTGGACAGGGCGCTCCGGGAGGGAGATGAGATCGGTTCGGAAGGGTTGCTCCGGGTGCTGGAGCTCCCCGGCCACACCCGCGGGCATGTGGGCTGTTTCCTGCCGGAGGAGGGGGTGCTGATCTCGGGGGACCTGTTCGACTTTGAAAACGCCCAGGGGATGGACATCAACAACCCCCTGTCCGACTACCGGGCGGCACTGCAATCCCTGGAGAAGGCGATCGCACTGGAGCCCGAGGTGGTGATCCCGGGACATGGCGCGCCCACGAAGGGCGGCAGGGAAGTGAAGAAACTGCTGGAGAAGGCGCTTGACGCGGGCCGCCGGTACCCGGAACAGATCCTGGATGCATTGAGGGGAAAGGGGCTGCGGCTCAAGGCGCTCACCTACCAGGTCTTCCCGGAGACATCCTTCACCATGGAGGCCATGAACATGATGCTTGTCCTGACGGTCCTCCTGCACCTGGAACGTGAAGGGAGTGTGGCGAGACAGACGGACCGGAAGGGAAAACCCGTGTGGAGCAAAGGGAGGGGATGACGCCCCGGTTTCTCTCCAACCGGACCAACAAACTTGCTCTTCTCCAGCTCGTACCGAACATGGAGAAGATCCTGCACCATCAACCGCGCTAGTGTTGTCGTTGCTAATCCCCGGGGTAGAGCTCCTCAATCAACGCCTTGTGCTTCGTGTCGATCACCCGGCGCTTCTTTTTCAGGGTGGGGGTCAGCTCCCCCCCTTCCTCGGTGAATTCCTCGGGGAGGATGGAAAAGCGCTTGATGGTCTCGTAACGCGCCAGGGTCCCGTTCACCCGGTCCACACCCGCCTGGATGAGCTCTTTTACCTCCGGGGTTTTCACCAGCTCTTGCCGGGACATGGGCGGCATCCCCTGCTGGCGGGCCCAGGCCTCCAGGGCCTCGAAGTCCGGGACCACCAGGGCCGCCAGGTACTTCCGGTTGTCTCCGATCACGCAAACCTGCTCGATGTAGGGATCGGTGTTGAAGGCGTTTTCGATAGGTGAGGGAGCGATGTTCTTTCCGCCGCTGGTGATGATCAGCTCCTTTTTCCGGTCCGTGATCCGAAGATAGCCCTCCTCGTCGATCTCCCCGATGTCGCCGGTGCGGAAGAAGCCGTCCTCGGTGAAGGCATCCCGGGTAGCCTCGGGGTTGTTGTAATACCCCTGCATCACCTGCGGGCCCCGGATCAGCATCTCCCCGTCCTCGGCGATCTTGCATTCCGTGCCCGGAATCGGTTTTCCCACCCAGCCCAACTTGTGCTCTTTGGGCGTGCAGGTGTGGGTCACGGGAGAGGTTTCGGTGAGGCCGAAGCCCTGGTATAGGTTGATCCCCAGAGACCCGAAGAACACGATCAGTTCCGGGTTGACGGGCCCGCCCCCGGTGTGGGTGATCCGGAGACGGTCCATGCCCGCCTCCTTCTTGACCTTCCCGAAGATACGCTCAGCGGCCCGGAGCTGCAGCCGGAGCCCCAGGGGAAGGGGCTGGTTCTGGAGTTCCTTCATGAAACTTTCCTTGCCGATGGACAGAGCCCACTGGAAGACCTTCTGCACGGCAGGCGGTTTCTGGGACACGATGCCGTTGATCTGGATGTAGAGTTTTTCCCAGAGGCGGGGCACGCTGCTCATCACGGTAGGCCTGCACAATTTCAGGTTCGTTCTGAGTTCGTCGATCTGCACCGAGTCGGCCACGAAGAGCCGGCCTCCCTGGAAACCGGAATTCATTAGGTCCGAAGAGAATCCGAAGCTGTGACACATGGGAAGGTGCCCGAACCAGACGTCGTCCGGGGAGAAATCGAAGGAATCCGCAACGGTGCGCTGGCTGCTGAAATTCTTGTGGGTGAGCATGACACCCTTGGGCTTTCCGGTGGTGCCCGAGGTATAGATGATGGCCGCCAGGTCCTGCTCCTGAACCTCCCGGAAGCGCGTCTCCACCTTTTCTTTCTGGTCTCCCTGCGCCCGGCCTTTTTCCACCAGTTCCTGAAACGAGATCACGTTGGGCGCACTGAGAGGCACGTCCGGGTCCATGACCACGATCCACCCCAGGTTTTCCAGCCGGTCCCTGACCTTCAGGACCTTTTCCAGGTGCTCCTTGCCGTGGCAGAAGACCACCTTGGCCGAGGCATCGTGGAGGATCCACCATACGTCCTCGGCCTTGCTGCTGGGGTAGATGGGCACGAAGGTCCCCCGCATAAAGATCCCGGAAAAGGTAGCCATGATCCAGCGAGGCGTGTTGGGGCCGAAGACGGCCACACGGTCCAGGGCGTTCACTCCCAGCGCGTCCATACCCTTGCAGAGGTTGAGGATCGTATCGTCCATCTCCCCCCACGTGAGGGTGTGGGTCGCCTCGGTCTTGCGGCCGTCGGTGTCGAACCGGGAAATGAGGTAGACCTTGTCCCGGTATTTGATCGATCGGTTCCGGCTGGCACCGGTGATGGTGGATTCATCGTACTGGGAAGGGGGTGTCATTGAATTCCTCCTGGTTCCGGCTTCTTGTGGAAATTCCCCCGGCCCCTCGTACGGTCCGGAGGTGTGTGCCTGTTCCCTGGTTCACAACGACTTGTCTCCGGTAGTTCGTGGGGACCGTTTTACCCGTTTCCGAGACAAGACACTAGGCCCCCCTCTTTCCCTGGAGGAAACCTTCATACTCTTCCACGTCCTCCCGGTTGCCGATGACCAGCGGGGTGCGCTGGTGCAGGTTCTCGGGCTGGATCTCCAGGATCCGCTCCCGGCCCGTACTGGCCGCCCCCCCCGCCTGCTCCGCGATGAAGGCCAGCGGGCCGGCCTCGTAGAGCAGTCGCAGCTTGCCGTTCGGGCTTTTCCGGTTCCCGGGATAGAGAAAGATACCGCCCTTGAGCAGGTTCCGGTGGAAATCGGCCACCAGGGATCCGATGTAGCGGGCTGAGTAGGGCCGACGCTTGTCCTCGGACGGGGTCTTCAAGTGTTCGATGTATGCACGGGTCCCATCGTCCCAGTAGGCGGCGTTCCCCTCATTGACGCTGAAGATACCGCTCCGGGCGGGGATATGGATGTTGGGGTGGGAGAGCAGGAACTCCCCCAGGCTGGGGTCCAGCGTGAATCCGTGAACCCCGAATCCGGTGGTGTACACGAACATGGTGCTGGACCCGTACACCAGGTAGCCGGCGCCCACCTGTTCCACGCCCTTCTGGAGGCAGTCCTCCATCGTGCCCCGGGGGCCGGGCGACTTGCGTTTCAGGATGGAAAAGATCGATCCGATGTTGACGTTCACGTCGATGTTGCTGGAGCCGTCCAGGGGGTCGAACAGGAGCACGTAGCTGCCTATCGGGTACTCCTCGGGGATCTCGATGGCCCCCTCCACCTCTTCCGAGCCCATGATGCACAGATATCCGCTGTGGTCCATGGCGGCAAAGAAGGTTTCGTGCGCGAACATGTCCAGCATCTGGACCGACTCCCCGTGCACGTTCTTTCGACCGGTCAGGCCAAGGATTTCCGCCAGGCCCGCCTTGTTCACCTCCCGGGAGATGATCTTGCCGGCCAGGGTGATCTGGGAGAGCAGGCCGGAAAACTCCCCACGTGCCCCGGGGTGTGTGCGCTGCTCCTCAATGATGAACCGTTCCAGGGTAATCCCAACCTCGATGCTCATCGAATAGACCTCCTTGGGGCTCGCGGATCAATCCCTTCACTTTTTCGCATGTTGTACGCGAATCCCCTCTCCCAAATGCTCCCGTTTGCTTTCCCCGTACGAACGGATGTTTCCGCGAGCCATTTTCTCAGCAGTCAGGTGCAGCAGGGAACACACGGTTCTCGTGAACGTTCGCTTTTTCTTTTCAGGGGCGGTTTTCGGGCCCTTCGGATGATTCCGAGCGTATCATCTTCTGAAGCAGCTTGGTTTCCGTATCTTTATCCTGCAGGTACTGAAGATAGCCGGCGATCTGGTCCTCTTCCAGGAACGTCTTCAACTGCTCGGTGGAACGGGAAATGGTCTCTTTCCGTTTTTCCAGGTACTGGTTGAACTGATCCAGCGGGGATGTCTCGCTGTCGGGGCCGGCCACCGGGGAGAGCTGCTGGATCGTCTTCCACTGTGCTTTCAGAACCTCCCCGGCCTTGGTTTCCTGCTCCTCGTTCAGATCCAGGCGCCAGGTGAGTTCGAACAGTTCACGGTCCGTGGGGGGCGCTCCGGCCAGTTCCTTCTTCTTTTCCGTATATTCTTCGTACCGTCGAAGCTGCTCGGGGGAGAACACGGTCCGGTACAGGTCTTCCAGGTCCTGCGACTCCCGGGCGGAATTCATGGGGCCCGCCGCCGGCCTTCCGCGGTTCAGCGCATGCTCCCTCTTTCTCTTTGCCAATTCGGCCTCCAGGGTCTTGCGCTGCTCGTCGCTCAAGTCCAGCACGGCACTCAATTCGCCCGCCTGGCGCTTGACCTGGGACCGAACGATCTCCTGCATCACGGGTTTGCTGAAAATCTTCGCAAACAGGTCCCCCAGTTTTTTCTTGGAGGTTTCCGGCAACCGGGAAGACGGCGCCGCGGACGCCTCTCCCGGGGAGGTCCCGGAAGTCTCCGCGCTCTGACCGGACGTTTTGGGGGCTTTTCTGGGGGGAAGGGAGGGGGACGAAAGACGCTTTTCTTCCAGACTCACCAGTCGTCTTCTCAAGTGCTTCAACTCGGTTCTTTCCCGTTCCACGTCCGTATAGCTCAGACGCTCTGAGGTTCCGTCGGGAAACGCCAGTTCAAAAATTTCCGTGCGGTCCAGTTCCAGCCGGGGAACGCTCGCCTGATGGTCCAGGTAGGCCAGGCCGTACCCCACCGCCAGCCCCCCGAGAAAACAGATCACAAACCCGAGAAATGTCCGTTGCATGGTTCCCCCTTCTTCCCGAACCGTGGCGAGGTGATCCGGTGCGGGACTTGTCGGCGACTGCCGGGTCAACCGTGGTTCATGGGCTTTCCCTCTCGGGTGGAAAAATCGATCAGCCCCCGGAGCCTGGCCGCGGCCTTTCCATCGTCAATCGATTGTTCGGCCTGCCGGATTCCTTCCTGGATGTCCGATGCCGTACCGGCCGCATAGAGAGCGGCCCCGGCGTTGAGAAGAACCATGTCCCGCCTGGGGCCCGGGCGGCCCTCCAGGATCTCCAGGACGATCCGTGCGTTTTTCCGGGCTCCGGCGCCGCTCAGGTCTTCCAGTAGCGCCGGGGAGAACCCGAAATCCCCGGGATGAATTTCATAGGATCGGAGCCGGCCCTCCGCCAGTTCGCAAACGTAGGTTTTGCCGGTGGTGGTAATCTCGTCCATACCGTCCTCCCCGTGCACCACCAGGGCCCGGCGGCATCCCAGGTTTTCCAGGACCGCCGCAAGGCGTTCGGTCAGGTCTCTGCGGTATACCCCGAGGATCTGGACCTGGGCGCCGGCGGGGTTCGACAGTGGGCCCAGAAGGTTGAAGATGGTGCGTATCCCGATCTCCTTGCGGGGGACGACGGCGTGTTTCATGGTTCCGTGCAGGCTCGGTGCGAACAGGAACCCGATTCCGTGCAGGCGGATGCAGTCCGCTACTTTCCGGGGCGGAAGGCCCAGGTCGATCCCCAGGGCCTCGCAGACATCGGCGCTCCCGCATGAGCTGGAAACAGACCGGCTGCCGTGCTTGGCAACGCGTACCCCGGCCCCGGCCACCACGAAAGCAGTGCAGGTGGACACATTGAAAGTGTGGGTCTGATCCCCGCCGGTGCCGCAGGTGTCCAGGAGCGGCGGGGGAGGGGGCGTGTCGCTCCCCGGCGGATCCCGGTCGTCCGAGATATCCACCGGGATCCGGGTCGCCTTTTCCCGCATCACCCGGGCGGCGGCCGTGATCTCCTCCACGGTCTCCCCCTTCATCCTCAGGGCCGTGATCAGCGATGCGATCTGGGAAGGGGTGGCCTGGCCGCCGGTGATCTCCTCCCAGACGGCCCGGGTTTCCTCCGAGGTGAGGTCCTGATGTTCCGCGGCTTTGGCGATGCACTCTCGGATCATGAATTTTCCGTTAGCCCGGGATGGGGTTTCGCGCGGGTCGTCCGGGAACCGTTTTGCCGGCAGGGAGCTGCCGGAGGATCCGGATAACACCCTGCCTATCATTGAATGGATTCCGGGAAAAATCAAGGGCAACCCTTTGTGGTCTGACCGACATGTCCTGGGAATGGATTCTAGGAAGAATCAAGGGCAACTCCTTGTTGTTTGACTGACATGTCCTGGTAATGGATTCTATGAAGAATCAAGGGCAACCCCCTGCCGGTTCGGTTGACATGTCCGGGGCCTGTTTCTACTATGGATTTTCTTGACGATGTTCCGGGAAGCGGGACCGGGAGACCCCCTTTCCCCGGTAAGTGATGTTATAGGAAGGGTTTTTCAGCCATGCGGATTCTGCTCACCGGGGCCCTGGGGATGCTTGCTGCGGATGTGAAGCGGCAGAAACCGGCCGATGTGGAACTGATCGAAACCGATCTGGAGGAACTGGACATCACCGATCCCGGGGCGGTGGAAGCCTTCTTCCGCTCGTGCCGTCCGAACCAGGTCCTGAACTGCGCGGCGTACACGGCCGTGGACCGGGCCGAGGAGGACAGCGACACCGCTTTTGCCGTGAACGAGAGGGGTCCCCGGAACCTGGCCGCCGCCTGCGTCCGCGAGGGTGTTCCGCTGGTGCATGTGAGTACGGATTATGTGTTTTTCGGCGACGGAAACCGGCCGATGGAGGAAGAAGACCCCTGTCGGCCCCGGGGCGTGTACGCCAGAAGCAAGCGGGCCGGTGAGGTGGCCCTGGAACGGGAGGGGGGGAAGTGGCTGACCGTTCGAACATCCTGGCTTTACGGCCTGAACGGGCCGAACTTTCCTGATACGATCCTGCGGCTGGCCGGGGAAAGAGACCGCCTTACCGTGGTGGACGATCAACAGGGGTCGCCTACGCTGTCCTCCGACCTGGCCGGGGCGCTCTGGAAACTGATGGACGAGCAGGCCTCGGGGTATGTGCACTTCTGCAACAGCGGGGCCTGCTCCTGGTATGAATACGCACAGGAGATCATCCGGAGGGGGCAGGAACTCGGCCTTCTTTCCCCGGCCCGGCGGGTGGAGGTGGTACCGATCTCCTCCAGGGAATTCGGACGTCCCGCGCCCAGACCTCCCTATTCGGTCCTGTCCACCGAAAAATATCGTTCCATCGCGGGGGAACCTCCCCGACCGTGGCAGGATGGGCTGGACAGCTTTCTCCGGGCACGGAAACATATGCAATGACCCGGTGATGAAACAGGAGGAAGGCAGGTGCCGTTTACGTTCGAAAAACTGGCGATTCCAGAGGTGATCCTCATCCGGCCGAGGGTGTTTCCCGACGAGCGCGGCTTTTTTCTGGAGACATACAAGCAGTCGGATTTCGCGGCGAACGGAATCGACGTTCCCTTTGTGCAGGACAACCACTCCTGTTCCGAGAAGGGGGTGCTCCGGGGGTTGCACTACCAGGTGCCGCCCTTCGCCCAGGGGAAACTGGTCCGTTGCGTGGCCGGAGAGGTTCTGGACGTGGCCGTGGACATTCGAAAAGGCTCGCCCACCTTCGGAAAATGGGTCGCCGAAATCCTGTCGCAGGAAAACAGCAGCATGCTCTATGTCCCGCCCGGCTTCGCCCACGGCTACTATGCCTTCAGCGAAACGGTGCACGTCCTCTATAAGGTAACGGCCGAATACGCACCGGACTGTGAGCGGGGTATCATCTGGAACGACCCCGAGATCGGGGTTCAATGGCCTTCGGATCAGGTCCGGCTTTCCGGCCAGGACCAGGACAACCCGTCCCTGGCCGATGCCGAACTCTTTACGATGAACCCGGATCCGTGATTCGAAAATAGAAACGGGAAGAAGGGAGAACCATGAAGGGAATCGTACTTGCCGGAGGAGCGGGATCGCGGCTCTTTCCGCTGACGATCAGCGTGAGCAAGCAACTGATGCCGATCTACGACAAGCCGATGATCTACTACCCCCTCTCCGTCCTGATGCTCGCGGGGATCCGGGAAGTCCTGGTGATCAACACCCCGTATGAGCAAGAGGGGTTCAAGCGCCTGTTGGGCGACGGTTCCCAGTTCGGCATCGAAATCAGTTATGAAGTGCAGGAAGAACCCGAAGGCATCGCCCAGGCGTTTATCCTGGGCAGCCGCTTCATCGGGAAGGATTCCGTGGCCCTGATCCTGGGGGACAACATCTTTTACGGGAGGGGGTTGACCGAGGCTATGCAACGGGCCGCGGCCAAGGACTCCGGCGCCACGATCTTTGCCTACCGTGTGAGCGATCCCGAGCGGTATGGCGTCGTGGAGTTCGACCACGAAGGAAAGGCGATCGATCTCCAGGAAAAACCCGAGGACCCCCGTTCCCCCTTTGCGGTGACCGGACTCTATTTTTACGACAACCGGGTCGTGGAGATTGCTGAAAACCTGAAACCGTCCTACCGGGGGGAGTTGGAGATCACCGACGTGAACCTGACGTACCTCCGGCAGGGGACCCTCATGGTGGAGCGCCTGGGACGTGGCGTGGCGTGGCTGGATACGGGGACGCACCATTCTCTGCTTCAGGCACAGAACTTCATCGAGACGATCCAGGAGCGGCAGGGGCTGCGCGTGGCCTGTCTGGAAGAGATCGCTTTCAGTATGGGCTACATCACCGCCGAGGAGGTCCGGAAGACCGCGGAGACCATGCGGGGAAACCCGTACGGGGATTACCTGATCCGTGTGCTGAGGCGTAAAAAGTAGGCCGGGGAGTTCCGGCGAACAGGAAGGGCCCATATGTAAGGCGGGCGAACAAAATTTATTCATCCCTAAGTCTTGCCGGGCCGAAGTCCGTTCCAGGAACCAAGGTTTTTTTCGGCTTTTGAGAAAGGTTCATATGCAAGGCGCCCCGAAGCAGAGGAGCGGAGGCGTACTTTAAGTACGTTGGAGCGACCATAGGTCGCCGCAGCGACGAGGCGAGGGGGAACACAGCAGATGGGCCTTTATCGGAAGTCGAAACAGGGGGGGAACGAATGGATACCATCAAAGTAGGCATCGCCGGAGCGGCCGGGTACACAGGCTGCGAGCTGATCCGGCTGCTGGAGATGCATCCCCGCACCGAACTCCGCTGGCTCATGACGGGCAAGACGAACAGCGGAAAACCGGTTACCGACGTGTTTCCCCATCTACGGGGTGTGCGGGACGATGTCTTTCTGCCCCTGGACCCCGCCGGGGCCGAGAAAGTGGATCTGGTGTTCATGGCCATGCCGCACGGACTGGCCGCGGCCTTCATCCCGCCGTTTCTCGAATCCGGTTCCCGTGTGATCGATCTGAGCGCGGACTGCCGCCTCAAGGATCCCGAGGTGTACCGGAAGTGGTACGACAAGGAGCACGATGCCCCGGACCTCCTTCAGGAAGCGGTATACGGCCTTCCCGAACTATACAGGCAGCACTTGACCGGTGCCGGGCTGGTGGCGAACCCCGGGTGCTACCCCACGGTCTCCATCCTGTCCCTGGCCCCGCTCCTGGCGGAGGGATGCGTACGCCTGGATTCCATTGTGATCGACGCCAAGTCCGGTGTGTCCGGCGCGGGCAGGGGGTTGACCCTGGGGACCCACTTTTCGGAATGCAACGAGGATTTCCTGGCATACAAGCCGGCCGGGCACCGGCACATGCCCGAGATCGAGCAGGAACTCTCCCTGCTGGCAGGGGAGCCGGTGTCTCTCTGCTTTGTCCCGCACCTGGTGCCCATGATCCGGGGCATGATGGCCACGGTCTACTGCCGGCCTGACGGTCCGCTCCAAGGCACGGATCTGCAGGACCTCTACGAAACCTTTTACCGCAACGAGCCGTTCGTACAGGTGCTGGGGCCCGGAGAACTGCCGAGGACAAAGGGGGTGCAGGGGACCAACCGCTGCGAGATCGCGGTCCGGTACGACCCGCACTCCGGGACCATCCTCGTGTTGGGGGTCATCGACAACCTGGTGAAGGGGGCGTCCGGCCAGGCCGTGCAGAACATGAACGTGGTGTTCCAGTTCCCCGAGAGCGAGGGGCTCCGGAGCGTGGGGCTCTACCCGTGATAAGGGCGTCCGGTTCAGAGCCGGATGCCCAGGGAGGATAACTCCTTCCGAACGTACCCCTCCCAGTCCCGGTTTGCCCGGGGGTTTGCCGGGCTGGGGTGGGTGATCCTGCCCACCGCCACGTCCCGGCCTGAAAGCGCCCTGCGGATCCGTTCCTCCGCAAAGCGGCCGATCCCCACCACGTATCGCGGCTTCAGGATCTTTACCGTTCGGATCAGGGCACGGTCGCACGCGTCGAACAGGGGCTCCCGCTCGGTCCCCTTGAGCTTGTCCGGGGTCCGGTTCCGCCCGGTTTCCTCCAGAAAAAGGAGGGGGCAGTAGTTCACAACCAGGAAACGAGAGAAGAACCTTTCCGGGGATCCGAAGGTCCTCTCGGCCCATCCCCACAGCCGTTTCCCGCTCACCTCCTGCCGGGGACAGGCCAGGCCCATGACCGGCCGTTTGGGATGAGGGTGGGGGGGCTGCTCCACCGGGACCCGGATTCTCAACCAGTCCCGCACGGAAACCACGTCGCCAAAGGGGATTCCGGTCTGTGCCATACCCCAGGGCCCCGGGTTCATCCCCAGGAGCAGCACCTCCCGCGTCCCGCGGCCGTATCGGGTCAGGTACCGTTCGTGTGCTTTTCGGGCGTAGACAAGGGGGTTGTACACGTGGGTGACCGGCGGGCCGAAGCGTAGCGCTTCCAGGTCTTGAACCAGTTCGTCGAGAATGGGTGTGAACCGCATCGACCGCGTCTCCTGTTCAGGCAAGCCGTTCAAACATCTGTTCGGTCACCGGCCTGCCCCACTGATCGTCTTCCTGCTCCCGGCACAGGCGGAAACCGTGTGCCTGGTACAGGTGTTCCCTTACAGGCGGTATGACCTCGCCAGAAGGGAGACGGGATGCTCCACCGTGAGGCCCGGCAGCCGGGGGGCCAGGAAAGCACGGCACGCGGGACACGGAGTCACCACCGTGGCCGCCTCGGTCCGCAAAATCTCATCGATCTTCCGGGACCGGATTTTTCGGGCCAGGTCCAAGTGGTCCAGGAAGAAGGCGCCCCCTGCGCCACAGCAGTGCTCCGGGTGCTCCGACTCCACGAGGACGAACCCGGGTACACGGGAGAGCGTTTTTCTGGGGGCGTCGTTCAGGGTGGGCGTCCAGCCTCGATGGCAGGGAACGTGGTAGGTGAACCGTCCGGGGAGCGGGCCGGGTTCGGCCCGGAGCCCAAGTTGATTGAGATAGTCCATGACCTCCCATACCCGGAGCCCAAGTGCCTCGGCCTCCTTCCGGAGGGGATCCTCAAGCGACAGGATCTTCAGGGCCTTGCTCCTCAGCATCAGGCCGCAAGAGGTGCAGTCCGTGACCACCGCGTCTACCTCCAGGCCGGCGAGAATCCGGATGTTAGTCCGAACCATCTCCTGCGAGATCGTCAGGGAGCCCTCGGCAAGGGCGGGGATGCCGCAGCAGACGAGCCCTTGCGGCACCACGACCTCGATTCCGTTGTGGTTCAGGACCTGGACGGCGGCCAGACCCGTGTCCGGGCTTATCGAATTCGTGGCACAGCCCACGTAGTAGGCAACGCGGGCCCGCCGAGCGCCCGTTGCCGGAAACGTTCCTTTGCAGAGGCGGGTAAACGGTTTCGGCGCAGAGGGAGGGACCTCCCCGGGTACGAGCCCCATGCGCCTTCCCATGGCGGCAGCACCTCCAATGATCGCGCTTGCTCCCCGCTTCCGCATCCAGATCCCGGTCAGGCGCCTGCGCACCGGCCCGTACTGCCTGCCCTGATGGAGCTGGTGCCTGGCCGCCGCGATGATCTCATCCACCGGAATCCCGGCGGCACAGGTCTGGGAACAGTTCGTGCACAGCAGGCAACGGTCCACCACCTCCCGAAGCCGCCGGGAAACGGGCAGGGACCCCTCCACCAGGGAGGCACGGATCAGTTCCATCCTGGCCCTGGCAAGATGCGTCTGGAGCAGGTCTTCCAGGTAAACCGGGCAGGTGGCCTGGCAGAGTCCGCAGTGAGAGCAGCGGGCCATCATCTCCGAGTAGTCGCTCAACTGGAGCATGCCGCGCCCTTCGACTTCCCTTGCGTCCAGATCTTCCCCGGGTTCAGGATGCCCTGTGGGTCAAAGACCTTCTTGATCCGTTTGAGCAGTTCGAGCTGAACGACCCCCAGTTCCCATTCCAGGAATTCCGCTTTGTGGAATCCGATCCCGTGCTCACCCGACACGGTGCCCCCCAGCGCCAGGCCGGCTCGAACAATCCTTTCGATGGTCCGGCGGGCCTCCTCTTCCGCCTCCCGGGAGACCTCCGGGAACAAAACCGTGGGATGCATGTTTCCGTCCCCGGCATGGCCGCCGATTCCGATGAATACCTTGGACAACGACGCCGAGATCTCCTCGACGGCCTGTACGAACTCCGGGATCCGGTCCCTGGGCACGGTCACGTCCTCGGAGATGACTTTCTTCATCATGGCCAGGGACATGGTCCAGAGGTTGTAGCGTGCCTTCCAGTAGGTGGCCGCCTCTTGTTCGTCCTGGATCATGCGCACGTCCACCGCGCCCATCCGGGTGCAGATCTCCCGGATGTGGTCTTCGCATCTGTCGATCTCCTGAACGGTTCCATCCAGTTCCAGAAGGAGGAAGGCCTGCCCTTCGACGGTGAGGGGCGGTGAGATAAAGTTGTTCATGGCCAAAGCGGCCAGTTGGGGGAGGTACTCGATCATGGCCGGCAGTGTTCCGCCCGCGATCACCTCGGAGACGATCCGGGCGGCCTGCTCGGTGGTCTCGCACACGATCACGCCCGTGCGATGTTCCGGGGGCAGGGCCAGGAGCCGGAGGTTCACCTGGGTGATTACGCCCAGCGTGCCCTCGGAGCCGGCGAAAAGATGGGTCAGATCGTAGCCTGCGGAATTGCGCGCGGTCATGCCCCCGGGCCGGATGACGGACCCGTCGGGCAAAACGGCTTCCAGCCCCAGCAGGTAATCCGCTGTAGAACCGTACTTGACCCCCCGGGGCCCACAGGCGCGCGTGGCCACGTTGCCGCCAAGCGTACAGACCGACATGCTCTGAGGATTGGGAGGATAGAACAGCCCCTGTCCTTCCACGGCCCGGTGAAAGTCGGCGAGGACTACCCCGGCCTCCACCCGTGCCGACATGTTGCCCCGGTTGATCTCCAGGATCCTGTGCATCCGCTTCATGTCCAGCACGATCCCGCCGTGGAGCGGGGTGCAGCCGCCGGACAGCCCGCTTCCCGCACCCCTGGGGGTCACGGGCACTCCGCGGGAGGATGCGTACTGCAGGAGGAGGCTCACCTCTTCGGTGCTTTCCGGCAGGACCACCGCGTCCGGTCTCCGGCTCTTCAGGTAGCGCCTGGTTGAGTCGCTGGCGTAGGCAAGGCAATCCTCCGGGTCGGTTCGGACCCTGTCCCTGCCTATCAGCTTTGACAAATCTTTTCCCAGTCCCTTGCGCATCGTGCCGGCCCCGTGATCCACGGCCCAGAGGGTTATTCGAAGGCACCTGGTGACGAGCCGTTGAACAACTCACGATACTGTATTGATTCCGACTTTGTCCACTTCGGCAACGAGGTGCCTGAACCCTTTCACCGTCCGGGTCGTTGGCGCCCGAAAGACCGGTTTCCCGTGAAGGAGTTTTTCAGGGTTTGCACCAGCACGCGGAGAACCCTCCAGATCATCCGGAAGGCCACGAAAAGAAGCAGCAGGGGGAAGAGAAGGGGAAGCAGGACAGACAGGGCTCCTGCAGAACCCTCCCGGCCGCCCTCCGTGAGCTGGCGGGTGACCTCGAGAACCTGGTTGGGAAGAGCGGCCACCCCTTGGGGAAGAAAGCGGGCAAGGAGAAGGAAGATCAACAGGGTGAAGACGCAGCTTCCTGCGGTATAGAGGAGTAGGCCAACGGCCTCCGGCCCGCGGAGTGCCAGGAAGGGTTGCGGGGTTGGGTCGCGGCGGCCTGCGAGGCGCCTTAGCAGCACCCGGAACAGCCGTCGGGAACGGGAGCGCAGATTGGCCACGCCCAGCAGGTCCGAACAGAGCCAATAGCCGTCGAAGCGGAGAAAGGGGTTCAGGGCGAAAAGGATCATGCCGTCCAACTCCAGGAAGAGGAACAGCCAGAGGGGGTCCTGGGTGTGCCGATGCAGGAGGAACAGGGGGAGTGTGAGCAGCAGTTGGAAGTAGACCCCGCCCAGGTCCACCACCACACGGGCCTTTCGAGTCAGTTGCCAGGCGGGCGTCACGTTGGCGTACAGCACGGGAAAAACCAGGTAGAGTCCGAAGCGGACCTCACCGTGTGTGCAGCGGAAAAAGCGGCATGCGGACAGGTGTCCCAGTTCGTGAAAGAGGACGGAAAAAAAGAGTACGACGGTTCCGATCGTACAGATTTCCGGAGTCAAGGGGGGAGGGGGTTCCCCCCCGGAGAAGAGGCCGATGTACAGGAGAGCATGGCACAACGCTGATGCCCACAGGAGAGGTACGGCGAGAAGTGGATGGAAGAGAAACCGGAGGGTGTCCGAGAACGGCAGGAGGGTGCGAGAGGATAGAAGGGGCACCCCCCGGAGTTTCTGCTTCCCTTTTCGATGATCGGGTTTTTCCCCGGCGGTCGTTCCGGTCTCCAGGAGAAGTTCACGGGGAAGCAGGTGCCGCTCCAGCAAGGTTTGAATTTCCTCTTCCCGGACCGGGGTTTTCCAGACCCCCGAGAGGTGTTGAGCAATCTGGGCGCAACTGTGGTCTCCGTCCAGAAACTCCAGAAGTTCGTGGAGTTTTCCGCTGATTTCCAGGGAACGGCCGTCGGGGCAGGTGAGCAGGTAGGTTTTCTCCCGGGAACCCGAGGAAAAGGGGGTCATGCTGATATCCGGACGCA
>CAYTRL010000057.1:0-19046 GCA_964439795.1 uncultured Thermodesulfobacteriota bacterium
CCTGCTGGGAGGATTCCTGGTTTCAAAGGCGGTTGGAACTCCATTCCTCCCCTGAGATTGGCCAGTGAGATCCAGGGCTGAGCGGTCCTTTCTCCCGCTCCCTTCGCAGAGTCCGGGCACTGAATAAGGAAAGGATGCCTCCGGCAGAGCCGGGGCATTGTCACCTGACCCCATTCCTCCTTTTCCTCTAAGATAGACCTTCCCCCCCCCTTTTTCCTCTGTCATTGACTTCGCCCGTGGAATCACTCACCCTGTGGTCCTTGAGTTGCAACCGTTTCGTGATCCACTGTCCGCTTTTGGGCAGTCCGTTCACCCATTGCCCCGAACAGCTTTCCGGGAGAAGACGCCGTGCAGGCAGGTCCGGGTCGGGGAATCGGCGGAACACACCACACACCGGGGAAGGAACATGAAAGAAGACCTGATCGAAAAAGTCGCGGAAGAACTTGCATTGAAGGCCGAACAGGTAAGGGCCGTGGCGGACCTGTTCGGGGAAGGGGGCACGGTGCCCTTCATCGCCCGCTACCGCAAGGAGGCCACCGGCAGCCTGGACGAAGTGGCCATCACCGGGATCCGCGACCGCCTGGCCCAACTGGAGGAACTGGAGACCCGCCGGGAGGCGATCCTGAAATCCCTGGAGGAACGGGAACTGCTCACCGACAAGCTCCGGGACGAAATCCAGGGGGCGCAAACCCTGGCGACCCTGGAGGACATCTATCTGCCGTTCCGCCCGAAGCGGAGAACCCGGGGGACCATGGCCCGGGAAAAGGGGCTGGAGCCCCTGGCCGAGCGCCTTCGCGCCCAGGAAGAGTTCGACCCGGAGGAGGAGGCCCGGGCGTTCATGGATGCGGAAAAGGGCGTGAACTCGGTGGAAGAGGCCCTGGCCGGGGCAAGGGACATCGTGGCCGAGTGGGTGAACGAAGACACGGGGGTCCGGGCCCACCTGCGGGAGCTGTTCGAGAAGAGCGGCCTGCTCAGTTCGCGTGTCATGACGGGGAAAGAGGAGGAAGGGCAAAAATACAGGGATTACTTCGAATGGCAGGAACCGATCGCATCGGCCCCCTCCCACCGCGTCCTGGCCATCCGGCGCGGGGAGAAGGAGAAGGTGCTTCTGTTCCGGGTCCAGCCGCCTGAGGAAAAGGCCATCCCGATCCTGGAAAGCGCCTTTCTCAAGGCCCGGAACCCGGCCGCGGAGCAGGTGCGGCTGGCCCTGAAGGACGCTTACAAGCGGCTGCTGTGCCCTTCCCTGGAAACCGAAATCCGGCTGGCCGCCAAGACCCGGGCCGACTCCGAGGCCATCCGGGTCTTTGCGGACAACCTTCGTCAGCTGCTCCTGGATCCCCCCCTGGGACGAAAGACCCTCCTGGCGGTGGACCCGGGGTACCGCACGGGGTGCAAGGTGGTCTGCCTGGACCGCCAGGGAAAACTGCTGCACCACGACGTTATCTTCCCTCATACGGGCCCTGCCAAGGCCACGGAGGCGGCCCGAAAGGTTGGAGACCTCTGCGCCCGGTTCGATATCGAGACGATTGCCGTGGGAAACGGCACCGCCGGCCGGGAGACCGAGGCGTTCCTGCGGGATCTCGCACTCCCGGGCGAACCGACGATTTTTCTGGTGAACGAGAGCGGGGCCTCGGTCTACTCGGCGTCGGAAGCGGCCCGGGAAGAGTTTCCCGACCAGGACGTCACCGTTCGCGGCGCCGTGTCCATCGGACGCAGGCTGCAGGACCCCCTGGCCGAGCTGGTGAAGATCGACCCGAAATCGATCGGGGTAGGCCAGTACCAGCACGACGTGAACCCCGCCCAGCTCAAGCAGAGCCTGGACGATGTGACTTCCAGCTGCGTGAACGCCGTGGGTGTGGAGGTCAACACGGCAAGCCGGCAGCTGTTGACCTACGTGTCCGGCCTGGGCCCCCAGCTGGCGCAGAACATCGTGGAACACCGCGACAGCAAGGGCCCCTTCCGCACACGGAAGGAGCTCAAGAAGGTTCCCCGGCTCGGACCCCGGGCCTTTGAACAGGCAGCCGGGTTCCTGCGCATCCGGGACGGCGGCGATCCCCTGGACGCCTCGGCCGTGCATCCGGAAAGCTATCCCGTGGTGAAGGCCATGGCCGGCGACCTGGGCTGCAAGGTGATCGACCTGCTGCAGAAACCCGACCTGCGGGAACGGGTCCGCCTGGAAAGCTACGTGTCGGAAAAGGTGGGGATCCCCACCCTCCAGGACATCATGGCCGAACTGGCCCGGCCGGGCCGTGACCCTCGGGAAGCCTTCGAGTCGTTCCGGTTCGACGACACGGTCAACAAGATCGAGGACCTCACCCCGGGCATGAAACTTCCGGGAAAGATCACCAACATCACCCGGTTCGGAGCGTTCGTGGACGTGGGCGTGCACCAGGACGGCCTGGTGCACATCAGCCAGATGGCCGACCGGTTCGTGAAGGAACCTTCCGAGGTGGTCAAGCTCGGTCAGACCGTGACCGTGACCGTTCTGGAGGTGGACCCGGCCCGGAAGAGGATCGCCCTCTCCCTGCGGGAGAAAAAAGCAGAGGGGTCCGCCGGAAAGCCGCGTCCCGAGGGGGCGCGGGCCGGCGGGCCGGGGAGACCGAAGAAGCCCTCCAAGACCGCTCCGCCCGCCCGGAAAGAAAAGAAGAAGAAGGAAGAGCTGGACGCCGACAACCCGTTTGTCAAGGCGTTCCGGGACGCAAAGCTGATCGACTGACCCGCCGTACCGAGAGCACAATCGGGGATCTTCCGGAAGCGGTTTTTTTGGGAGGTTTGCCTGAATACCACGACGAAAAAAAACACCACTTTTCTGAATATCTTTTCAATCTTTCTTAGCCGTAGCCCGAACTTTCTTTCTCACAGTCTTTAACATCTCCACCAACGAATGGGGTTCCTCTTTGCCGGGCTCCTCCCACGGCTTGCCGAGATTCATATCCTTTGCAATGATCTTGTAGCAGTTATACGATTCACTTGACCCGGCATTGGTTCCCACATGCCAGCAACCGCCCGTGGCGTAAAGGTTCTTTATCGGCGTTCTGTGGTTCGCCAGTTCCGGCGTGGGCCTGTTTTCATTAATCTGGTGTGCAGGGCGGTCAATCCCGGCCATGGTGCCGTTGGGCAGAAGATTGCTCATGCGTGTATGATCATAGGGTGTATTCGTATCGACGCCAATGATATTGTCCCATGTCATGTTCGGGGCATAATCCTTCCAGAGATCCATCAGATCCTTTGCGTATTGTTCCTTGATTTCCAGCCACTGCTTTTCCGAAAAAAGAGAAGCTGGCGGACCAAGCTGTTCATTCTGTAAAACATGTTTGCCTTCCGGCGCATAGCTGGGGTCTACCATGCTGTTGCACCAGACAGTAGGACAATAGTCATCTTTGGGTGGGGGCCATTGCAGCAGTTTCGCGTGCCGGCACTCCCTGGCTATATGAATAGGGTCAGGATCAGGCTGCAGGCCGAGCCATTCGGTTTCATGAATGTCAGGATTGAACGCTTCTGCTATATATCTCGGTTTTTCATGAACGGCAAGGCTGTACCACATAATACAGCCAAATGTATTTTCAAGAAGCTTTACACGTTTTGCTAATTTTTCTTCAACATGTTCCCTTCCGATTAGGTCAAAGATAAGCTGATGGGGGTTCAGGGTACTGACAACCAGTTTGCGGGCTCCTATCTCGCTGCCATCATCAAGTCGTATTCCTTTGGCCGCACCATTTTCTATTAGTACTTTTTTCACCTCTTTATTGATGTGAAATTCACATCCAATCTGATTCAGCACCTGATGAGCGGCATGGGCGATCATATGGGTCCCCCCCCGGTTGAAGCCGATCGTGGGCAAAGACGTGGCCATTCCCAGCACGATGATGCCGTTACCCGGCTCCGTAATGTCAAACGCACCGGTCACGGCAAACCGCAGAAGGCAGGACTGCAATTCCTGGCTGTCAAACCATTCCCGTGCCACACGATAGGGGCTTGCGGAAAGGATCATGCTGTCCGGTTCCATATCCGCTTCAACGAGTTTCGGAAACACCTCCATCTGACGTTCGAGTACTTCCGGGGCCATACGCATTTCAGCCGGCAGGAAAAGCATGTCCATCTGAACGTTCTGGTATTCGTCACTTTGCTCGAGATTCCAGATTTTCCGCCACTTTTTGGCGTCCTTACCCGAAAAGCGGGCGATCTCCCTCTCGGTGCGTTCCTGCAATGGATCATGTTTGTCACTGTAAATCGCCAGGCAGGTCTCATTATCTCTGAAAACAAACCCGTCACTGCACAGATACTGATCCCATTGAGCACCATAGTCCCAGAACTCAGGGAAATCACGCCAGACTGGCAGGTAGTACCATGGCAAAATAATATTCGCATGTGTATTGCCCCGAAACCCGGGAGCGGCTATCTCTTCCGTGGCAAGACATCCTCCGATCTCATGTCTTCTTTCAACAATGCCAACACTCATTCCACCATACTTGATCAGGTACATTGCAAGCAGCAACGCTTTGTTTCCGCCACCGATGATGACAGCATCATATGTTTTATCCGCCATATTCTCTCCTCCAATCGCCCTGTCTGTTGACGTCTTGAAAAGTTTCGCAAGGTGTACACTTTGTCTGCGAAACCTCTTCTTTTTCCCGTCCGGAATCTTCCGTCGGCTTGACACCAAGAAATCTTTGTTGCTGCCCATCGAAGAATATCAGAACAGGAGGAGGGAATTGTCACGGAAATGCAAAGAAATTGTAAAACCCATCGAAGGGGAAACAAACCAGATCCAACAGGAGAAAGATAAGAGCATAGACAAGTCATTGAGATGAACGAATAGGGTGCGGGGTCCCTTGGACTCCACCTTCATCAGCTCTTTCCTCGTTTCTGATTTTTTGTCATAATGGAAAATCGTGTCTCATCCAGCAACCTGGCCGAACCGGAAGGGTTTCGTTTGCCGTTGGCCGGTTTCGGCCGGTTTCCGTATTGGCCAAAACCAGAGAAGGCAGGGAAAATGGATCTGATCGGAAAGATTGAACAGGCCGTGGATATTCTGCGGCAATCCGAAACCGTTGTGGTCTTTTCTGGCGCAGGCATGTCCGCGGAAAGCGGCATTCCCACCTTCCGGGACCCGGGCGGCATCTGGGACCAGTTCGAACCGGAGGAACTGGGGACCGGCTCCGGCCTCATGAACACCCTGATGCGGCAGCCCGACAGGATCCGATCCTTCCTGGAAAGCACCATCGATATCTTCCTGGCCGCGAAACCCAACCCCGGACACCTGGCCCTGGGAACGATGGAAAAGATGGGAATCCTCAAGACCGTGATCACCCAGAACATCGACAATCTTCATCAGGACGCTGGAAACAGCCGGGTCATGGAAATGCACGGCAACCTGTTCCGGCAACGATGCCTGGAATGCGGAAAAAAGAAGATCGAGGACAAAACGTCCTACCTCCTGCGTATCCGGAACGCCCTGAAGAATATCCGGGAACTGGACCTGAACGCCATCCTTCGGGAACTCCCCCAGTGCCGGTGCGGGAGCCCCATGCGGCCCGACGTGGTCATGTTCGGCGAACAGGTCCAGGACCTGTACGAATCGTTCCTGGAGGCGGATAACTGCTCCGCCATGCTCGTCCTGGGAACTTCGGGCGTTGTCTACCCGGCCGCCGCCCTCCCGCAGAAGGCCAAGGAGGCGGGTGCCAGAGTGATCGAGATCAATCCCGGGGACAGCGTCTATTCCGGCATTGCGGATGTTCAGATTCCCGAGAAGACCGGGCGTGTCCTGCCCGAAATCCTGGAGCGGCTGCAAAATGCATAAGTCTCGTTTTCATCCGGGGAGTACTCTGCTCATCTGCCTGATCACCGGCATCGGTCTGCTGGCGTGCTCCTCCGCCCTGACGGGATGTTCCAACGAAGAAAACGGTGGGGTTCCGCCGGAAGCAACCGCCGCATCGGCACCCGACCCCTCGGCACCCGGCCCCTTTCCCGTTGGAAACTTCTGCCTGCACATGAAGGACCCGAACCGTTACGACAACTCCACGGACAGCGAACGACAGCTCCTGGTGGAGGTCTGGTACCCGACCACGGAAGAGGCCGCCGGGGCACCCCGCACCCGCATCGTGGACTTCATAAACGACACCTGGGTCCCCCTGGTGGAAACCGTCTTCGGGCTGCTGCTTCCCGAGGAGGAGATGGCATACTTTTACCGCCCCACCGGTTCCGTTCCCGGCGCCCCCGTGAACACGGAGCACGGCCCCTATCCCCTGGTCATGTTCTCCCACGGCAACGGGGGCGTCCGGTTCCAGAACCACACGCTCGCCTGCCACCTGGCCAGCCACGGGTACATCTTCGTCTCTGCGGACCACACGGAAAACGCGGCCTTCACCGCCCTGCCCGACCAGTTAGTGATCTTCAACCCCCTGCTGATGGTCAAGAACTTCCTGGACCGGCCCCAGGACATGGTCTTCATCCTGGACCGGCTGCTGGAGATGAACGCACCCGGTTCGGGGGACGTCCTGGAGGGAAGCATCGACCCGGCGAGGATCTCCGCGGTGGGTCACTCGTTCGGGGGCCTGCCGATCATGTTCCTGGCGCAGTTCGAGCCCCGGGTCCGCTCCGGGGTCACCCTGGCCGGCCCGTGGATCTCCCTGGCCCTGTTTCAACTGGAGATCCCCATGATGTACATGGTCGGCGGCGAGGACCGGACCGTGGGGGTCCCTTACAACGAGTGGATCCGGGACGTGTATGAACAGTCCCCGGAACCCAGGTTCTTCATCGAGTTCCCGGACGGCGGGCACTACACCTTCACGGACGCGTGCGGGATCGCGCCCACCCTGTTCGGGTCCGGCGACGGATGCGGCCCGGGGAACCGGCTCGAAGACGACTCCCCCTTTGTCTACATCGACCACATCGAGGCCCAGGCCATCCAGCACGCCTACATCCTGGCGTTCCTGGAATACACCCTGAACAGCGACGAACGTTACGAACCGTGGCTGGTCACCAACCACTATCCCGACAGGATTGTCCTCTCCTCCGAAGTTCCCTGATCCGGCGAAAGAGGGAAATTTTTCGGAATTGTCTTCTGGAAAGGGACCTGAGACCCTGCAGCACCGGGATAATCTTTGCCCCCGCGCCCGTGCAGGGCGCCCTGCCGGGAAATTTGACACGGCCCTTCCGCTCAAAGAAAAGCTACGATTGACACGATATAACGGTGCACGCTAGGATAGATTTTTCATGCCAAACAGATAACCTTATTCTCATGGATCCAAAAGCGGACCGGATGCGATCCTGATGCGAAAAAACCAACGGAAACGAACGGAATCGTATACCCCGCGCCGCACTCCGCGCACGGCACCAGTGACCGCCCTGATCCTCCTGACCCTCGCCTTCTTCCACCACCCCACGGATGCCCGGGCCGCCTCGCACCGGTACGCTCTCTCTGTCTTCCACTTCAACATCCAGTACGTGGCCGGCGGCCTTGTGGGCCTGTTTCCGAACCCCGTGGCCCCCTGGGAACTGAACAACGAGCAGGTGGAGGACAGCATCGTTCTGGAAAGCTTCGAGCCGGTGCTCGACCTGTACCTGGCCCACCCGTCGTGGGGGACCAACCTGGAGATGCAGGCCTACTTTCTGGAGGTGCTGGCCGAAAGGCATCCCACGGTCCTGGAGAAACTCCGCCTGTTGAGCATGTCCGGGCAGGCCGAGGTTGTGAGCTTTCACTATTCGGATCAGCTGTTCCTGGCTTACTCCAGCGACGACCTGGAACGCTCCCTGGACCTCACCCGGCAGGTGTTTGAACGGTACGGGATCCCCCTGTCCGCCTCCGTGTTCTGCCAGGAGGGCCAGGCATCCCCGGCCATGCCCGATCTCATGGAACGCTATGGCTACGAGTTCATGGTCTGGCCCAAGAACCTGTACCGGTATCAGCACGGAACCCCGGACCCGGTGATGCCCTACTACACCTTCGGGTCCCGGTGGCTGGTCCTGGGTCCGGAATCGGTGAACTATGACAACGGCACCGAGGAGATCCAGGTTCGCTGGACCTTTCTGGACGACGGGGAACTGCTGGCCACCGGGGACTGGGATCCTTATTTCCCGCCCTTTTTCAAATATGACCCAAAGGCGGTTGCCGAATACGAAGAGAAGCTCCTGGCCCTGGAGGTGCAGGGCTTTCAGATGAGCACGGTGGGCCGGTACGTTGGGGACCTTCTGGACCTGGGCATCCCCCCGGCCGATCCGGGACCCCTCCTGGAAGGGACGTGGCAGCCGGACAGCACCAACGGGATCTTTCGATGGATGGGCGCCGGCGGGCTGTTCGGCGGCCAGGAAAAGGACAACTACGTCCGTACCCTTTGTTCGGTGGCCCACAGGGAACTGGAGGCCGCGGAAACGGTGGCGGCGGCCCTCCCGCCGGGGAGCAGGAGCGAACTCGAAAGCACGCTGGAGGAAGCCTGGAGGCTTCTGTTTCTTGCCCAGGTATCGGACGCCACCGGGATCAACCCGTTCCGGGGAGAGGTGGATTACGGGATCTCGCATGCGTCCGAGGCTCTGCGCATCGCCCGGGACGTGATCGAGGAAGGGAAACACTCGCTCGGGTACCAGGATCCCGTGATCATCGACACCGAAACCGGGGAGGTGCTTCCCGGGGACCCCGCCGGTGCGGACCCGGCCCCCCTTGACACAGACCCGCTGCAGGTGGTTGTGGATGCGCCGGGCCGTGGGACGACCGTGACCTGGACCCGGACGGGCAGCGATCCCGACCTGTACCGGCTCGATCTGGACTTCTCCCCGGCGGAAGAGGAGGGTTCCCGGAAGATCGAGGTCACCTTTCCCGGGGATCCGGACCGGATCGTTTACTGCCCTTCCCTGCAGGAAGAGGAGTTGGTGTCGTGGTCCCGTGCTGATTTCGTCTGGGAACACTTCGTGCTCCCACTGCCCAACGGCCTGATCGGCCTCGGGGAAGATCAGTGGCTGATCAAGGACACGGGCCGGGTTCATTTGGGGGCCTTTGTTTTCGCAGACGGACCGGAGGTCTCTTTCCGTGATGAAACCGCCGTGGAGGGGGAACCGGTCAACTGGAGGTTCTACCTGCTGGAGGGGCCCCGGGAACAAGCCGTTTCCTTTGCCAACCGGCTGAACATCCGTCCGGTGCTCCTTCGTTGAAACAATCCCGACAACCGTATCCGTTACGACTGCGACAGGCAGGAACAGGGTGGAGTAAACGATGCTCGCGAAACCGTCGGCCGGCCGGGCCTTGATAAAGACGCACAGGGGGTGGATCCTCCTCCTTCTCCTGGCGGGAGCCGGGCTTGCCGGGTGTTCGGATGATCCCGTGCCGCCGGCTCCGCCGTCCCCCACGGCGTGCATTCCCGGCGAGACCCAGTTCAGCTATCGGCTGCCCTTTCAGCTGGAGTACCGCACGGAGGGGGAGATGACCTTTACGGCCTGCTTCGACGACCTGGAGGGCACCCTGGTACTCAACCAGGACTACGCGTTTCTCCAGGCCGGGGTCGCATACTCCGGCAAGGGAAAGCGATACGCGTTTCCGGAGAGCGCCCGCGTCCTGTACACGTGGAAGATCCCGGTCTCCCAAGTGGATGCGGGAACCTGCCCGGAGGGAACCGCGACCTTGTCCCTGAGCCTGTCCGCCCGGGAAGGGTGGCGGGAACTTTCCGGGGGACTCACGGCCTACTGCGGCCCATCCACAACGGGTCGGCGATCGTTCAAGGTCATGCGCCTTTCAGGGATCATGGAAGAGGTGGAAGAACCGTGACAAAAAAACCAACGGAATGGCAAGAGGGAGATTTTCGTGTTCATGGCGAACCGGTGTAAAAGATTCGGTTGTTTCGGTACCTCTCTGAAGGCCGGCGCCCGGGGACGCATCCTCCTCCTGCTCTTCCTCCCGGCCTTCCTGGTACTCCTTGTGACGGCCCGGCCGGTCCGCGGGATCGGTTTTATGGATGACTACATCGCCCTGTTCGACCAGCGTGTCGCCGAGGCGGAAGGGTACGACCTGTGGGGCAATACCTTTCTGCCGCCCGCGGGCATGTGGGGGATCCAGTACAAGTGGAACACCGTGAGGAGCGATTCCCGGTACGATGAAAACGGAAAAAAGGGCCCGATCCTCAAACCGGTGGATATCTTCGGAGGGAGCCTGGACCTGAACCCCCGGGGCTCGGCGCAGGCGCACAACTTCTCCTTTATCTGCGGGCTCGGCAAGGGATGGGCCTTTGCCTTGGAGGTCCCCACCGGGTACTACCACCTGGAACTCGACGTGGAGTATGACCCCCCTACGAGTTTCACGGCCCAGGCCGCGTCCTTTGTCATCTCGGAGCTGTTCGGCACGGAACCGTTCACCGAATCGGTGGAAGGCCTCTGGCAGACCATCGAACTGCTGGGGCACCCCCGGCCGGTCCTGGAGTCAACGGACAAGAGCGTGAAGCTGGGCGACATCTCCCTGGCGGTGGGCTGCAACTACTACCGCACCAAGCACTTCTCTTTTCTGGGTGCGGTGAAGTTCTCCTTTCCCACCGGGCACCTGGCAGACCCCGACGCCTCCCTGATCTTCGCCCTGGGACCGGATATCGACGTGGGGGTAGGGTCGTTCGGCATCGAGCTGGGGCACCTTCTCGATATCCGGCTGCCCGAGCCCCTGGACTGGATCATCATCGCCACGGAGGTCTTCTACAGCTTCTACACGGAACACAAGCGGGAATCCCCCACGGTCTTCACCCCGCCCAACGAGGATGTACTCGCCCTGCTCAGCCTCACCGGAACGGACGTGGGGCCGTATTTCCCGGACCTGAGCAGGATGGAGCCGGAATACGGGTACATCCCCGGCGCCAAGGTGCGGGGCACCTTCCAGATCCTGCCCACCCTGTTCGGACTCATCCCCCTGAGCCTGGGCGTCCAGGCCAACTACACCAACGCGTCCCAGATCATCACCGACACTCCGGAGTTCAAAACCTACGTGGACGCCATCGGCCTGGTGGCGGACTCCTGGAGCGTGGAGGCCTGGGCCAAGGTCACGCTGGGCCTCATCCCCCTGAAAATACCGGCCACGGTATCCGTGGGGTACAACAAATCCCTCGCCGGAAAGAACGCCCTCATCCTGGAGGACAACATCGAGGTGTCGTTCCAGTTATACTCGCCCTGGTTCTTCGGGGAACAGCTGTTCCCGGTGAAAAAATGGTTTGCCAAAGAAGAGAAAGAGCAAGAGCCCCCGGAAAAGAGCGGTCCGGAAACAGAATCATGATGCGGCCATTCGCCTGCCTGCTGCTGGTCGCACTGCTGCCCGCCTGTACCCACCGGCACGCCTCCAGGGAGGAACCGGGCCTGTACAAGCCGACCCCCCTGATGCAACAGGCCCTTGACCTCTATGCGTTCGATCCGGCCGACTCCCCTCCCCCTTCGGAAACCCTGGTTTCCAGGCAGGAGAAGCACTCGGTCCACCGGATCCATTTTCCGGACCGGACCGCATCCCTGTTCCCCGGCCGCGGTGTGGATGCCGTGGAATACAGGCTCGTCCGGGAGGACCCATTGCCCGGGGCCGGCATCCTGATCCTTCCCATCCAGGGAGCCGAATACGAGGTTTCCACCTATTTCGCCGACTATTTCGCCTCCCGTGGCTTTTCCTGTCTCCGGTTCGAACGCCGTGCCGAGTGGCTCGACCCCGACCGGGATCTTTCCGCCCTTGCCCCCCTGATCCGGGAGTTTGTCATGGATGTCCGCAGGGGCCTTCAATGGTGGAGAGAATCCGGTCGCGTGGACCCCGGGAGGATCGGGCTGTTCGGTGTTTCCATGGGTGCCATCACCGGTTCCACCGTGACGGCGCTGGAAGGCTCCCGCATTCAGGCCTCGGTCCTCGTTCTCGGCGGCGGATCCCTGGCGGAAATACTGATGACGGCGGACGACAAGGAGATCAGGGCCTTTCGTGAAGGGTGGACAAACAAGAGCCACGTCGACGAGGCCGATCTTCGGCGGGAACTCCATGAGGTCCTGGACCCCGTGGACCCCATGGAGGTGGCACCCCTGATCCGACCCGCATCCACGCTGATGATCCAGGGGCGGTTCGACCGCGTGGTGCGCCCCCACCTCGGTGCACAGCTATGGGAAGCGGCGGGACAGCCGGAACGGATCCTGATTCCCACGGGGCATTACAGTTCCGTCCTGCTGATCCGGACCATCCGGAAGAAGGCGTTGAACTGGTTTGAAACCTGGCTGGGTCCCGCTCCATAAACCATGGTTGGCAGGAACCTGGCACGGTTGGAGTTCATCCAAGTATCAGGGTCCATGATCGGTCCTGTGCGGCATGTTCAGCGTTTTCGCCGTTGCATACCCTGCAGCGTCCTTGGGTCGGTACCTCTTGTACGGGAATGCAAGGAAGGCAGCAGATCAATAGAAATCGGCCCCCGGAACATGATGATATGAATTTCTATAAATTACAATATGTTAGAAAGGAAACC
The DNA here is from genome assembly GCA_964439795.1 of uncultured Thermodesulfobacteriota bacterium. Lineage (GTDB taxonomy): Bacteria > Desulfobacterota > DSWW01 > DSWW01 > DSWW01 > CAYTRL01. The sequence goes on from CAYTRL010000057.1 coordinate 12,447, forward strand.
TCATCCATGGCTCGAGCATTCTGTTCCGCCCCTGTCCCCAAACGAAACCGGATCTCAATACCGTACACACACAGGAACAGATGGCTTTGCCTGGCGGCAACGCTTTTCCTGATCTTCCTCCTCTGTCCGCCCGCCGGTGCGGGCGGCGACCCTTCCGTCCTCCGGGCCGGCAGTTCCGTGTGGGAGATCACGCCCTCGCCGGGCAGCGCCATGAGCGGGTACGGGGACCGCAACAACCAGCCGTCCCAGGGGATCCACGACCGCCTTTACAGCCGTTGCCTGTTCCTGGAAAAGGACGGCACACGTGTCGCCCTGGTGAGCGCCGATATGCTCGCCTTCACCCTGCCCTTGCGCAACGCCGTCCTGGAACAGATCCCGGACCTTTCCGTGGACCTGCTCTTCCTGGCCCCCACCCACACCCACTCCGGCCCGGGAGGGTACGTGAAGGGCTGGGCCACCGAGAAGTTCCTCATGGGCACGCACGACGAAAAGGCTCTGGGGTTTCTCGCCACGAGGATCGCCGGGTCGGTGCGGGACGCTGCCGCGGGCCTCCGCCCCGCCAGGATCGCCTATGGAAAGGGTGCGGCCCCGGACCTCTGCCGGAACCGGCGCCACGAGGGCGGCCCCGCGGACTCGGATGTGGGCGTACTGTGGGTGGAGGAAGAGAAAACAGAGAGACCCATCGCCCTGGCCGTGAACTTCGGGGCGCACCCCACGGTGCTCAGCCCCCAGAACCTTTACTACTCCGGGGATTACGCGGGCATGACCTGCGCACGCCTGGAGGAGGCCACGGGTGCGCCCGTTCTCTTCTTCAGTGGAACCCTGGGGGACCTGAAGCCTCACCTTCACGGCACCCGGGAATGGGAGGATCCGCTGGAGGATCAGTACCGGACGGCGGACGCGATCGCTGAGGCCCTGGGCCGGGAAGTCCTCCGGGTGAAACAGGGACTGGAACTCGAACCCGTGCGGACCCTTGAGACGGACCAGCGATGGGTGAAGCTGCCCGGGGTGGACTTGCGGGCGAGCTGCTTCTACTACGTGCTCACCCCGGCCGTCCGGCTACTGTTTCACAGCCTGTTTCACGAAGAGACCGTTTTCCAGGCCGTGCGCATGAACGGCTGGGTGTTGGCAGGAGTCCCCGCAGAGATCTCCACCGAGCTGGGCCGGCAGATCAAGGAAAAGACGGCGGCCCGGGTGCTGATGCTTGCCGGTCTCGCCAACGACACCCTGGGGTACGCCCTCACCCCGGAAGACTACAAACAGGGCGGGTACGAGGCCTGTATGAGCTTTTACGGAAAGAACACGGGTCCGTTCTTCGTGGACCAGACCTTACAGACCATCGAGCTGGTTTCCCAGAGGAAGTCTGTCTCGTTGTCATATGAAAAAACGCCATAGCGCTCTTATTCGAAGACAATCCATCGGCAATAGGTTTCCTTAACCCTTGTGAGAAACATCCGTTCCTGTCATCCCCGTGAAAACGGGGATCCAGGGGTGGACGAGGAAACGGTTGTCAACGATGGCCCATCCCCGCGCCTAGATTCCCGCTTCCGCGGGAATGACGGATTTCTCGAGGGCATCGTCTTCATCCAACGGCACTAGTGTATTGCACAGCAGAGCCTATTCGACGAATCCTGGCCAACAGGACCAGATCTCTGAGCCTGTAAAAGAAAGGAGCCGACGTGTTCAGAAAAAGCGTGGAAGCAACGCCGGTGGAAATGATGGAGGGGATCACACGCAGGACCCTTACCTACGGTGAACGGATGCTGCTGGTGGAGTTCACCATCCGGGCCGGTGCAGTGTTCCCCGAGCACCGGCACCCCTACGAGCAGACCGGCTACCTGTGCAAGGGGGCCGGCCGCCTGTGGATCGGGGAGGAGTCGTTCGAACTTTGTCCGGGTTCCAGTTGGAACATCCCGGCAGATGTCTCCCACAAAGCGGAGTTCTCCGAAGACTCTCTGGCCCTGGATATATTCAGCCCTGTTCGGGAGGACTACCTCTCATGACGCCGGGTTGATCTCGGCAAACACGGCCGGGGGCAGCGGGTCCTTCTGCTCACGGCCCGGTTCCACCAGGTAATATCCGTCTTCCCGCCGAAACGTGCCGGGCACAACGACCGGTTCTTCCCCCCCGTGCAGGATCATGATCGTGGTGCCCGGGTACAGATGATGGATCTGTTCAACCAGATCGGCCCCTTCCGTTCGAAGGGATTCCAGGTCCGTGATCAGCAGGTCGAACCACCGGCTGCCCAGCCGATCGAGAGCTTCCCGCCGGTCCGAGGCAAACCGGACACGGTAACCATGGTCCCCCAGGGCCAGGTCGATGGCCCCCAGCAGGTGGGAAACCTCGCTTACGAATACCAGTACTTGACGCTCTTCACGCTCCATGCCGTCACTCCTCTCCGGCTCGAAAAACCGCCCGCTTGTTTTTCCGCTTTACAGGGAATACACCGGTAGATCCCTTCCGGTCACCCGGATCAGAGGATTTTCACAACGACGGCCGCCGCAGCTCCGTAGTTCCTGCCGTCAAAGGGGCGGTAGGTGAAGGTATCGTTTCCCGGGGGAAGGCCGTCGCTTCGGTAGAAGAACCCTCCATCCGGGTCCAGGAAAAACTCGCTGCAACGCGAGGGAGGGCACACCAGACGTGCTTCCAGCCGGTCGCGGGCCGTGTCCGGGTCCATGTCGTTCGCAAGGACTCCGGTTGCCGGGGTGACCCGCAGGGTCCCCCCGCACTCCACGGTGTACGAATCGGTCCTGGCCACGGGTGCGTCGTCGAGGAACGGGAACTGGAGGAACGGGGCCTCCAGCAGGAGAAGAATCAGGATCGACGCAGCCAGGAACACGGCGCCGACCGGTACGGCCATCCGGATCCCCGGAAAACGTTGCCGACCCCACCGTCGTATCCGCGACCTCCCGGGCGCGTTGGGGAGCGATGACATGACGCGCCTGGTAAAGTCTTCCGGGGTTTCCGGCCGGTACGCCTCAAGACGTTCGAGAACGCCCCTGTCGTGCGGCGGCAAACACCCGTTGACGGATTCCGGTTCCGGTGGCCGGGCGCACACATCCGTCCGGTCCAGGATTTCGCGAATCCGGTCCCTTGGATCCTTCAATTCCCTGCTCCTTATAATCCGGCTGCAACCGGCGAGCCCCGGCTCTTCCGCCATGCTTTATCGTGAAGGTTGCAGCACTGATGCTGTGTCTCAAGATGTGGAGGACCTCCCCTGTTGAGAGCCCTTTCCCCCGCTTCAGAACAAGGTGATTTAACACGATCGATGGTCTTGTTTCTTTTTTTGGTTTCCTTTCTTCCTTCCATCGAGACGAGCGTTCAACAGGACCGCTGAATAGACGAACAGCCAGCCCCCGAAGGAGAGAAACAGGATGGCTGCCGCGAGGATGGATGTTGTCATGAAAGTACTCCTCGAAAAAGGGAGTCCGGGACCGCAGACGCGGGGGGATACACAAGGATGCAGTAACCTGAGGGTTTCCCCGCTGCGCCTGACCCGGATCGATTTGTCCTCGCTGCTATCGGCCCGGCTCCCATCTTTTTCTCCTGTGGTTTCCTGTTTTTTGTTCTTTCCCGGTATTACACCGGCAAGGCGTTTTTGGTCACACCGTTATGAAGAAAAAACGGAACGGCTGTTAGGATTCGGCACTTCGAGGCGAGGAGGAAGAGACAGGGGAAGACGGCTACCGCACACCCAGCAGAAACCCGAGGCACGCGGTGACCCCCAGGATGAACAGGAAGAAGGCGACAAGCATCAACACCGCCCGGCGGGATTCACGAAACGACTGCCGCAGCGAAAGGCGCCATGCGCCCAGGTCCCGCGCAGCCCCGGACACGGCAGGCGCCGGAGTTCGGGGGGAAGAGGAGGTCTCCCCGACCCCGGACAGGAACAGCGAAGCCCCCAGGGCCAGGACGACGGTCACCAGGAAGCCCGCCGGGTTCCACCAGAGCCAGGAGATCTGAGGAGCCGCCTTCCACAGGACCAGGTTGGCGGTTACGCCCCCCAGGAGACCCAGGAGCATCCCGCGGCCCTCCACCCTCCGCACCAGCAGGCCGCACGAAAACACGGCCAGCACGGGCCCGTAGAAGGCCGACCCGACCATGTTCACCAGTTCGATGATGGTCCTGGACGAACCCGCGAACACCAGCCCGGACCCCAGACAGAACAGCCCCCAGAACAGCGTGACCCCTCGCGAGACTCGCAGACGCCTGCGGGGCGGGGCTGTGATGTGCGACCACCTGGACCTCGCCAGGAAATCCTCCACGGTAATTGCGGAAAGACTGTTCAGCGCCGAATCGATGGAGGACATGGCCGCGGCGAAGATCCCCGAGATGACCAGGCCCCGGACCCCTACGGGCAGGTAGCCGACAAGAAAGGCGGGGACCAGGGCGTCCGGCTTCTCCCCCGCCATACGGGAAGCGAACGACGCGTCCTGCTCCAGGAGCAGGGCCAGCAGGAGCCCGAACAAGCAATAGGTGAGAACCACGGGAAACCGGATCATTCCGTTGATCACCAAACTCTTCCGGATCACGGGAAGACTTCCGTTGGCCATGAGCCGCTGCGCCTGGCTCTGATCGCACCCGTAGTAGCTCATGTAGAGGAACAGCCCTCCGATCAGCATGGGCCAGAAGCTGAAGGTCCGGCCGTCCCCCAGTCCGTGGTGACGCATATCGAGGGTGATCACCCTCCCCGGATTCAGCTGACGGATCGATCCGGAAAGGTCGGTCAGCAACCCCAGCGCCACGATCACGGCCACGACGATCCCCACCCAGAGAACCACGAACTGGATCACGTCCGAATAAACGTCGGCCTGGATCCCGCCCAGAGTCGTGTACGCCACCGCGAACAGGCCCAGCAGCAGGTACACCTGGAGAAGCGGGAAGCCCATACCCACCGAAAGCACCAGGGCGGTGGTGTAGAGAGTGATGCCCGTAGCCAGACCGCGGGATACGAGAAAGACGGCGCTCAAAGCGGTCCGCACGGGAACGCCGAACCGGCGTTCCGCATACTCGTAGATAGATGCCGAGGACAGGCGTGGATAGAGGGGGCCCAGCAGGACCAGGACCCCCACCATGGCCAGGGGCACGGCCAGTTCGTACTGGAGCCACCGCAGGCCTCCGTCCGGGCGAAGGGCCACGAAAGCGGGAGCGCTCACCAGGCTGATGGCGCTGACCTGGTTGGCGGCCAGGGAAACACCCACCAGCCCCCCGGACATCTTCTTGCCGCCAAGAAAGTAGTCGTCCGTGCTCTTCTGCCTGCGCGCCAGCCATGCGCCCAGGCCCAGCACGCCGGCAAAATAGATTCCCAGTACGATCCAGTCCGGCCACTGCATGAGAGGATCCTTCCTCATGCGGCAAAGCCGCAGGCTTTCGGGAGTCAGCTATCGGTGATCATCTCCACCCCTGAAACCAAGTGTCCCACGGAAAGATCTACACGAAAGCGTGGAAGATGTGAAGAGAGGATCGACACCCGTTTGCCCGGCGGTTGTTCACGATCCGGCAACCGGGAACCTCTACCCGCAGGCGAGCACGAACTCTTCTACCCGCCGGTCCACTACCTCTTCGGCCGCCGCCACCTCCTCGGCCGAGGAGAAGCAGGAGGCAAGGCTCAGGAAGATGGTGTCGTACCGCGACGGCGGGATCCCCATTTCCCGGTACGGGATGCGGGCTTCCCGGTACTCGTCTTCGGCCAGGCAGTACTTCCCGAAACGGCCCTCCTCCGCGGTTCGAAAGGGCCAGTCCACCTTCAGGGAAAAGAACGCCCGGGCGGCCCGGCGCACCCGTTCCCGGGCCAGTACGGTCCGGGAAGGCTGCTCACCCAGACGGGAAGAGGCTTCCAGGAAAAAGGCCTTGCAGAAATCGATATCCGTGATGCAGATACCGTACAGGTACCAGTCATCCAGGCTGTGGATCACACAAACCGTCTCTTCCGGTGTGAGCTTCTGGTAACTCAGGCACAGGTGGCCGGCACACAGCTCTGCGCCGTAGAAGGAGCAGGAGCGCAGGTCCTCCACCTCCCCACGGTGCCGGGCCGGGTGGAGCAGACAGCCCACCTTCCGGCCTTCCGGATCCAGGAATCCCAGGTACTCGCAGTTGTAGATGGTTTCCAGGAGCTTTTCAGCCGGCTCTTCGCCGCGGACCCACCGGGAAAAAGACGCCAGTTTGTCGGGGGTGGGTCGGCCCAGCCTCAGGAAGGCCTCGGTGCGCCGTCTCAGCATCTCTTCCAGGCGCACACGGCTTCCGCCCCGATAATTGTAGAGGCCGCAGCAGGCTCCGCAGGACTTGTTCTGGTCCGGCTGGCACAGGGAACGGTTTTTCATGGGGGTAAGATTCGAGTCTTTATTCGCAAGATCAACACAATTTGTGTAGATCTTGTGACAGGGGCCGGATAAAATCAACCGTCTCTCGCATCCGATCCGTGTGAACCGCCATGCGAAAAACGGCTGGGGGTGAGGAACGGGGCTTCCGGGATTACGAAAGTTCGTTCAGCAGGGCTTCCTGGAGGATGCGGTCGGCGAGTTTCACTCCGTCCATGGGAAAGTTGCCGTCCCGGATCTCCTTGCGGATTGATTCCACGAGATCTTTCCGCACATCCGGGAT
>CAYTRL010000058.1:0-19039 GCA_964439795.1 uncultured Thermodesulfobacteriota bacterium
TGTAAATCTGGTACAAGGACATGGCCCCTGGCTTTTCGTTTTTTCATGTTGCCATTGCCCACAAAGGCCAACCTCATCACCGGGGTTGGCCTTTGTGCGTCAGGGGAGACCTGTTATTGGATAAAATTGAATCAAAGTCTTTCAGATTCACATCCACCAAATAATAGAAGAGGACATGGAGAATACAATTTTACTGTACGGCTGAGAGTAGAACCGTAATGCCCCACAATGAAATTCTATTTGTTATGGAGATGGCACACGCAAGTGGGGCAAATGACGCACAAACTTGCCAGGCAGGATCTGTTCTGACCCCTTTTTTTATGACTGCACAGACTTCCTGTCTCGCAAGAGGTTACGGCTCCAGGAAGCCGATACAACTCTAAGGTTTCAAAATCAAAGACGATTTGCTTCTGCCTTCGCCAGATGCATTGTTGGCGACATTCCAAAATGGGTCTTCTGTTTTATTTGTGCTCGAATTGGCATTCGAATTGCTTGTTCACAGTGTGCTCCGTCAACGAAAGTGAGAGGGTTGACGATCTCGAAGGTTCCGGGTGAATTATTTTCAAAACCGGATTCCCGAGCGACCCGGTACTGCTGGTTCAAGCATAGAGGTTCGGTGACAGGAATAATTTTGCCTTGAGTCTTCTTTTTAAGACTCTACACACTGGAGCTCAACCATGAAGAACATCGTAAGGGCTATATTACTATGCGGTATGCTGCTGGTGATATGGTCCCCTCCGGTCTGGGCACAAGTAGAGCTTGTCTCCCCCGTGGAAGGAAACGGCCGCTCCTCGGCACCGTGGTTTTCATGGAACGGGGCGGCCTCTTATGACGCCTTCAGGTTCTATTCGCTATTCTATTACGATTTAGGCTCCTTGAAGGGCTATTATCCTGTCTCCTTTTGGCTCCCGGATGGCGAGTTTGCCATGCCATCCACCTGGTGGGACCTGGTGGGCAATGACATGGACTGCTACTGGGCTGTTGTTGGAGTCAATACGGCGACGCTGGACTTCGCTGTCTCCGAAGTCGGGACCTTCAAGAAAAGCTCTTCCCCTGTCGTTTTGGTCTCTCCCGGCGACGGCGAAACCATGGACAATGGGTGTTATTTAGGTGGCGACGGCCTCTCCTGGGACTTCACCTGGGAAGCCGTGCCGGGAACACGCTTCTATGAGCTGGAAGCCCAGTATGGGGACCCCGGTACATGGGCGCCACTCGTCTTGGGCTCCGTCGAAAATTCCATCCATTATGAGTCGGGTTACTCTGAGGACGAATTACCCTATATGTGGCGGGTCAGGGCCAATTACGCTGACCTGAGTGGCTGGAGTGAGTGGAGTGAGTCGCGCCTTTTCTACGTCGAGCCTGACGACACGGATTGCTTTACAAGATGAATGGCGCTGCTGCCTCCGTTACCTGTTGTTAGTGTAATTCATCCGACCGTCCGGGTTATTCCAGGCGACAATGCCAGCAAGGGCCTGCATCTTCCGATAGAACGGTATGAAAGGAGGAGAATCCATGAGCAAATTCAAACATCGGTTGACTCTTGGGGTGACAGCGGTTCTGTTGCTTGCCTTCAGTGCGTGCGACGGCCCGTTTGACCGGGGCCCGTACCTTCAGATGAGCACACCCACAAGCATGGTCGTCAAATGGGGGACGTCTGTTACGAAAGACAGCCGCGTGGATTACGGAACGAACCCGGCCCTTCTTGACACGACCGTCCAGGATCCCACCCTCGGGAATGATCATGAACTCCTCCTCCCGGGTCTTGCCCCCGACACGACCTATTATTACGCGTACGGAACCACGGACGGGACCCTTACCGGCGGCGACACGGATCACTTCTTCGTCACACCTCCCGTTGCCGGCACCTCAAAACCCACACGGGCATGGGTCATCGGTGACTCCGGCACCTCTGACCTCAATGCACTGGCCGTGAAGAACGCGTACCTGGCTTACACCGGGACCCGCGGGACGGACCTATGGCTGATGCTTGGAGACAACGCCTACTCGGACGGGACACAGGGAGAGTACCAGTCCGCTGTTTTCGGCATGTATCCGGAGATACTGCGAACAGCGGCCCTTTGGCCCACCCTGGGGAACCACGACGGCCATACGGCCTCCTCTGCCACCCAGGCCGGTCCCTATTACGACATCTTCACCCTTCCCACGGGCGGTGAAGCCGGGGGGTCTCCCTCCGGAACGGAAGCGTATTACTCCTTTGATTATGCAAACATCCACTTTGTCTGTTTGGAATCGCATCAGACGATCATCCATGCTACGGGTGGCCCGGCAATGCTGTCCTGGCTGGACCTGGACCTGGGAAACACCACGCAGGACTGGATCGTCGCCTTCTGGCACCACCCTCCCTACACCAAGGGTTCCCATGATTCGGATCTTGAACTGCAACTTGTCAGGATGAGACAGGACGTCCTGCCCATCCTCGAGGATTACGGTGTGGATCTGGTGCTCGGGGGACACAGCCACTCCTATGAGCGCTCCTTCCTGCTCGACGGCCACTACGGAACCTCGGGCACCCTCACACCGGCCATGATCCTCGACGGTGGGGACGGCCGCGAGGGAGGGGACGGTGCCTATGCGAAGAGTGCTGTGCCCCACGACGGTGCGGTCTATGCCGTTGCAGGAAGCTCCGGCAAGACGAGCGGCGGATCGCTTGACCATCCTGCGATGTACATCTCTTTGAATCTCCTGGGTTCCATGGTCCTCGACTTCGACGGGATGAGACTGGACGCTACGTTTCTTGATGCAACCGGCACTGTACAGGATACCTTCACCATCCTGAAAAGCCCTTGACAAGGCCCCCATCCGGCCTGAGAGATTGCCTTCTCTATGACCTGAGGGATGAGGGATAGGGTGCCTTCATTTTCTTCGAGGGGGTTGGTGAACGGTTCCTAGGTGGTCGTAACGGCGTTCTCTGAACCGCTATGCTCCATGAAAGCCGGGAGAGGGCCTTTGCTTTCCGTGTACAAGGACACAGGTACGAGAAACAGCTTGGCGGCATCGGGAAGAGGTGCCTGTCTGCCTCCTCCTCTTGCTTGTCTTCTGGCTCTTGCATGTCTCGTGACTTGGTTAATGTCCCCTATTTATGCTTTAGCCCATACCGATCTCCACGAGCAGATTGAAGCCCTATCGGTACGGATTGCCAAACAACCCAAAAAAGCGGAGCTTTACCTGAAGCGCGGGAATATACACTTTCTCCATCAGGACCGGGATGCCGCCATGGCTGACTTCGAGCGGGCGGAAATGCTGGATCCGAAACTCTCCGCCATCCATCTCGCCCGCGGAAGACTTTTCCAACAGGCGGGCTGGCCGCATACAGCCAAAGCCGCACTCGACCGGTTCCTCATCCTGGAGCCGGATCATCCCGTTGGGCTTGCGGCAAGGGCCCATGCCCAGGTCGAACTCGGCCTTTACCTTGAGGCGGCCGATGATTACACCCGTGCGATCCGTAACGCAAAAACTCCCCCGCCGGATTTTTTTTTGGAGCGAGCCAAAGCACTTGCGGCCGCTGGTGACGCATATGTGGACAGGGCCCTGGAGGGACTGGACGAGGGGATCAAGAAGTTGGGCTTTGTGGGGACCCTGTCTCTCTATTCAATCGAATTGGAGATCAAAAGAAAGCACTACGACGCTGCACTGAAACGGCTGGATGAAATCACTGCCCGCGCTTCCCGGAAGGAACGGTGGTTTGCCAGAAGGGGTGAGATCCTGCAGGAGGCCGGCCGCACCCTGGAAGCCAGAGAGTCCTTCCTGCGATCCATCAAGACGATCGAGGCCCTGCCCTCACGCTACCGGAAGACAAAAGCGATCATGGACCTCGAAGCCCGGGTACGAAAAGAACTCAACAATACGGGTGTGCCGAAACCGTGAAGATTTCTTTTCGCAATCGGGATTTTTCAGGGAAATGTGGGAGCCTGCTTCTACGCATTGCCCTCCTTCTTCTCACTTTCAGGCGGCCTGAAATCCAGCGACTGTTTTTCCGGGGAGTCCATGACCAGCTTCAGTTCCTGCTGCGCCTGGCTGATCCTTGCTTCGATCCTGGCCCCCTTGGCGATGGAGATGGACTCCTTGTAAAACAGTTCTCCGTCTCCCCGGGCGTTGGCACCGATCTCGATCTCGTTCCCCTCCAGCTTTCCGCTGAACTCGCCGTTCACATGGATCCGGCCCCTTGCCATCACCTCTCCCCCGTGAAATTTCCCGGAGATGCGTACGTCGTTCCCTGCGGTGATATTTCCGCTCAGCAGCTCCCCCTCGATGTTGATGTTGCCTCCGTCGATGTTCCCCTTGCAGGTTCCCTTGATGGAGATATTGGAGTTCTCGCTCGAGGTGATATTCCCCTCCACATCGCCGCTCAATTCCAGGTCGCAGGTGACGTTGATGTCTCCGGTGACCTTGCTTCCCTTCAAGATCGTGTTGACCCTTCCCGAATCCGTCTTGCTTCCCGCGCTTTTCGACGCGCCAGGTTGCCTGTCGGGTTCCTTCTGCTCATGTTCCGCAGCATACGTTCCCGCACTCTCCTCGTCTCCTGCCCTTTTCTTGAACATACTTTCCTCCCATCTGGTTCGTTACGGCCCGCACTGCTCTCCTGGCCGGAACAGGTTTTTTCCCGGGCAGCATCTTCTACTATTAATGCCCGAAAAGCGGTTCTCAGGAAACTGGAGATGATGATCGGCTTGTACTGCCCAACATCGCCCCTGGATGAACGCATGCAAAGGGAATACCATGCCTTTTTCATTTTTAACAGTCTTTTCAGCCGGGGACAACCTACTTTATTTGAAGGTGAATCCCTTTGAAATCAATTGGTTACACCGAAACATGTCTGTTCATGTACTTTCCTGGGCAATGGGGGTTCCGTAGCCAAAAAAGTACGGGCAGGGATAAAAATACATTATTGAAATCAGGATTCCAATATTTATTTTCGAGCATCCGAAAACAGCAGCTCCAGGATGAACACCAAGGCGGAGATCAAGCAGGCCCTGGAGGATCTCCGGAACGGAACGTTCGTCTGGAAGGAACCAGCAAACAGCTGAAGGTCCTGTCTCCCCGGATTGTGCGACAGGCCAGCTTTGGTTGAGGTATATCCCCTACCCTCCACCTCCACCCAAAACACCGTGTCCGCTTCCAGGCCCGCGGACCGGCCCCTGCCGGGTGACATCCACCGGGGTCCCGTACGACCCCCGGCGCACCCTGTGCCCGGGAACCCCCGGCCCGGACGGCTCTTCCCGGCAGAAATCATGCATGGTCCCTGAGCCGCACATGGCAAAGAAGAGCAGGATCGCTGCACCGGACCCGCCCCCCTCGGATTTCCTTTGACAGGCCAGTCATAAAAATGTTTATTTTCCCAGGGAAATACATTCCCTTTCGTAACCCTTCATTGAAGGCTGCAACCGTTCCGTTTATTCCGTGAATTCCCAGACAGGGGGCGGATCACATGATGCCGGGCAGCATCGGCGGGTTCCTTGCCGACCGTTTCCGGAGATGGCTTCCGGATTCCTTTATCTTTGCCATCCTGCTGACCTTTATCTCGGGGGTCCTGGCTCTGATCATCGTGGACGGGGTAACACCGTTCAAGGTCATCCAGGCCTGGTACAAGGGTTTCTGGGATCTCCTCACATTCGGCATGCAGATGGTATTGATTCTCACAACCGGTTACGCCATCGCCATATCCCCACCGGCTGCACGACTCATAGACCGTCTTGCCTCCCGGATCAAGCGTCCTGCCATGGTATACGTTATTGTCGTATTTGCAGGATGCGTGTTCTCCCTCGTCAGCTGGGGCCTGATCGTCCTGACCGCCGTGCTGGGGCGGGAGCTTGCCGTAAGGGTAAGAAAGGTCGATTACCGCCTCCTTGCCGCCTGTATCTACACATCTCTTCTGCCCTGGCACGGAGGGCTGTCCGGGTCGGTTCCTCTGTTGTTGAACACCCCGGAGAACTTTCTGGTTCGAACCGGCATTCTCTCTTCCACGATCCCCACTGCGGTTACGATAGCGAGCCCGATGAACATCATCTGCAACCTGGCTCTCCTGCTGACCCTTCCCGTCCTTATGTACCTGATAAGACCTTCCGAGGGGAAAATCGTGGAGTTCCTTGATCTGCGTGAAGACGGCCATAGAGAAAAGGAGGCGACTGTTGCCGAGGAAACCGAGGGGTTGAGGCTCCCCGACAGGAATTTTTCGGACGGGCTGAACAACAGTTTCATCATTCAGCTTCTCATCTCCCTGATGGGGCTGAGCTTTCTCGTGTGGCACTTCTGGACCAACGGTTTTGACATCAACCTGAATATCATGAATTTTCTTTTCATCATGATCGGGATGCTCTGCCACAAAACACCGGCCCGTTACGCTGTCGCCATGAAACGGTCCTGCAGGAATGTGTCCGGGATCATCCTGCAGTTCCCCTTCTACGCCGGGATCATGGGCATCATGATCCACACGGGGTTGGGAAAGGCCATCGCTCTGTGGATTGCCGGGGCCGCAACCGTGGGCACTTTTCCCTTCCTTTCCTTCCTGATCGGAGGGGTTCTAAACCTTTTTGTCCCATCGGGCGGGGGGGAATGGGCGGTTGTGGGCCCGACCATCGTGGAGGCGGCTAAAACGCTGGGGGAGGGCATGCCACCCGGCCAGCTTGCCGATTTCATCGCCAGGGCCGCCATGGCCGAGGCCTACGGTGATTCATGGACCAATATGATCCAACCCTTCTGGACCCTCGCCTTCTTTCCGGTCATCGCGGCGGGTATCCGGATACAGGCCAGGGATATCATGGGGTATACGTTTATCGCGATGTTGTGGTCCACGCTCATCTTTGCCGTTTGTGTCACATGGCTTCCCGTCTAGGGCCCGGCCGTTACGGGAGCCGAATACAAAGGTCTTCCAGCGGGTACGACACGCAGGGGTGGATGTACCCGCTCTCCCGGTCGGACTCCCGCACGCCCGCCTGTTCGGGCATGAACACCCGGCCCTGCAAGAGACGCGTTCGGCACGCGCTGCACTCCCCGGAGCGGCACTCGGCCGGCACCACGATCCCGCTGCGCTCCAGAGTGTTCATGAGCGGCTCCCCGGCCCGTGCCGCGACCCCTCCCCGGCCCTCCACCTCCACCCGAAAAACCGTGTCCGCGCTCAGGTCCTCGGGCCAGCCCGCCTGGCGGGTGACATCCTCCGGGGGGCCGTACAGTTCCCGGCGCACCTTGTGGCCGGGCACCCCCAACCCTGACAGCTCGTCCCGGCAGAAATCGTACATGGCCCCGGGGCCGCACATGTAGAAGGTCTTCCCCTGGATGGAGCCAAGGGCTTCCCGGATCGTCTCCGCATCGAGGAACCCCGCCCTGCCCGTGTACCCCTCGGGCGGTTCGGAGATTACCAGGGTGTATTGAAACCATCCGTTCCCTGTGGCCAGCTCCTGGAGTTCCTGACTGAAGATCACGTCCTCGGGCACCCGGCTCCCGTACAGGAGATGGATCCGGAGAGGGCCCCCGGACCGCCGGTTGTGCCGGATCATGCTCATGAACGGCGTAATTCCGCTCCCGCCGGCCAGGAACACCAGGTCCTCACCGTGCGTCAGGGGCTCGTGGTAAAAGGTGCCCAGCGGTCCGGTGGTGGTCAGGTCAACACCGGCCCCCACCTGCCCCAGCAGGTACGGGGCCACGAAACCATCCGGCTTGTCCCGCACCGTGATGTCCAGGGTCTCATCGCCCGGGGCGGACGAGATGCTGTAAGGCCGGCTCGTACGGACGCCGTCCACTTCCAGAAAGACGTTCACGTACTGTCCCGGCCGGAAAGGCGGCAGGGGTCCGTCCCTCCGGGCGAGCCGGAACGTCCTGGTGGAGGTGGTTTCCTGGACCACCTCTTCCACCACCATCTGCATGGACCCCGGGTGTATGCGGGAGATCACCCTTCGGACCACCTCCCGGTACTCTTCCCGGGTGTAATCGATCCCCCCGCCCGTCCACTGGGGACCCTTGGATCGTCGCAGAAGGTGCACGTACTGGAAAAGGTCCTGAAACCGGCCGACCCACTCAGGCGACATGAGAAACCCCCTTCTGGAGAATATCCTGAAAACCTTAAACCCTCTCAGGTCGAATAAGCCCCGCGCTTCTTCCCTTTATTCCACTCCTTGAGAACCAGCTCTCCCGCCATCTCCCCGGACATCATGGCCGGTTCGAAACCGCCCCCCGGCTGGGTCCACGCACCCACGAAGTAGAGCCCGCCCACCGGTCCCCGGTGTTTGATACGCAGCACCGTGTGATCGTGAGCCGGCTGTGCGAAACCGTAGATCGACCCTCCCAGGGTGCCCGCATACCGCATGTTGGTCAGGGGCGTTGAGACCTCCAACTCTTCCACATGGTCACGCAGATCCGGGACGACCTGCTCGGCCATGCGCAGTAATCCGCCGGCGATCCGGTTCTTGGTATCCACGTATTCCCCGGGCGGCACATTGTACCAGGGCTCGCCCATCATGGGCGCGGTGAGCACCAGCACCGAGGTCCCCGGCGGCGAGATCTCCGGCCAGACCGCGTTGTAACAGGTAAGGGCCATCCCCTCCGGGGCACCCAGCCCCAGGGAGCCCCGGAACTGGCCCTCATGGTCGAAGCTGTTGTTGACAAAGACCTCGTGGTCCCGGATCCCCAGTTCCTCCATGGACCGGGCAACGCCCAGGTACACGTTCACCGTGGACATGGCCAGCGTCCGACTCCGGAGCTGTCTGAAGAAGCTCGACGGGACCTTGTCCACCCCGATCATATCCCGGCAGGTGGACACCGGGTCCGCATTGGACACCACGAACCGCGCGGGAATCTCCTCCCCGTCTTCGGTCACCACCCCCGTCACCCGGCCGCCGGAAACCTGGATTCGGGCAACCCCGCAGTTGAGCCGCAACACGCCGCCCGCCTCCTCCAGCACCGACAGGAACGCGCCGGACAGGGCCTGGGAACGGCCCTTCACAAAGGACGCCCCCTGGAGGATGTAGCCGGCCAAGGCGTTGGCGAAGTAAAGGTAGGAGACCTGGGAGGGAGGCAGGCCGAAGTATCCCCAGTACTGCGACAGCACGGCCCGGGCCGCGGGGTCCTGTACATCGCGGTCCAGGACCTGCCCCCAGGTCACCGGCAGATACCGCACCGTGTTCTTCATGCGGGAGGGAGCGGTGAGCAGGTTTCCCGGCCCCTTGTTCCTCTGGTACTCGGTCAGTTCCCGGTTGAGATCGAACGCCCGGTTCATGAACCGCCGGATCCCGTCCGCCTCCCGGGGAAACCGTTCGCAGAGCGTGGAGACGTACGCGTCCCGCCCCGGGGGCAGGGTGATGTCCAGCCCGGGAAACACGGACCGGTACAGGTCCGGCACCTGGAGAAACTCCACCTTTCCGGCTACCCCCAGAGCGTCCAGGGAGTCGTAGAGCAACCCCCGGTTTCCGGGCGGGCCGATCCCGCTCAACTCGTGCAGGGCCACCTCGAACTCGAACCGGTTCCGGACAAAGCTCGTGGCATAACCTCCCGGCACATTGTGGCGCTCCAGGAGCAGGACCCGGAGTCCGCTGCGGGCCAGCGTAACGGCCGCGGTGAGCCCGCCGAGCCCGGCGCCGATCACGATCCCATCGTAACCGTTGTCATTCATCCAAGTCTCCTCCGTGGCATCTCCCGGTTCACGATTTCCGTAGCATAGTCCCCGGAAGGACTCCCTTCTGAAACGTCCCGTCCTTCACCACCGCTTCCCCGTTGATGAAAACGTGATCCACACCTTCCGGGTGGATCCGGGGTTCGTAGAAATTCGCCCGGGTCCCGAGCCGTTCCGGTTCGAAAACGACCAGGTCGGCGAAGCCGCCCTTCTCGAGGGTGCCCCGTTTCTCGATCCCGAACACCTTCGCCGGAAGCGCGCTGGACTTCCGCACGGCCTCCTCCAGGGAGAGGAGCTTTTTCTCCTGAACGAAAATCTGAAGGAACCGGGGAAAGCAGTCATAAAAGACGTGCGACGGCCTCCCCACAGGGCTCAGGATCGTGTCCGTGGCCGGCATGGACGTTGGATGCGTGAACCCGGCCCACATGGAACGGAAGATCGCCGGGTCGTCGGGAGTGGTGGGCGTGTGGAAGACCATCACCCGTCCGTCCTCCTCCATGAGAAGATCGCACAGGGAATCGAAGGGATGCTTCCCCTGCTCCTGGCCGATCTCGGGGAACGTCTTCCCCTCCATCCAGCGGTTCCGGTCGCTGGCCACCGCCATCACCCGGAGACCGTTCCATCCGGTCATCTTGATATAGTTGAACGACCACGTGGCGCCGTCGCGGTGCGGCCAGTCGGGCTCGGTGTGTTCGATGTCGTACAGCACCTTCTTTCGGAGCACGGGATCGGCGATGCGCGCGATCGTCTCCTCCCGGCTGCCCTCCAGAACGTACGGCGGCAGAAAGGCGGCCAACTGGGTGAACCCCTGTGAGGTGGGCACCAGATCGAAATGTACGTCCACTCCCTGGTCCCGCACCGCATCGAAGCGCTTGAGTTTCGCGGCGAGCCCCTTCTCCATGGGGATCGGAATGTGAAGCTTGTTGTACGCAAAGGATGCGGCGCGGATGCCCAGCTTGGTGATCGTAGTGAACCCTTTTGCATAGGGCTGCCAATAGAGATGGGAAATCTGCAGGGGGATACCACACTCCCGGGCCACCTGAAAAACCTCGTCCAGCGCCAGGTCCAGGGTATGGGCATAACTCCTGAGGTGCGACGTGAAAATGCCTCCGTACTTTTTCACCACACGGCCGCATCCCAACAACTCTTCTGTGTCGCTCTGGAGACCGGGGAAGTACTGCAGACCGGTGCTCAGACCCAGGCACCCCATCTCCATGGCGCGCTCTACAAATTGCTCGAGCCTTGTCTGCTCGTCGGGCGTCAGCAGGCGGGTGACGAGCCCCGAGGCGGCGATGCGGAGCGAACCGTGCCCCGCCAGCAGGCCGGCGTTGAGGAGCAACCCGCGCTTTTCCATGAGATCCATGAACTCCGCCGGGGTCTTCCAGGGGACTTCTTCGCCCATCTCCTGGCCGGAAAGTTTCTCGATATAGGTGAGGCTTGAATCGCGGTTCTCGTCCGGGAGGAAGGCGTTGGAGACGCCGCAGTTCCCTCCCACGAAGGTGGTGATCCCCTGCATCACGAGCGGTTTCAACATCTCGTCGTGGTTGTCAAAGGGGAGCGAGAGGTCGGCGTGGGAGTGCACATCGATGAACCCGGGTGCCGCGACCCTTCCCCCGGCGTCCAGGTCGTTCTTCGCACCGGCTTCCCGGAGATCGCCGATCTCCGCGATGACCTTCCCCCGGATCCCGATGTCTCCCCGGTACGCAGGCCTTCCCTTACCGTCCACCACCTTGCAGTTCCGGATGATTGTGTCGAGCATTTTTTCTCCATCTCTGAGGGGAAACGGTTCAATAGTGCGGGGGGGCGGGGTGCACTTCCCGGATCAACGAGTCGTCGAACACCGCCTCCGGGGGGTCGCTCTCCTTCACATATCCCAGCTTCTGCATCATCGGATAAAAATCGAGACTCGCCTTCACATAGGAGGCCGGGAGGCTCGCACAGTACCTGGGCGACACGGCATACACCCTCCGGACGAACGGTTCATCCAAGCCGGGCAACGCCCGCACCGTTGCCCGGGCCGCCTTGGCCGGAGATTCCCGGATCAGGTTGCAGGCCCGTTCGTGAAGGGCCAGGAACCCCTTCAAGAGGCTCTTCTCCCGGAGCAGTTCCCGGCGGACCACGATGCCGTAGCTGGGGTTGAACGGCCAGAGTTCCTCCGGGGGGATCACCACGCGGGTCCCGCACTCCCGCTCGCACAGAACGGCCAGGGGAGGCGTGCCCACCGCGGCCGCCAGCTCCCCCTTGCCGAAGGCGTAGGGGATGAGATCCGCCCATGCGAAGTGCCGCACTTCCACCCCGGGCACGGGACGCGTTGTCAGCAGGGAACGGAAGATGACGTCGTGGATGGAGCCCGCTGAGGGGATCCCCACCGTGCCCCCGGCGAACTGCTCCAGGAACGGCAGGTCCCCGCCGGCCTCTTTCCTCGTGGAGACCTCCCGCCCGGCCACCATGACCGTTCCCTCCACGTGCCCGCCCCCCACGCACACCAGCGGGACCCCCCGGGAAATGCCGATCATGGCCGGAGGCAACCCGATGTAACCCAGGTCGATGTCCCCTGCTTCAAAGGCCCGGACCATTTCCGGGCCGGTACCGCAGAGGCGCCATCCGCACGTCACTCCCAGCTCTGCGTCCAGCCAGCCCAGCCGGCGCAGCACGTGGGAGGTATGATACAGGGTGGACAGGTATCCGATGGAAAGGCAGGAGGTCATGCTCATCCCCCTGCGATGGGGAGAAAAAGAAAAACGGTCTCCGTCCCCTCCAGGTCCGGGTCTTCCTCCCGGATATCCCGACCGTCCACCAGGATTTTTAAAAAGACGTTCCTGGCTCCCGGGTTCTCCGGGTCCATGACACGGCCGTGCAGCTCAGGGCCGTACCGGTCGCACAGGGTTTCCAGGAGACCGGACAACGGCCCGTGGTAGACAAGTTCCAGCTCCTGCCGACCGGTCACCTCCTTCAAGCCGGAGAGAAAGCAGACCTTCATTCCGAACCTTCCCGTTCTGAGTATTTCGATCCCTTGCGGTTGGCGGGGTTCAAGCCTCAAGCCCTCCCGCGCCCGGAAAGCGACCCCGGCCGGGCCTTTTCCACCATGAACCGGCGGTGCCATTTTAGGGGAACCAGCATGAATAGACAATGCTGCAAAATTGACAAAGGGCCCCTCCGGAATTACGTTCGCAGAGGGCAAAGGAACGGTTCTTCCAAAGCCTTTCGCCGATTTTGTAACGGATCCCCGGAGCCGATGCATGAAACAAACGACCGCGGAACCGGAAGCCGGGAGCTGCGGACCGACCCCGGACGTGCCTCCCTGGGAAGATCCGGCGGAGTCCACCCCACGACAGGAAACCCAATGAAGATGCCGACCCCCCTGCATCCGGGCACCCTGATCCAGAGAAAAAACCGGTTCATCGCCTACGTCCGCCTGGCCGACGGGAACGTGGTGACCGCGCACTGTCCGAACAGCGGCAGCATGAAAGGCTGCAGCATCCCGGACAGCCCGGTCCGGTTGTCGGAAAGCGGCAACCCGGAACGAAAAACCCGGTTCACCTGGGAAATGGTCCGGCCGGGCCGTACCTGGGTGGGAATCAACACCCTGCGGACCAACGGGCTGGTCCGCGAGGCGCTGGAAAACGGAACCCTGGAGGAACTCCAGGGGTACGAGACGATCCGCAGCGAGGTGAAGTTCGGAAAGCACAGCCGCCTGGACTTTCTCCTGGAGGGGCCGTTGGGTTCCTGTTACGTAGAGGTGAAGAACGTGACCCTGCGGGAAGGGGACACCGCCCTGTTTCCGGACGCCGTCACCGAGCGGGGACAGAAGCACATGCGGGAACTGATACGGGCGGTGGGGATGGGGCACCGGGCGGCCGTGGTCTTCGTGGTCCAGCGTTGGGACGCCCGGCGCTTTGCACCGGCGGACGGCATCGACCCCCTGTACGGCAGGTGGCTCCGGACCGCGACAAAAAAAGGGGTGGAGATCCTGGCCTACAAGGCCCGGGTTTCGGCCCGCAGCATCCGGATCACGGAGAAGATTCCGGTCCGCTTGTAGCTGTTCACGGTTACGCTCCCTCTCCCATAATCCACCAGCCCCATAACGCCGTTGCTTGCCTGACTCCCTTGACTCATCATCGCGATCCTCCGTATCCTTTTCTTGAACAGATGGCAAGCGCCGGGTGTGCTGAAAAGCCCGCCCGGGTGGAGAAAAACGGTGCCAATCCTGGTTTGAATACGGGTCAAGATTCAGGAACGCCGGTGGGGGCCACCACCGGAAAGAGGGGAAGCGTGAAAAGGAGACTCTTTCATTTTCTCGAAGACTGTTTCATGCGGTTTTTCCGGATGCTGAATATCATCTTCCCGGTGGCATGGGTCGCTCCCACGGGACGGATGATCGGGGCCCTGATCACCGCCCTGCTCCCCGGTTATAAAAAGATGATCCTGGACCGGTTGCGGGGCGCCTTCCCGGAAAAGTCAGAGCAGGAGATCCGCCGTCTCTTCCATCGTACGGTCCGCAACGGCGGGGAGGCCATGTACGAACAGCTCATGGTCAGTCAGAAAATGATTACCGAGGAGCTGGCCCGGACCCGCGGGTTCGACGTATTCATTCCAAGGGCAAAGGAGATCTACCGGAGGGCCGGAACTGCCCTGGTCGTGGGCTCCCACATGAACAACTGGGAAAAGCTCATGGGGCTCGGGGCACACTGGCTCCAGGAAGTCCTGGATATCGATACCTACGTGGTCATGAGGCGGATGCCTACCCCTTACGTTGACAGCCTGGTAACGGTGCTGCGCAACCAGATCCTGAAGTGCCAGTTCATCTACACGAAACGTTCGCGCTACTTCATCAACCAGATCCTGGACCGGAAAACCGGGATCATCGTGTTCGCCACGGACATCGACTACCGGTACAAGGGACTCTTCGTCCCGTTCATGGGGCAAAAGATCTCCATGGGGCGCGGTCCGGCCCACTACGCCATCACCCGTGACGTCCCGCTGTGCTTCATCATGTGTTTCAGGGACGAAGAAGGTCACTTGAACGTTCACATCGAAGAGATCGAGCGGGGGGAATCGACCGGGGACACGGAGCAGGACATCTACAACCTGACAGCGAACCTGGCGGCCCGGATCGAGTACTGGATCCGCCGATATCCGGAACAGTGGTTCGGCTGGATGATGAATCCATGGACCACCCGGCCCATTGAAGAACTGGAGGCCGCGCTCGAGAAGGACCCTGAAGACCACCGGGTGATGGAACAGATGGGTCAGTTCTTCCTGGCCAAGGACCAGCGGGAAGAAGCCAAGGAGATCTTCCGGAGGATCCTGAAGGTGAAAGAGGACAATCTGTCCGCCCATTCGGAACTGGGCCGACTCCTGCTGGACGAGGGCGCCTTTGAAGAGGGCATCTTCCATCTCTTCCGGGCGCTGGAGATCAACCCAAGGAACGCGAAGTCGTTGAACTACATGGGGCAGATGCTCTTGAAGCGCGGTCTCCACAAGCTGGCCCTGGGCTACTTCCGCCGTGCACACAAGTCATGGTACGACAACGGGGAGGCCAGCTGGGGCATCGGTCAGTGCCTGGACCGTCTCGGCAAGCGGAAGAAGGCCATGGCCGTTTACCACAAGGCGCTTCGGATCAATGACGATTACGCCCCCATACACATCGCGCTGGCGCAAATCTACCTTTCCCAGCCGGACAAGAAGGAAGAGCTTCAAAAACACCTCACCACCCTGAAATACCTGCAGACGGAACTTCCACCGGAACTGGCCCAGGTGGCCGCGTGATCCTGCGGCTGGTGCTGCTGGTGGCCGTGGTCCTCGGGCTCCTGGTGGGGACCCACCTCCTGATCTATCTCTCCGTCGTTCGCTGGATGGCGATCGATTCCCATGTTCTTCGCAGGGGGATCCTTGCGCTTCTCCTGCTGCTGTCCCTGAGCATGCCCGCATCCATGCTGCTGGTGAAACAGCTGCCCTGCGGGTTCACCCATGGGCTTTTCACGGGGGCCTCAATCTGGATCGGGTTCTTCATCAACCTGCTGCTGGCCGTGGGGGCCGCCTGGGTCCTATTGGCCCTGTTCAGGCTCGCAGGCCTGTCCCCGAACCCCCGGTGGGCCGCCCTGACGGCGTGGAGCGCGGCCCTGCTCTTTACGATGTGGGGAACGTGGCGGGCGCTTAACCCGGAGGTCCATCGCGTGGATGTCCGGATACAGGGGCTGCCCGATCCATGGCGCGGCAAGACCGTGGTTCACCTGTCCGACCTTCACCTGGGCTGGATCCATGGAGACGGGTTCATGAGGGGGGTGGCGGAGCAGGTGAACGGCCTGGACCCGGAGATGGTCCTCATCACGGGAGACCTGTTCGACGCCCTGGGGGGTGATTTCCCCTCCCTTGCCCCGGCCATCGACACGCTGGAGGCACGGCGGGGCGTGTTCTTCGTCAGCGGAAACCACGAGACCTACAACGAGGGGTCCGTGGTCCGCGAGACCCTGGCCCGGACGGGGCTGCGTGTACTGGACAACGAGGTGGTGGACGTGGACGGAATCCGGCTGGCGGGCGTGGGGTTCCCGGGTCTGGAGGGGGCGGCGGGCCGGCGCACGCTGGACGATCTGCGGAGGCGGCTGGGCGGGGACGAGCCGAGCATCCTCCTCTTCCACACCCCCACGAGCATCGAACAGACGGGGAACGGCCGGGCCGAGCAGCACTTCACTACGTACTGGTTTCCAGACACCTCCTGCTCCCTGAACAAGGACCTGGGGATCGATCTGCAGCTTTCCGGGCACACGCACGCGGGCCAGATCTTCCCGTTCGGAGGCGTGGCCCGGATGATCTACAAGGGGCGCGACCGCGGCCTGCACCGGGACGGATCGTTCCAGCTCTACACATCGAGCGGCACAGGGACCTTCGGCCCTCCCCTGCGGACCGCCGGCCGTTCCGAGATCACGGCGATCCGCCTGCTCCCGGCGGAGCATGCCCCTTGAATGGAGGCCTATCGGCAGATGCCATCGAAGATGATCCGGGAAACCTGATCCGCCGCCCTGCCGGGGTCCAGGGGTTCCTTTTTCAAGTTGGATTCCCGGAACACCTCAAAGGCCCAGGCCATCACCAGCTGGGTGACCACCCGGCTGTCCACGGGCTTGAACTCGCCGTTGGCCACCCCCTCCTCCACCAGGGCGGAAAACCTGCCCAGGTTCTTGTCCATGAAGGTCTGCCAGAGCGTCCGGATCCCCTCCGGGCTGTTGGTCTCGAAGACCGCGGCCATGGCCATCCGGGTCAGTGCGGGTCCCGCGCTGGCCAGGGCCAGATAAAGCTCGATGGCCGCACGGACCCGCCCCTTGGCCGTCTCGTGGGTCTGTACGACGGCATCCAGCTGTGCAAACAGGTTCGTGGTGCCCTTGGTCAGAACATGGATGAGCAGGTTCTCTTTACTCCCGAAGTGGTAGTTCACAAGCCCCTTGGCCACACCCGCGGTTCGGGCGATCTCGTCCACGGATACCCCCTGGTACCCCCGCTCCCCGAAAAGGGTTTCCGCCGCCTGCAGGATCGCATAGTAGCGCTCCCTGGCCTTGTATGAAGACCTTCTGGTTTTCATCGATATTCCTAATGTTGAGATAATTTTTGAACAATTGGACAGTTTTGTTCAGGATAGCATCCGCAGCTGCTCCCGTCAAGCCGGGATGGATTAAATTCAATCATCTGTTTTAATTGATGATTTGTTATATATATACATTGTTTCTTCTTCTGAAAAATTGATTGACAGGAACGGTATCTTCCAGGATAATCGAATTATTTGAACAATCGGTCAGGTTTTTTCGATTCTCCAAAAATAAACCCAAAAGGAGAACAAAATGCCCCTGGATGAACGATATGACGTAGTGATCGTGGGCGGGGGCCCCAACGGGATGGGCACCGCCGCCTACCTTGCGAAATCCGGGCTCAGCGTCTGCCTGGTAGAGGAAAAAACCGAGTGCGGCGGGGCCTGCGAAACAGTGGAACCGATCCCCGGGGCCCGCATCTACCCGCACGCCATGCTCATGTACGCCTCTCCGGCCCCGGCTTTCGACCAGCTGGAGCTCTGGAAACACGGCTTCCGGATGACCTGGAACCCCGCGAACCTGGACACCCTGATGGCGCTGGGAAGCACCACCACCCAGGGCATCTGTCCGGCGGACGAGAAGGATCTCGCCGGGTTCGCCACGCTGGGCGGGCTCATGGGCCAGGCCGGTCCCTACACACAGGAGCTGATGCGCGCCACCTTCTGGTGCCCGCCCCACCCGCCCGAGGTAGAGGTCACGGACGACAACGTCCCGTACATGCAGGTGTACAAGAAGTACCAGCCCGACATCTGGACCCCGGAACTCCGGCAGGGGACCATGTTCGACCTGATGGACGAGCACTTCGGCACGGAGCCGTTCAAGGTGACCATGGCGTTCGCGGCATGGGCCTCCGGGGCCTCGGGGCACTGGGAGGGTGTGTCCATCCCGGCCATGCTCTGCGTTCAGCTCCTCCTCCTGCCCAACACCGGCAGGCAGAGCATCCCCCGCGGGGGCCTGCACGGCTACTTCCACGCCATCCACCGGGTTGCAGTGACCCACGGCGCCGTGATCCGCACCGCGTGTCCCGTGGAGGAAATCCTGATCGAGGACGGCCGTGCGGTGGGCGTCCGGCTGCGGGAGAACGCGGCCATCGGCGGCAGGAAGATCTGGGCGGACAAGGCGGTGGTGGCCGCAGTGGACTACCAGCACGCATTCCTGGAAATGGTGGGACCCAGGCACCTGGACCCGGGCATCATCCGGAAGCTCAAGGACATCAGCCTGAAAAACGGAACCCTGTATACGTCCACCTTCCACACCAAGCAGCCGATCCGCTGGAAGCCGGAGTTCAAGGACCTGGAGGTTGCCTGCTGCGGCCCGGACCCGGTGCCGTTCGGCGGGGTATACCCCTCTGACCACCGGGACCTCTACTACGACAACGTGGCCGAGTGCGACGCCCGCAAGAGCATGCCCACGCTGCCCCCGGAAAAACTCATGTGGTTTCTCACGCCGTCTCAGAACTTCGACCAGACGGACTGCCAGGGATCCTACCCCAAGGGACACATCTCGGCAGCCTTCGAGGTCAACCTGCCGATCCCTGAGACACAGTTCGAGGGTGTTGACGTGCAGATCGAACGCAAGGCCGAGCTGGAGGAATACGTCTGCAAGGCATACAGCGAGGCGATCGACGGCCTGGAGCCGGAAAATATTATCCACCACTGGAACGTCACAGGGCGGGAGGCGGAGTTCCGCAACACGGGTCTCATAGGCGGCACCTGGTGCGGCAGCCGGCACTGCGAGGACCAGCTCTGGGAGAACCGGCCCATCAAGGAACTGTCCCGTTACCGCTCTCCCATCGACGGCCTTTACCACGCGCACCAGACCTCCGGGCACCCGGGCGGTCTCT
>CAYTRL010000059.1:0-19009 GCA_964439795.1 uncultured Thermodesulfobacteriota bacterium
ATCTCCGGGGCGTGGGCCTGGGAAAAGAACCCGTGGCCGAAATCTCCATGGTCCCCGAGGATCCACTGAATGGTTCCTTCGGGGTAGGAGATCTTGTAGATCCGGTTGAACTGACGGCAGTTCATGTAGATGTCACCGTGCAGATGGATCCCTCTTCCCACCCCTCGCCCGGCAGGAACGTCACGGAGTTGCAGTGGCTCCATTCCTTCCAGGGGAGCGGCAGAATATGCGGGCATTGCCCCGGGGCCAGGGGGTTCCCGGCCGGGTCGTTCTCATACAGGGACCAGTCCCACAGCAGGTTGTGGTCACGGTCCGCCACCCGAACGTGATCCACGTTCATGAGCCCTCGATTGGGGTCCGTGACCATGGAGTTGGACAGAAAGATGAAGTTCCCGTCCGGGAGGAGGTTCGCGTCGTGATGAACCCTTTCGGTCTGGTAGGTCCACAGGACCTGGTTCGTGGCCGGGTCGATCTCCTGCATCCGGTTGCCGAAGAAGATGCCCCGCACCGTTCCGGGTGCCCATGGAGCTGCCTCCGGTCCTGGTTCGTAAATAAAAGCAAAATAGATGTCTTTTAGACATAACAAAATAATGTGATACTGTCAGCATGGTACCCTGATGTTTTCCGGGGGGATGTGCTGCGGCCGGGCGTTTGCCCTTCCGGTGCCGAGGGTTGCAAAGTCCGGCCGCCGGGGAAACAATACGGGATGCCGGGGTTTCACGTGACCCGGCCGCTTTGCTCGGGTCCGTGCCGAGTTCAGGCGCTTGTGGGAAGCCGAATCAGGGGACCGGGTGGTTGTCCGGAGAGAGGTGGAAATGCTGGAACCGGGATGTTTGTGGAAGAGGCTCACGCAGGTGTCGGCCGACGCGCTCCGGAGCGGGGCGCAGCGGTCCATTCCCACGGAGCACGTCTTGATGGAAGACGGGGGAATCTCCTTTGTCGTGAGGATTCTGGCCGCCCTGGAGGAAAAGCGGCAGGCCAGGAAGGAGCAGACGGCCCTGGAAAAGGCTTCCGGCAGGAGGGTCAACCCCTTCCTCCCTCACGAGGAGGACCTGTTTGTGGCCGATCTGTCCGAAACCCACCTGTGCCTGCTCAACAAGTTCAACGTACTGGAACATCACCTCCTGATCGTGACCCGGTCCTTTGAAGACCAGGAGGAGCTGCTCACCCTGGAGGATTTCCACGCCCTGTGGATGTGCATGTTCGAATACAACGGTCTGGGGTTTTATAACGGAGGAGAGGTGGCCGGGGCCAGCCAGCCGCACAAGCACCTCCAGGTCATCCCGCTCCCCATGACGGAGCGGGGGCCCCGGGTTCCCGCGGAGCCGTTGCTGGCCACGGCGCGGTTTTGTCAGGGGATCGGTGTGGCTCCCCGCCTTCCCATGGTCCATGCGTGGGTGCGCATGCCCGCGCTCCAAAGCGACGATCCGGCGGAAGCGGCCCGGGCGGCGCTCCGGGGCTACCGGGCCATGCTTTCTTCCACCGGACTAGGTCCGGGGCGGGGCCCGGAGGGCCGCCGGCAGGCCGGCCCTTACAACCTTTTGGTCACCCGGGAGTGGATGCTCCTGGTGCCCCGTTCCCGGGAGTTTTCCGGAACGATCTCCGTGAACGCCCTGGGCTTCGCCGGGGCCCTCCTGGTGAAAAACGAGGAGGAGATGAACCACGTGAAGGACCGCGGGCCCATGGGCGTCTTGCGAGACGTTGGTGTCTCCCCGGCGGGTTGTTGATCGTTCCGCTTTTTTCTTTACCGGGGAAGACCTTGAACCCATCTGATCAACATTAAAAAAATTTAATTGTAATTCTCGTAATTATAAGACATCCTAATTGATATGATGAACTTACTACATCTGAAAAACTTTCTCGTTGTTGCCAGGAAACAGAATTACACCCGTGCAGCCGAAGAACTCTTTCTCACCCAATCAGCCGTCTCGCAGCAGATTCGGCAGCTCGAGGAACAGATCGGTCTTAAGCTCTTCGAACAGATAGGCAAGAAAACTTGTCTAACCGAGGCAGGTAGAATCTTGCAGAACGAAGCTTCCAAGATCCTGGCCCAGGTGGCTCATTCCCGTGAAATCCTGGAAGAGTTAAAGGGGCTGAAGAGGGGTAGAATACGGATCGGAGCGAGCACAACCCCGGGAGTTTATATCCTGCCCGAAATCCTGCGCGTATTCCGGAAAAGTTATCCGGGGGTGCAGACCAACCTGCATATCGACAATACAGAAAAGATCGAGAACGGTATCCTTTGTAACGACCTTGACCTTGGTTTTGTGGGCAGAAGTGTTACCCGAGAGAATTTGATCGTGAGACCCTTTCTTGAGGATTTCCTCATCCCTATTGCTCCGGTGAACCATCTGCTCACTTCTGTAGAGAACATCTCGCCACACCACCTTGCCCAAGAACCCTGGATCCTTCGCGAAAAGGGCTCGGCCACACGCGAGGCAGTGGAGTCGTGGGCGCGGAAGCATCGGATCGCCCTTACAGCGGCCTACGAGTTCGACAGTCCAGAGGCCGTTAAGATGGCCGTGATTTCAGGGCTTGGTGTATCGATCGTTTCAATCTTCGCGGTGTCCTGGGAACTGCAGACCAAAAGGTTGGCTATGCTGAATGTTAAGGGGTTCCGAGCCCAAAGGCCCTTGACTGTGATCCATCATAAAGAAAAGCACCAGACAAAGTCTTTCCTTGCCTTTTTGGAGACGGCTCATAATCATAAAAAATCGAAGCTGGTGCGGAACGCTCTCGCCGCGAATTGCCTCCCTTCCTTCACAGGGCCCTGACGTTCAGGCTGAGAATCTCATCATCAGGGCAGATTCTCCTCCCCGGTCTCCTTGCATTTTTTTCTGCGGCCATTCATGATCGTACCGGACCGGATTTCTCCTGCATTGAATGTATGAAAACCGGGTTATTTCGAGCCGGGACATCCGCCGGAAGCCGGAATCTGTAAACGGGAAACCTGGATGTACGAACCGTTCTTCGGGCTCAGCGACAAGCCCTTCAACGTCACGCCGGACCCCCGGTACCTGTACCTGGCGGACAGCCACGAGGAGGCCCTCTCCGCGCTGGTCTACGGGATCCGGGAGCGGAAGGGGTTGATTACCCTCACGGGGCCCGTGGGGGTGGGCAAAACCACGGTGCTCTTCTCGTTTTTCGAGCGGATCCAACGGGACGTGGAGATCGCCTTCTTCCCGGGGGGAGTCACCGGGAGCCGGGTGGACTTCTTTCAGGAACTGTGCAAGCAGTTCCGTCTTCCCGCGGAATCCTCCTCCCTGTTCGACCTGACCCGCACCCTGAAGGACTTTACCTCCCGGAAACTGGAGGAAGACCGGAACGTCATCGTGCTGGTGGACGAGGCCCAGGACCTGGGCGTGGAAGAGCTGAACCACTTCCGCTACCTGAACAACCTGGAAACCCCGGACACCAAGTTTTTTCAGATCGTCCTGACGGGCATGCCCGAACTGGACGAGAAGCTCCGGGATGAAAAGCTCCTCTCCCTGCGGCAGCGGGTCGCCATACGCTGTGTGATCCAGCCCCTGGACCCGCCTTCCTCCATCGAGTACGTCCTGCACCGGCTGCGTGTGGCCGGCAACCCGTCGGACAACCTGTTCACCCCCGGCGCCCTCTGGCGGATCGTCAACTATTCGCAGGGCATCCCGCGAAGGATCAACGTGCTTTGTGACAACGCCATGATCATCGCCTTTGCCTTGAAGAAGGTGCCGGTGGAGGAAGCCTTCGTGGTGGAGGCCCTGGAGGGGATGGAAGGCGAGGACTGGGAGAAGGAAGCGGAACCGGCCGTGTCCCGGGAGGAGGTGGAGACCCTGCTCTATGAAGCATCCCGGCGGCTCCAGGAGCGCGCGGCCCCGGCGGATCCGCCCCCGGAGCCTCGTGAGGCCGCGTCGGAACGGGAGGGACGCGGTTCCGGGGCGGTGGCGCCCGCCGCCGCAAGACGGGATGTGGAGTACCCAAGAAAGGTTTCGGTCCGGCAGGTGGAAGAAGGGCTGCCGGGGCGGTCCGGAAACCGTACTGCCATCATCGCCGCGCTGGTCATTACAGGGTGTGTGCTGGGGGGCCTGCTGCTTCATCTGTGCCTGGGCCGTGATACGCTGGAGTCCCCCGTGCCGAAGCCGGTACCGGAAAGCGCCGGGCCCATGGCCCCATGGCCCGAGCAGGAGGTTCCCTTAAAGGAACCGGCACTTCCTCCCCCGGGGATCCTCACCGGGGACGCAGGCCTGGTAATGGAGCGTTCGCCCGCCGTCCCGGAGGAACCCGTACCCGAAGCACCGGTCCCTGCCATGGAACTCCTGCCGGATGCGCCCGGGCCGGAGGAGGAGGATGGAGAGGAATCCTTGGCCCCGTCGGGGCCCCGGGCCGTGTGGGCCATCGCGCTGGCGCGGTACGGAACCCTGACGCTTGAGGTTCTGCAGGACCTGGAAACACGCAATCCGGGGATCCGGGACTGGAACCGGCTGAGCGCGGACACGGACCTGCGGCTTCCCGATACGCTCGAGTCATCGAGGGGACCGGTGGATTTCTATACGGTGCAGGTGATCAGTTTCCGTCAGGAAAGAAACATCCGGAAGGCCGCCGAGCGTCTGTGTGCGGAAGGGAACCAGAACGTCTTCGTGCTCCGGCCGGATCCGGAACCCGCCGCGGAAGACGGAAGAAGCTGGTACAGCTGCTGCGTGGGGGTGTTCGCGTCTGAAACGGCCGCGGAGCAATGGCGCGTGCGGATGCGGCAGGCGGGGTTTCACGATGCCTTTGTGGTTCGGTTGCGTGCCGTGCCGTTGAAAGAGGTCCTGTTCCCCTGTCCTGAGTAAGGCGTTCCGCTTTCCTGAAAGAGGTGATTGGGTTCAGGGAATATCCTGCAGCGTCTTCTCATGCAAAGAACCACATCGTACCGTTCGATCTCAGGTGCAAACCGTTTTGGGGCACATTCATGAACAGGAGGGATGGAAGGTGGGCGAGATGACAGGAAAACAGAGGATCCTCAAAGCCCTGGAGCCGGGGGAACCCGACCGGGTGCCGGTCTTCGAGATGGGCATCAACGAGGAGAGCATCGTGAACCTGGGCCGGCATTTCACCGAGGATGTCCCGCCCGTCAAGCACGTCACTGACATGTCCCCGGAAGAACAGCTCCAGTACATGGAACTGCTCTCCCTGATCCTCAGGGAACTGGGCAACGACGGGATATCCACGGTGTTCATCATCAAGAAAGATCGCGTGGGGGAGGACAAGGTCCGCGACAAGTACGGCAGCGTTTACCAGCTGTCCGATTTGGGGGAGCCCCTTCCCATCGACGGGCCGGTGAAGGGGCCGGAGGACATCAAAAAGATAACGCCCTTTGAGCCGGACCCGGACGATTTCCTCATGCTCAAATACCTGATGGATTCCATGGGAAGGGACGTGGCGCACTTCTTCGCCATCCCGGGGCCGTTCCGTTTTTCCTGGCAGCTTCGGGGGGGAATGGAGCACCTCCTGCTGGACTACATGAAGCGGCCCGAGCTGGCCCTGGAACTGGCCCGGATCACCACCGATTTTTCCAAGGAGGCCATGGGGATGGCGGCGGACGCGGGCGCCGACGTCATCGCCCTGGAGGGAGACCTGGCCTTCAACACGGGCACCCTCATGAGCCCGGACCAGTACCGGAAGTTTTTGAAACCGTTCCACCAGGAGATCGTGGAGTTCTGCCACGGCCGGGGTATGAAGATCATCAAGCACACCGACGGAAACTACTGGAAGATCCTGGACGACATGGTGGAGGTGGGCTTCGACGGGATCCATCCCTTCCAGCCCCAGTGCATGGACATCGGCGAGGCGAAGGCACACCTCCAGGGGAAGTGCGCGGTAGTGGGGAACATCGACTGCAGCTTTCTGCTTCCCTTCGGGTCGGAGGAAGAGGTGGAGGCCTCGGTCCGGGATACGATCCGGATCGCGGCGCCGGGCGGCGGGTACATCATCAGCTCGTCCAACACCATCCATCCGGGCGTGAAGCCGGAGAACTACATCGCCATGGTCAAAGCGGCGAAGAAATACGGGGCATATCCCATCACATAATGCATGATGCCTCCCATGGCTGCGAAGGAGAATGTGCATGAATGATGAACTGCTGTACAAGCTGGGCGAAAACCTGTTGGCCGGAAACGAGGAGGAGACCGGGAACCTCACGCGGGAAGCCCTCCAGTCCGGCATGTCTCCGCAGGACATCCTGGATCACGGGATGCGGCCGGCCATGGAGAGGCTGGGGGAGCGGTTTTCCAAGGGGGAGGCCTACCTTCCCGAACTGCTCCTGGCCGCGGAGACCATGAAGGTGGGCATGGAGGTGCTCGAGCCCGCCATTGTCAGCGGCGGGGTCAGCGCCAGGGCCAAGCTGCTTCTGGGCACCGTGGAGGGAGACATCCACGACATCGGAAAGAACCTGGTGAAGATGATGTTCCAGGGGGCGGGGTATGATGTGGTGGACCTGGGAACCAACGTGAACGCCAAGACCTTTCTGGAAGCGCACCAAAGGGAAAACCCGGACCTGGTGGGGCTGTCTGCGCTGCTCACCACCACCATCGGAGAGATGGAAAAGGTCATCGGAACCATCCGCGGGGAGGACCCGAACGCCCGGTTCATCGTGGGCGGGGCCCCGGTCAGCCAGGAGCTGGCCGAGAAGATGGGCGCCAACGGATTCGCCCCGGACGCCGGATCGGCCGTCAAGGTGGGCAACGGGATCGTGGGGATTTGAGGCGGGGAGCCGATGGAACCTATCGCACGAACCATCGTCCGGCATCCTGGACGGGTCTTTGTCGCCTTTGCCCTTCTCACCTGTTTTTTCGCGTTCCAGCTCCTGCACCTCCGCGTGGATTTTACCCCGCAGGCCACGTTCAACAAGCGGGACCCGGAGTACAAGCTGTATGAGTCGTTCGTGGAGGCGTTCGGGTCGGACGACACGATCCTGGTCCTGCTGGTGCGCGGGGAGAAGCTGTTCAGCCCGGCGGGCCTGGCGTTGCTCCAGGAGCTCACCGGACGACTCGAGGCCCTGGACGAACTGAAACAAGTCCGGAGCCTGGCGAACCTGCCGGAGATCCGGCACACCGGCGGAGACGGTTTCTCCGTCTTCCCTTTTACCGATCCTCCCCCGGAGAATCCTGCTGAATTCCGGGAACTGCGTTCCCGGGCCCTGCGGAACCCCCTCTATCAGCGGTTGTACATCTCACCGGACGGAACCACAACGGCTGTCACCGTGGAGCTGATGGAGGGCATGGACCGGATCGACGAGATCCGGGCCGTGGTGGAAAAGGTGGAAGCGATCGCGGAAGAGGTTGGCGGGGGGGCCGAACGGTTCGAGATCCTGCCGGGAGGCATCCCCTTCGTGCGGGTGGACATGGTGCGCCTGCTCCTGCGGGATCAGATGAAGTTCATGCCCATGTGCGGGTTCATGCTCATCCTGGTTTCCTATTTGATCTTTCGGTCCGCCCGGGCCGTGGCCATGCTTCTGGGGACGGTCTTTTTCATCACGGTCTGGGCCATGGGCATCCTGAGCCTGTGCGGGGGAGAACTGGACGTGCTCACCAGCACCCTGCCCACGCTCGTGATGATCATCGGCGTGGCCGACTCGATCCATCTCATGGGAAGGTACGAGGAAGAGATCCGCAGGGGCCATGCACGGAAGGAGGCCGTGTACCGCGCGGTACGGCAGATCGGCGGCGCCTGCTTCTTCACCACGCTCACCACCGCCATGGCGTTCGCCTCCCTGGGGGTTTCCTCCAACGCCATGCTGAGCCACTTCGGCATCTTTTCCTCCCTGGCCGTGGTGTCGGCCTACGGGGTGACCCTGTCGTTCCTTCCGCTGCTCTTGCTTCGCTGGGGAACTCTCTCCGTGCCGGGAGAGAGGGAAACAGGAAGCAGGGACCGCCTCGGGAGGGTTCTCGACCGGTGCGCGAACCTGTGTATCCGGCGCCCGGGGGTTTTGTTTCTTGCCGGGTTGGCGGTTTTCTTCGTGTCCCTGCTCGGTGCCTTTCGCACCGGGATGAGCAACGACCTGTTCGAGTTCTATCGGGAGGATTCCCCGGTGGTCCGGAGCAACCGGGCCATTGAGGAGTCCCTGGCGGGCGTCATTCCGTACAGCGTGACCTTCCAGGGTGACCCGGGCCTGTTCAAGGATCCGGAGTTTCTGGAGAAGATGTGGCGCGTGCAGCGCCGCATCGAGGAAGAGCCGCTCGTGCGAAAGAGCCTTTCCCTGGCGGACCTGATCCGGGAGATGAAGTGGGCGTTCCACGGGGAGGCCTCGGAGCGGGAGCTTCCCTCCTCCCGGGAGGCCGTGGCCCAGCTGCTGCTCCTCTATTCCCTGTCCGGGAACCAGGATGAGCTGGACCGTCTCGTGGATGATGACTATGCCCGGGGCAATATCGACGTGCGAACCCGTTCCACCGACTCCGGTGAAATGGGCGCCCACATCCGGCGTGCCCGTGAGATTCTCCGGGAGGAGTTCCCGGAGGGAAGCGAACACCGCGGCCATCCCCTCCAGTCCCACATCACCGGGGTGGGCGTGTTCGCCTTCAAGACCCTGGACAACCTCATGCGGGACATGATTCGAAGCATCTTCATGGCCTGCGGGATCATCTTCCTGGTGATCGCCGTGGAGTTCCGTTCCCTGCGCATCGCGTTGATGAGTTCCATACCCAATCTGATCCCGGTCCTGTTCACCTACGGTTCCCTGGGATGGCTGGGGATCCAGCTGGAACTTTCCACCGTCGTGGTGTTCACCATCTCGCTGGGGATCGCGGTGGACGACTCGATCCACTTTCTGGTGCGGTTCCGGGAGGAGTTTGCAGCCCATGGAGACCGGGAGCGGGCGATCCGGAGCGCCTTCCGGGGGGCGGGAAGGGCCATCGCCTACACCACCGTCATCCTGGTGCTGGGTCTGGGGGTCCTGGGCTTCTCCTCCCTGCCCCCCACCGTACGTTTCGCCGCACTCACGGCCGCCACGCTCCTCAGCGCGCTGCTGGCGGACCTGTTCGTGCTGCCTGCCTGCATCATGCTGTTCCGGCCCGGACGGGGAGGATCGTAACGGTCCCCGGTTACCAGGGGATGTTGACCCGCCTCTTTCCCCCGGCGTATCCTGAATAGACAAGCGTCCGTCGAGGCGACTGCTCCGGCCGCCCCCTGAAAAACCTCTTGGAGAGACACACCATGAAGAACCGATGGCGCAACTGGATCGTCGCCCTGGCCGTTGCCATGGGGCCGTTGTCCGTGACACCCGCCTGGGCCATCTTTGCCGATCACTTCGACAGCGGGGCCGCGATCGGAGCGGAAAAGGTCCCCAGCACGGGGAGCCCCAACATTCTCGTACTCCGGGTCAACATCCTCACGGAGGAAGACCCGCCCTGGAGCAAGTGGGATGCGGCCTTCAACGACGGGCTGTGGCCCAACTTCTTTGAGAACTACTGGGACGTTGTTTCCCTGGGAGCGTACACGCCGGAGACGGTTCTCCAGCCGTGGATCGATGTTCCGGACTGTCCCATCCCCGGCGCGGACCCCTGCACGTTCGATGTGGAAGACCTGGTCAGCGTGCTGGCCGCCATCGACTTCCTGAAGGGGTTTCTCCGGACCGCGATCCAGGAGCTGGGAATCTACATGCCCGACTACGATCTGCTGGGGCCGGACGGTGTTCCCGACGGCTGGGCCGACGGGGTTCTGTTGCTGGTCAACGCTCCGTTCCGGTCCATCGCGTTCCCCCTGTTCGTGTTCGATCCGACGGAGTACGACGGCGTGCGGATCGGTGGGGTGGGTGTCGTGAACGCATTCAAGGATGTGGACACAGCGCTGCACGAGTTCGGCCATCTGCTGGGCTGGGCCGACATGTACGACGAAGACAAGTCGTCTGCGGGACTCACCTATACCCTTATGGGCAATTCGAGAAACTACAACGAGGACGAAAGAACCTCCCTGATCAACGCCTACGACCGGATGCGCATCGGGTGGGCCAACGTGATCCCGGTCACGGGGACGCAGCGTGTGACCCTGGAGCCCGCTGCGACCACGGGGAACGTCTACCGTATCGGTGTTTCGGAAACAGAGTACTTCCTGGTGGAGAACCGGCAGCCCATGATCATCGGCGGTTTCGCCTTTGACGCCGGCGGGCTGGTCACGGATCCCGGCCTGGCCGTGTGGCACGTGGATGACCGTGTGCTGGGGGAGATTACGGGGCTGGTCGGTCTGCCGAACCTGAACCGGGAGGACTGGCACCCCCGAGTGATGCTGGAGCAGGCCGACGGTCTGTACGACCTCCAGAACGACATCCACACCGTGGAGGATGCCGACCTGTTCATGGAGGGAGATGTTTTTGTCTCCCTTCCGGCCCATGAGCCGATCGGACCGGACAACCCGGTCTTCGATTCCAACTACTACTCCGGAGACCCGTCAAGCTTTACCCTCCACAACATGGATGCGGTCTCGGACCCGCCCAACATCCTTGCGGACTTCACGTATGAGGACATCCCGCCGCCGTTGTTTACCTGCTCCGCAGCCGTTCCGGCGACGCACGACCGGCAACCGTCCCTCATGGACCTCCTGCCTCTGGTTGCGGCCCTGGGCTTCCTGCGGTGTTACCGCACACGTAAAGTTCTTTCTTAGACCGGAGAGGGGATGTAGGTGCATGGCGATGTGAGGTGGGGAGTGGGGGGGGTATGGACGGCGTGTGGACGGGTATTTTCTTAATCCGGCTCGATAGCATCCCTATGCCGGCGGAACCCGTTTTCTCTCTTCCTTTAAGAGATAGTCCGGAGCGGCGGCTGCGGGTCGCCCCCGACCTCCGGCTAGTAAAGGGTCTCTGACTGGCCACCTTTTACAACGTCAAAGCCAGTCCATACCCCCCCCTTTTTTCTTGATTGTAATCTTGTCCTTTCCTGGAATGCAAGAAAAAAATAGGACAAAAAACTCCCCGCTCGGTGCGTCGGTTCCCGTGGCCCGTATTTTTCTGTGACGGCCCTTATCTTTTTCACGGAAAGCACCGATACAAAAAGGTAAAAGCGGATCTACAAACACGAGGCGGACCGGGAAGAGATGGCTGCAACTTCGAGCGAGCATCCAAGAGAACCGCAACTGAAATCAACAGTTCCCCCCTATCTGTACGGGACCTTTGTAGCGCAGGCCCGGATGACCGAAATCGGAGGCATCCCCCTGCTCGCCCCGGGGGAGATCCGGGTGCGCAGGGCCCACAGCCGGGGAAAGAAACTCTTTGACACGGCCGTCTCCCTGCCGCTCCTCCTCCTGCTCGCCCCGTTCTTTCTGGCGACCGCCCTGCTGATCCGGCTGACCTCCCGCGGACCGGCGTTCTTCCGGCAGGAACGGGTGGGTAAAGACGGAAAGGTGTTTCGGATCGTCAAGTTCCGTACAATGTACGCCCACACCCCGGCCTATCACCGTTCCCCCTGTTCCCCCCGGGACGAGCGGATTACGCCGGTGGGCCGGTTTCTCCGCCGCACCAGCCTGGACGAACTCCCCCAGTTGATCAACGTGCTGCGGGGGGAGATGAGCCTGGTGGGGCCGCGGCCTGAAATGCCGTTCATCGTGGCGCAGTACAACGACCTGCAGCGGGAGCGTCTCCGCGTGCTCCCCGGGATCACCGGGCTCTGGCAGATCAGCACGGACCGTGACCGGCCCATCCATGACAATATGGCCTACGACATCTTCTATATCCAGAACCGTTCCCTGCTCCTGGACGCAGCCATCCTGATCCGTACCGTCCTGTTCGCCGTGCTCTCCATGAAAACCTGCTGAACCGCTGCCCGGTGGGGACGTATGCCAGTTTCCGAACTTGGGTATACAAAACAAAGCAATAATTTATTAATCTACAAAATAATCATTTTTGGATCTTATGGTAAGCCCGGCAGAAAACGAATAACTCAATTTTGACTCCGGCGAGCAAGAAGTGCCTGTATGCAAGCCCTGGCGAAGGGTCGAACCGAGAGACAATACAGTTCCCGCCCTTCGCCGGCACAGACACCATAATGGAATTTCTCCGATGCACATGGCCTGGCGAAGGTGCGGGTCGCGAGACAGACCTGTAGGTCGTCGCAGCGGCACGGACCGAGCCCAACGCCGCAGACGGGTGCTTCTTGTTAGCCGGATTACGGTTGTCCCAGGGAGACGCCACCCCCCGCCTGGCTGGGGATCCACCCCTTCTTCCCGTCCGGCAGTTCGATCTTCCACCACCCCTTTTCCCGGCCGAGGATCCGGAACTCGGTACCTTCGTGCAGTACGAAGAGGACGGTGTCCTTGTGACTGAATCCGGCGCGGACCGGGGATTCTTCTTCGAGCACCACCCCGTCCGGGTTGCGGAATGTTTCCCGGTATTTCAGGTAGGTGGACACCCCCATCAGAACGGTCAGGATCAGGGAGAGGGCGATGGCCCAGCGGACCCACTCGCTGTCCCGGAAGAGGCGCAGGAGCAGGGCGGACCAGAACAACAGGTTCAGGGCGCAGAAGGCGATGAAAAGCCCCCGGAGGTTCATGGCATGGTACCAGAACGCCAGTGTGTGCCAGATAGAGGCGGGGCGTTCTTCCGTACGGTCCTGGCGCAGAGAGCGGGCGTGTTGCAGGTTGGCCTTCAGGTCGCCGTCCCGGGGCAGGAGGAGCAGCGCCTTCCGGTAGTTCAGGACGGCCCTGCCCACCTGGCCGAGCCGCACGTAGCAGTTCCCCAGGTTGTAAAATACGTGTCCGTTCCTTCGGTCGCGGGCCAGGATGGCCTCGTATCCGCGGGCCGCCTGGGCATAGCGGCCCTGCAGGTAGTCTTCGTTTGCCAGCACGAGCTGTTCGTGAATGTCCTTGGGGCCCGCAGAAGGGACCGCCTGCGTCTGGCACAGAGCCGGTCCCGTGCGGAGAAAAGGCACGGAAAGAAGAAGCAGCACCGCAACACAAAGGAGGCGTCCGGTCCGGCGTGGTGGGACGTCAAGTGAAGTCGAGTTCAACCGCTGGCTGCTGGCTTTCAGGGTTCGCCCCACGGGGATCAAATCTTGCTTCATGGTGCAGGTCCTAACAGGCCGTTGAAAAAGTACCATCTGCTGCGTTCCCCCTCGTCTCGTCACTCCAACGTACAGACAGTACGCCTCCGTTCCTCGACTTCGGGGCGCCTTGCATCTGGCACCTTTTGAACGGCCTGCTCCAAATGGTTTTTTTCAACAGGGCCCTAACCGCTGTTTTGACGAAGATAAGTATTTCTCTTTCCCTCTCGGTATTGTTCATGAAAGATGCGGGCTAAAGCTTTTTGTCCAGCAGGGACACAAGCTTCCGTGTCTTCTTGAACTGCGCTTCCCGCTGCCCGGCCTCGCCGGCGCCGGAAACGAACTGGCCGTATTCCAACTCCTCCAGAAACGCATGGATGCTTTCCGTCGTTTCCTTGCCGATCCCCGCCTCCTCGAGACACCGCCGGATCTCCGCAGGGGTGAAGGCCCGCGCTGACAGGTTGCGCTTGTCCCCGATCAGGCCTTTGATGCTTCGGGACAGGAAGCTGAAGAAGGTCTTGTCCCCCGGTGCGTCGATCCGTTTGCGGGCCTCCTTGAGTTCCCGCTCCGCCCGTCGTCTCGCCTCCTTCTTTCGGACCAGGTGTGGATCACCTGCCAGGCGGTCCTTCCGCCTCTTTACGGCGAAGCAGAGGAAATAGGCGAAGGGAGGGGCCAGCAAAACCAGAAAATAGGGGGCCAGGCTTCTTCCGGCCGGCACCTGCGCTCGGGCCCCGGCACGGCCCGTGTGGATCGGCAGGATGTCCTTGCCCACGATCTGGATTTTCGACTTGGGCCCGGATCCGAACGGGGATGTGATGAGGGGAAGGGAATCGGAAGCCTCCCCCTTTTTAACCGAAAGCGGGATGGGGTCGGTCTGGGCTACCTGGTAGGCCTCCGTGTCCGGGTCGAAATAGGCGATCTGCACGGAAGGGATTTCCAGCGTGCCTTCTTCCAGGGGAACCAGGGCAAGCTTGAATACGCGGGTGCTCACGACCAGGCTTCCCTGGACCCGGAGTTCGAAGCTGGGCTTGTCGGGATAGATCTTGAACCCGGGGATTTCCTCGGGCCCCACGGTGAGCAGGTCCCGGAGGTTTCCTTCCCCGGTAACCGTGATGGTGAGCGTGGTGGAATCCCCCCTGCGGATATCCCGGTCGCCCACGGATGCCTGGATCCGGAAGTTGCCCACGAGCCCCTGGAACTCCGACGGCTGTCCCTGGGATGGCAGGGGTCGGACGTTCATCGGAACGGAAGGGGCCCGCAGGATTTTCGTTTCGGTCCGGCCCATGCCGCCGAACAGGGTCCCGGAGAAGAAGTCATCGTCTAAAATGCTCCGGCTCCCCAGGGGACGTCGCTGCCGGCTCAACAGCTTGCAGGTGAGGACGCCTTCCGGTATCTGCCGCGGGCCGGACTCCAGGGGGAAGAGGGCCCTCTTGATCTCGGTGACCGAATAGCGCTGGCCGCCCAGGACCGTCTCGTAGTTTCTTTCTTTCCCCAGTTCCTCCACCCAGAACCCCTGGAAATCCGGGGCCTCCCACTGGGCTTCCACAACCCGTGTGCGCTGAAAGAACCGGAAGGTGTATACCACCTGCTGGTTCAGGTATGGGTCTTTCTCATCCACCTCCTGGGTGATGAAAACCGCGGGACGCTCTTCCGGGGTCTGATCCGGCGGCAGGATCCTCACCTGGATCGGCCGACTCTGGTGGATTTTACCGCCCTGGGTTACCCGGATCGGACCGATGGTGAAGATGCCGGCTTTCCTGGGCAGGAGAAAATAGGTGTGCTGAACGGACGAGCTCTTCCGGAAGTTGACGATCTCGATACGGGAAGAAGAGCCCCCTTCCGTCACATGAAAGTCCGGAAGAGGAGGCAGTTGCGGGGCACGCCGGGAGGAGCCCGCCTTGCCGCCGGACACGGACACCGTAAGGCGGATCTGATCCTCCAGGGTGGCCACATCCTTGTCCACGTATGCACGAACCTTCAGGTCTTCCGCCAGGCAGGGAGGGGCCGAGGCGAGGAAGAGCACCACGACCAACAGCAGGCAGAACCCCCCTTCAGGGGACAGGAAGCGGCGGGTTTTTACCGGATTTTTTCTTCCGGACCAGAGGGGGGTGCTTGCGTTCATCTCTTCTCAATCCTTGGACACTGCTCGATGCATGACCGCCGGACGGCGTTTTTCTGTTCGGGGGCAGTCTATCTGAAATCCGCTGCACAGTGAATAGGATCCGGTCGGGACCTCGCGTTCTCCTTCCTGCACGGGCCTACCAGTCCTTTCCGTCTCTCGGGCGTCCCCGACCCAGCGCTTTCTCGATCTGTTGCCTGGCCAGGTCTTTCTGTTCCTCGTCCAGAGAGTTCAGCCACCGTTCGGCTTCCTCCGGGCTCATGCGTTCCCCGGCTTCAGGGGTTCCCGCCGCGGCGGAGGCCGCTTGCCCGGGTTGCGCTTCGGGTTCCTCCCGTTTTTCTCCGGCGGAGGCGGCCTGCTCTTCCTGCCCGGGTTCCTGCCGTTCCGCCTGTTCCTGCGGTTGCTCCTGTTTTGGTTCCCCGTTTTCCCCGGGGGGTTGTTGCCGGGCGTCCTGCCGCTGCTGCTCCTCCTGCCGGGATCCCTGATCCTGTTTCTGCTGTTGTTGAGACTCCTGCTTTTCCTTGGAATCTTCCGAGCCGGCCTGTTGCTGCGGGTTGGGGCAGCTCTGTCCCTCTTGTTGCTGCTGCTCCTGTTCCTGCTGTTTCTGGCGCTCCTGGTTTTCGTTGATCCGTCGCTTGATTTCTTCACGCACGAATTCCAGGTTGAAACGGGCGTCCTCGTCCTCGGGGTCGCGCTCCAGCGTCTGCTGGTAGTGGGCCACGGCCTCCTCGAGTTTTCCCTGACGGTAGGCGCAGTTGCCCAGGTTGTACAGGGATCGTTCCTCCAGCACCGGGTCTCCCGAAGCGGCCACGTCCCGGAAGGCCGCCTCGGCCTCCGGGTAGTTCTTCATGCGGTATTGGGCTTCACCGATGTTGTACTTCAGCAGGATGTTTTCCGGGCTTTCCACCTGGGCATCCAGGAACTCCTGGAGCGCCTCGTCGTACCGTTCCTCCTGGTAGGCTTTCTCTCCCTTGCGGATCTTGCCGGCCACCGACTCCGCGGCCGCCGGTTCGGACAACCCGGGAAACAGACCGACAAACAGCGGGACCAGCATCCCGGCCGACCGCAGAAAAAGAAAGCGCCGGTTGCGTTCCCGGGGTCCGGGCAGCCGTTTGCGCTCGGAGAGAAGGGCCTCCAGGCAGAACAGGAAAAAGCCCCCGAACAGGAACCACTGGAAGCGCTCTTCCCATCTCTTTCGCTTGCTGGTCTGCAGTTCGCCGGCCTCCAATTTAGAACGGATCTCCTCGTAGATCTTTTTCAGGTCCATGTCACCGGAGACGGACCGTACATAGTTCCCCCCCGTGGCCAGGGCGATCTTCTGCAGTGAGGCGTCGTCGAGCCGTGTCAGGACCACCTCCCCGCTCCGGTCTTTTTTAAACCCGCCGGACCCGTTCTCCAGGGGGATCGGCGCGCCTTCCCGGGAGCCGATGCCCACGGTGAAGATCCGGATCCCCTTCTTCTTGGCCTCTTCGGCCATCTTCTCCGCTTCTCCCGGATGGTCCTCTCCGTCCGTGATCAGGATCAGGGCCTTGGATGCCTGCCTGCCGGGAGCGAACGAATCCATGGCGGTCTTGATGGCACCGCCCACGTTGGAGCCCGGTACGGGGATGAGGTCCGTGTCCAGGTAGTCCAGAAACATGTTGAACGCCCCGTGATCCAGCGTCAACGGGCATTCCAGATAGCTGGCTCCGGCAAAAGCGATCAGGCCGATCCGGTCGCCTTCCAGCATGCTCACCAGGTCCGTGATCTCCCGCTTGGCCCGCTCCAGCCGGTTGGGCTTGATGTCCTCGGCGAGCATGCTCCGGGAAACGTCCACGGCCACCAGGATGTCCACGCCCCGGCGCTGAACCTCCTGCCAGTGAAAGCCCCAGCGCGGGCTCAGCAGTGCCGTCAGGAGCAGGCTCACGCCGGCCAGCAGAAGCAGGAACTTGAAGACCTGCCTCCTCCGGCTCGACTCGGGCATGAGCCGGTCCCACAGGTCCGTGTCCGCGAAGAGACGGAGCAACTGGTCTTTTTTCCGGAAGGCGTACACGGCCAGCAGGATCATGGCCGGCAGGATCCAGAGCAGGGTCAGGTATTCGAGGTCTCCGAACTTCATGGGAAAGAACCCTTTCAAAGTCTTCTTACGGTATTTTCCGGAAGCGGGTGCTCACGAGGACGAATTCCAGCAGGAGGAACAGCAGGCCCGGGATTGCGAAACGATGGAACAACTCCTCATACTCCATGTACTCCTTGACCTTGGCCTCCGTCTTTTCCATCTGGTTAATCTGGTC
The DNA here is from genome assembly GCA_964439795.1 of uncultured Thermodesulfobacteriota bacterium. GTDB lineage: Bacteria > Desulfobacterota > DSWW01 > DSWW01 > DSWW01 > CAYTRL01. The sequence continues at coordinate 17,373 of CAYTRL010000059.1, forward strand.
GTAGATCTTTTCCAGGCTGGCCGTATCCGTGGCCCGGAAGTACTCCCCGCCCGTGACTTGAGCGATCTCCCGGAGGGTGTTCTCGTCAAGATCCACCTGCTGGTACACGTAATCCTTTCCGAAAAAGCTCTGCACCAGGAACGGGGACTTGCCTTCCACCCCCACCCCGATGGTGTAGACCTTGCAGTGATAGGTCTTGGCGATCTCCGCCGCCGTGATGGGGGAGACCTTCCCGGCGTTGTTCCGCCCGTCCGTGAGGATGATGATGATCTTGCTCTTGCCCGGTACGTCCTTGAGCCGTTTGACGCTGGTGGCCAGGGCGGACCCCACGGCGGTGGCGTCCCCCGCCATGCCGATCTCCAGGCGGTCGAGAAAGCTCAGCAGAACGCCGTAGTCCATGGTGAGCGGACACTGGGTGAACGCTTCCGCACCGAACACCACCATGCCGATCCGGTCGTCCCGCCGTTTTTCGATGAAGTCCCGGACCACCTTCTTGACCACAGCCAACCGGTCCACGCGCTTGCCGTCCAGGTGGAAGTCCAGGGCCTGCATGCTCCCCGACGTGTCCAGGCACAGCATGATGTCCACACCCTCCGTCTGGATCTCGGTCTCCTTCTCTCCCGACTGGGGCCTGGCAAGGGCCACGGCCAGGAGCAGGATCCCCACCACCCGGAGCACCACCAGGATGTGGCGGGTTACGGCCGCCCGGGTGGCGTAGATGTTGTGAAAAGGCGCCACGTTGGAGAACCGGACCGAGGCACTGCGGTCTTTCTTTCCGTACCGGAAAAGGATCGGGATGGTCATCAACCCTAAAAGCAGAAACCAGGGGTCTTCAAATCGGAACATGGATGAAATCTACCTCCTGCATGCAAGGGAAAAACCGGTTCAGCCACCGGCCTTCCTCGTGGTGAACTTTATCGAACCCTCAGGCGCCCTCGGAGAGGACCTGTTGTTCCTCCAGATGGGCGGAGCGGTCCAGGAAGCGGAGGAACCGCTCACGCAGCGCTCCGGTTTCCTCCCCCCGGGGATCCAGCCCGCAGTACTTGATCGGATCGGTTTCCTCCAGGAAGGAACGGGTCATCTTCTTCAGCTCTTCTTCCAGGACCTTGCCCTTTCGAAGACGGGCCATGATCTCCTCTGAGGTCTGTTCCACCGCGGAGATCCGATATTTCCACTCGAGGAACCTTCGAAAGATCAGGGACAGGCCGAACACGTATTCCCGGTAGCGTTCCTCCTCCAGGATCCCGGTGGCTTCCAGATCCGCCAGTTCCTTGCGTGCCCGCTCGTCCGGAGGCAGAAGGAGTACCGCCGTCTCCTGCTTCCGGCGCCGGCGAACGATCCAGGCGACGAGGGCTCCGGCGATCAGCAGGAAGGCGGCGACCCCGAGCATCCACGCCAGCGAAAGCTCCCGCGGGGTCTCCGCCAGAGGCTTCAAGTCCCGGATATCCTGCTCTCCGCCCTCGGGATCGAGCGTGGACTTGATCTCCACAAAGATCTGGGGGAGCCACGCACCAGAGCTACTGTCGGTACGAGGGCGAAGGCAAGTGGCTGTGTCTCGCGCGCAGGCCCCACGGCGTCACGCAGACGCACTCGCTCCAGACCGCGCGCGGCAGGCTGTGGGCCGGCACGTGGCCGCA
>CAYTRL010000060.1:0-18880 GCA_964439795.1 uncultured Thermodesulfobacteriota bacterium
GAGGACGGGGAAACCGATGGATCCGTGCTGAACCGGCTCGAGGTCGTGGCATACGACATGCGCGGACAGTTTACGACGAACGAGTATGAATTCCCCTTTCTCCCTCCGACCACGTCGTCGCCGCCGTCGCTGAGCTTCCTGGAACTGTTTCCCGTCCTGGACGGAAACGGCAATGGCCTGCTGCCGGCCTCGGAAAGCGTCTGCCTCCGGGGGATCGCCTCCGATAACACCGGGCAGCCGGAAGCGTCTTCCCAGCTTTGCGGCTGTTCTCCGAAAGAGGCGTTGGAGGCGTTCAACGATGCCCGTTGTGTTTGCGGAGTGGAGACCCCCTGGGCGATGGACGCCTCCGGCCGGTTTCCCGCCGATCCCTGGGAGATCATCCGCATGGAACCCACGGCCGTGGATCCCGTGAAAGATGTCGCCCTGCTGTTCGCCCGGGAACCATCGAGCGAGGACCCCCGTCTGTTCTCCGCCCTGGGCGTGAACATGGAGCCGGACGAGACCGCCAGCGCATACACCCTCACCGTGACCAGCGCCGTGTCCACGGGGCCGATCAACAAACAGGTCGCGCCGCAGAACGCCACCCTTCTCGAACCGACCCAGGACCTGACGGTGCAGGTGTCCATCCTGCCCAACATCCTTCCTGTGGACCGTCTGGTGGCCCTGTACAACGGCCGTCGGCCGGAGGATGTGGAGGGGATCTCGGCACCCGTTCTGACCTTCGGGGAGGGGGGGGACTATATCCTGGAATGGGCGTTCCTGGCGGGTCAGATCGGTCAGGGGACCCGCATCTGTGTGGGCGGGGAATCGGTGGCCGGGCACCAGTCGCTGCAGCTGCTGGAGTTCACGGAGGTTCGGGAAGGGTGGATGGTGGGGGTGTCCGGGATCAATGACGAGACGTTGTGCGCGCCGTGATGAGGCGGCGCGGGGATCAGGATGCGTGGGCCTGCGGGGCGAGAAAGAACTCGCGCAGAAGCGACCGGAGGTCATGTTCCCCCTCGATGCGGAACATCCGCTGGCGGAACGCTCCGGACCCGGGAAGGCCCCGGGCGTAGAACAGCAGCAGAAAGCGGGCCTTCTTCCAGCCCGGTTCGCTGCCGTAGTGGGCCAGGATCCATTCCAGGTGCTCCTGTACGGTTCCATATCGTTCCGTCGCCGTGACCGCCTCCGGATCTCTGCCGGCCAGGAGTTCCAGCGTCTGGGAAAAGATCCACGGGTTTCCCCGGGCGGCCCGGCCGATCATCACCGCGTCGCAACCACCGCTTTTCAAGGCTTCACAGGCAGACTGCGGGGTCGCGATGTCCCCGCTGCCGATGATCGGGATCCGGCTTTCCTCCTTGAGCCGAGCCACGCAGTCCCAGTCGGCATGGCCCTGGAACCCCTGTGACCGCGTCCGCGGGTGCAGGGTGATCGCCTGCACGCCGCTGGCATCCGCGATCCGGGCGATCTCCCGATACGCCCCGGCGTGTCCGCTGTCCCATCCCAGGCGCATCTTGATCGTCACCGGACAATCCACGGAACGGCAAACCGCTTCCAGGATTCGTGCCGTGCGAAGCGGGTCTCGGAGAAGCGCGGATCCCGCTCCGTTGCGGCAGACCTTTTTCACCGGGCAGCCCAGGTTGATGTCCACCAGAGAGGCCCCTCCGGCCCGGACGATCCGCGCGGCCTCGGCCATCTCCGCGGGGTCGCTTCCGAAGATCTGGAAACCCAGGGGAAGTTCTTCCGGGTGGAACGACATCAGCGTCCGGGTCTTTCCGGCGGCCCGGACCAGGCCGGCGGCGCTGATCATCTCGGTGAACACAAGGCCGGCACCGTTCCTGCGCACCGTTCTGCGGGCAGCCGTGTCGGTGTAACCGGCCATGGGCGCCAGGACCAGGGGGTTGGAGACTTCCAGCGATCCGATCTTGAACATACCGGCCTTCCGCGACAGGTTGGTGACGTCCGGCGAAACGGACCCCCGTTGCCGGGGTCCGGGAAGCGCCTCCCGGACCGGGGGAGTGCGTTCCCGGTGTGGCTTTTCATTATATACCTGTGCTATCCTTTTCCGAAACCCCGCTCGGACTCGGACCGTGTTCGGGTCACGCGAGAGAACAACGAAAGGAAAGAGTGTCATGAAGCTCCACGTGAAAAAAAACATGGACCATTTCGTGAAAGACATGTTTGCAGATATTCTGCGCGCGCAGAGTCTCATGAAGTCCGAAGTGGAGTATGAAGGACTGTTCCAGATCGTGGCCGCCGAACTCCGGGCGGCCAAGTACTGCTGGGACGAACTGTACAAGAGATCCGACGATGCCTCCGAGAAGATCCATGCCAATGAACATGAGATCGGGCTCCGCGTGAAGATCGCGTCACTCATGCACGCCGCCAACATCCTCGTGGAAGCGGAGCACATGATCGAGCAGACCTATCCCCTTCCCAGCACGGCCCATATCCGGAATCTGACCCTGGCGGAGGTACGAAAGGATTTTGAGGCACTGAACGAGATCGTGGACAAGATGCTTCAGTCCAGAGAGATCTACAAATCCAACAAGATCCTGAGGGACTTCTTCGTGCTCTGGGACGGGGGACGACACATGCACGCCTTTGATTGAACCTGTGGAAAGAGGGCGAGACCCCCATGCCCAAAGCGTTGATTACCGGAATCACAGGACAGGACGGTGCCTATCTCGCCGAATTTCTCCTGCGCAAGGGGTACCAGGTCCACGGAATCAAGCGGCGCGCCTCCTCCCTGAACACCACCCGGGTAGATGACCTGTATCAGGATTTCCACGAAGAGCAGGTGCGTTTCTTCCTTCATTACGGGGACCTGACCGACGCCACCAACCTCATCCGCATCATCCAGGAAACCCAGCCCGACGAAATCTACAACCTGGCCGCTCAAAGTCACGTCAAGGTGTCGTTCGAGACCCCGGAATACACCGCCAACGCCGACGCGCTGGGCCCCCTGAGGATCCTGGAGGCGATCCGGATCCTGGGCATGGAGGAACGGACCCGTTTTTACCAGGCCTCCACCAGCGAAATGTACGGAAAGGTCCGGGAGGTTCCACAGAAGGAGACCACCCCGTTTTACCCCCGGAGTCCGTACGGCGTGGCCAAGGTCTATGCCTACTGGATCACGGTGAACTACCGGGAAGCCTACGGCATGTTCGCCTGCAACGGCATCCTGTTCAACCACGAGTCCCCCCTCCGCGGCGAGACCTTCGTGACCCGGAAGATCACCCGGGCCGCGGCCCGCATCAAGATGGGGCTGGCGAAGAAGCTGTTCCTGGGGAACCTGCATTCCAAGCGGGACTGGGGGTTTGCCGGCGATTACATCCGGGGCATGTGGATGATGTTGCAGCAGGAGACCCCGGGGGATTATGTGATCGCCACCGGGGAGACCCACTCCGTGAGGGAGTTCGTGGAGAAAGCGTTCCTGGAGGTGGGGATCCGGCTGCGCTGGGAAGGGGAGGGGGTGGAGGAACAGGGGCGGGACGAGGACTCCGGCGCTGTCCTCGTGGAGATCGATCCCCGGTACTTCCGTCCTACAGAGGTGGATTTTCTGTTGGGGGATCCCACCCGGGCGCGGGAGGAACTGGGATGGAAGCCCGAGGTGACCTTCGATGAGATGGTGCGCCTGATGGTCCAGGAGGACCTGAGGGATGTGCGGAAGCAGATGCTGTGCGAGCGGGAAGGTTACGGGGTCGTGAAGCGCTATTGAGCGGCGGCAGGGGGGTGGCATGGGAGAGAAACAGGCGGTGGTGTGCGGGGCGGGAGGCTTCATCGGGAGCCATCTGGTTCGGGATCTGAAGCAGCGGGGTCGATGGGTGCGTGGCGTGGACCTCCATCCGCCGGAATTCTCCGAGACGGCGGCGGACGATTTTCAGTGCCTGGACCTGCGGATTCCGGAGAACTGCGAAGCCGCATTGCGGCTGCGTGAAGGATCGCCCCACGAGGTATACCAGTTGGCCGCCGACATGGGAGGGATGGGGTTCATCCACTCGGCGGAGTGCGAAATCATGCGCAACAACGCCCTCATCAACCTCCACATGATCCACGCAGCCGCCCGGGCCGGAATCGGGCGCTATTTCTTCTCCTCCTCCGTCTGCGTCTACAGGGACATGACCGCGGACGAACCCGAGATGACGGAGGACGAAGCGTATCCGGCCTTTCCCGACAACGAGTACGGCTGGGAAAAACTCTACGCGGAGCGGATGGCCATGGTCACCGGCAGGAAAACCGGCATGCAGGTACGGATCGCCCGCTTTCAGAACTGCTACGGCCCGGAAGGCACCTGGACCGGGGGCCGGGAAAAGGCACCCGCCGCCATCTGCCGGAAGGGGGCCGAGACCGACGAGGTGGGAGTCGTGGAGGTGTGGGGGGACGGGTCCGCAGTGCGCTCGTATACCTATATCGACGATATGCTGGACGGGATCTCACGGCTGATGCAGTCCGACCTTCATGAGCCGGTCAACATCGGATGCCCCCAGTACGCCACCGTGAAGGAGTTGGTGGATACCGTGGCGGAGGTTTCCGGAAAAACGTTTCAGGTCCGTTACGTTGAGGGTCCCGTGGGTGTGCGGTCCCGGAACTTCAGCAACAAACGGATCGAGTCCACCGGCTGGAGGAGCCGTTTCCCCCTCCGGGAGGGGATGGCGCGGACCTACCCCTGGATCCAGGATCAGGTGCGGAAAAGCAGGATGAAAGGTTAACTCCATCCGGGAGAAGTTCGCCGGGGAAAAGCAGATGGGCAGACCTGGGCAGGCCCATGTGAAGTTCGTGATGGGCAAGAGAATCGAGATCTCCCGCCCTGGTGGAAGAAGGAATCTTGTTTATGCAAAATCTTTTCTAGGTGAGCAACCCGATCTGAAAAAATATTCTGTATCTCAGGAACGACAACGATGTACTCCGTTATTGTGGCAACATACAACGATCCGCGAGGGCTGGATCTCGCTCTTTGTGGCTTGTCTCGTCAGAACCGAACCCCTGGAGAGGTCCTGATCGCGGATGATGGATCTTCTGAAGAGACGAGTGATCTCATCTCATCCTGGAGACAAGGGTTGGCGTGCAAGCTTCTGCACGTTTGGCAAATCGACCGTGGGTACCGAAAATCCAGGATCGTTAACGAAGCGGTTCGGCGATCTCGGGGGGGTCACCTTATTTTTCTCGACGGGGATTCTATTCCCCATTCAGCGTGGGTGTCTGACCATATGTTGGCTGCAGATGAACGCCACGTGTTGTGTGGGCGACGTGTGAAGTTGGGGCCTTGCCTTTCCCGGCAACTCACTCGGAAGCAGGTTATGGATGGAGAATTGGAAACGCTCACGGGCCCGATTTTGAAAAGTGCTTTGAGCGGGGAGACGAAGCGGTTGATTCTGGGGGTACGGTTGCACCCCTTTTTGGCCCGGCTATTTCATCCACGTGCTCGCAAGTTGATGGGGGTGAAATACAGCCTGCCACGGAAAGCCTATGAACGGGTCAACGGATATGATGAGGATTGGAACGTTTACGGTCATGAGGATAGAGACATCGAACTGCGGCTTATCCGTTCTTCCTTACGTTTCTATCCCCTGCTGAACCGAGCCGTGGTCTACCATCTCCACCACGCGGTTCGGCCTGTCTCCGAACGAACCAGGACCCTGATCGAGGAGCAGGAACGCTCCGACAGAACGAGATGTGTACGGGGCCTTTTTCAGGCGGAAAGATTTGATCCCCAAAAATAAACCCATCCCTCACCAGACCGAATTTTCCTCATCGTTCGTTAAGGATTTTGCAGGCCTTTTCCAGCACCTCTTCCGGGTGTATGGAGGCCATGCAGTTGTACTCGCGGCACCGGTCCCTTGTACAGTTCCGGCACGGCGGACCCGCCGGGATGAAGACGTTTTCGGGCTGGCTCCAGGGCCCCCATCTCCGGGGGGACGCGAAGACATGACGGCTGTAGAGGCCGATCACCCTTCCCCCCAGCGCGTCGGCCAGGTGAAGCGGGCCGGTGGAGTTGGAGACGGTGAGGGCAGCCGTGGAAAGCAGGGCGGCCAAATGAGGAAGATCCAATCGGCCGCAAATGTTGATAGCGCGGTCTCCCGTGCCGGAGAGCACCTGTTCGGTCAGCGGCCGGTCCATCTCGGTCCCGGTGATCACCACCGGCCATCCCGAGGACGCCAACCCCTTCCCCAGGGCCGCGAAATGTTCCACGGGCCAGTTCAGGGAGGATCCTCCGGACCCGGGGTGGAGGACCGCGAACGGGGGATGCGCCGGGCCGAGCCCCGCCCTGTCCAGGAGGTCCCGGATCCGCTCCCGGGCCGACGCCTGCACCCGGATGCCGGTGTCGAATTCCATGGACGGAATGCCCAGGAATTCGATGAGTTTCAGGTTGAGTTCCCGCTCGTGTTGGATCATCGTTTTTCGATGCACGGGGATCCGCTTGTTGAAGAGCGGGGAGTAGGCACGGTAGGCCGTGCCCACGCGCCGTGGGATGCGGGCCAGGAACGTGGCCAGGGCCAGGATCGGGCGGGGGTACAGGTGAACGGCCATATCGTATCCGGAGCCGGCCAGGATCCGGACCAGCGAAACCAGGCCCGGGGGGCCCCTGTACACATGGGGAAGGACCCGCGAGATGTTCGGCTGCAACCTTGCCAGGCTGGCGGTGGCCGGCGAGGTCACCATGTCGATCCGTGCGTCCGGCAGGCGGGACTTCAGTGCCTCCACTGCAGACAGGGAGAGGACCAGGTCACCGACCCTGTCCGTCCGGAACAGGACGATCTTTTTTCCGTGCATCGTGCCGGGGCCCCTTTCCTGTTTTTTCTCTCGAGATCCTGTTAGTGTGATATCCAGGAAAACCTGCCGGAAAAGGTTTTCAGGAGAGGTCCGCAGGACACGTAAAGAAGATCATTGAGTTCACCCTCTTCTATTCGCCGGGTTCAAGGCCTTCGCTTCTCAGGCGAACCGATCGAACCATCCTGAACCCGAAACCGGAGGCTTTTCATGAACCGGTTGTCCGTAGCCATGATCTGTTACAATGAAGAAGCAATTCTAGAAAAAAGCCTGTCCGCCGTCCAGTGGGCCGATGAGATCGTGGTGGTGGATTCATTTTCCACGGACCGGACACCGCAGATCGCGCGGCAATATACCGACAAGGTGGTCCAGCGGGAATGGCAGGGGTACGGGCGGCAGAAGAACCTGGCCCTGGATCTGGTCACCTGTCCGTGGGTGCTGAGCCTGGATGCGGACGAGGTGGTGAGCCCGGAACTGGCCGCGGAGATCCGAAAACTGCTGGCTGGCCGGCCGGACCGGGCGGGGTACCGCATTCCGAGGGTGAGCTGGTACCTGGGGCGGCCTTTGAGACATGTGTGGTATCCCGACCGAAAACTGCGCCTGTTCCGGACGGGACAGGTCACGTGGGGAGAGGAATCGGTCCACGAAAGCCTTTTCCTGGACGGTCCGGAGGGCCGGCTGTCCGCCCCCCTGGCTCACTATTCGTTCGCCTCGATCGAAGAGCACATCCGAACCCTTCAGCGCTATACCACGCTGGGTGCCCGGGACCTGCTTCGCGCCGGGCGATCCTTTTCTTTCCTTCGGCTGCTGGGGAGCCCGCTGGTCCTTTTCGTGAAGCAGTTTTTTCTGAAGCGCGGATTTCTGGATGGGCTTCCGGGGCTGATCGCCTGTGTTCTCTCCGGGATGCACGAGTTCGTCAAATATTCCAAGCTGTACGAGTTGGAGAAGAGGGGGGACTCAACCATGGTTGGCGGGCCCTGAGGAGGTCCCCTCGTCCTCGCCGGGGATTCGGACGCGGGAGGATCGCGGAGGTGGGGGCGGTGGACGCGTTTCCGTACGTACAGTAGAATGAGATCCTCTCCGTTGCCCGATCCGGAGAGGGGACGGCTCGCAGCCATACCGGCGCCGCAGTCCCTGGCCGGCCCACACCGCGATCGTTTACCGCAACGCCACGAGCCTGGAGGAAGAACGGACCCCCCATGCCCTGGACTCTGTACCGATACCTGCTCCGTGAGATCATCCCCTACTTCCTCGTGGGGCTGCTCACCTTCACCCTGATCCTGCTCATGCAGAAAATCATTTTCATCGTGGAGTGGATCGTGCGGAAAGGGGTTCCGTTCCTGGACGTGGTCCGGCTGTTCGGGTGCCTGCTGCCCAATTTCTTCATCCTGACCCTTCCCACCGCCCTCCTGCTCGGGGTGCTGCTCACCTTCAGCCGGATCCACGCGGACAATGAGCTGTACGCCCTGAAAGCCGCGGGCATGAGCCTGTACAGGCTGCTCCCCCCCGTGTACCTCGTGGGTGCCTTCGTGGCGGCCCTCTCCCTGTTTCTCACGACCTGGGCCGGGCCTCTGGCCACCCGGGGGGTCCAGTCCATCATCATCACCATGGCCACCCAGAACGTCTTTTTTGGAATGAAGGAGCGCGTGTTCTTCGACGATCTTCCGGGACATGTGATCTACATCGAGCATCTGGACACCGAGCGGGAGCGCTTCGACGGCATCCTCATCAAGGATCTGAACTTCCCCGGGGGGGCCGTGTATTACTTTGCAGAGGAAGGCGGGATCCATGGGGACAAGCAGCGGGGACGGATCTTCCTGGAACTGAACAACGGGACGTTGCAGCGACGCGTGCCTTCCGAGGAAACGTTCCAGTTTGCGAGTTTTGATCGTTACTGGTTGCAGATCGACGTGACCCGGTTTTTTTCCTCGGACAGGACCCAGGAACCCGACGTACAGGAGTTGACCCTTCCGGAACTGCAGGAGCGGATCCGGGTACGTGCCGAGAAAGGGGAAGATACGAAAAAGCTTCTCCTGAACTTCCACGAACGGTTTGCGCTTCCCTTCGGCACGCTGATCTTCTGCACGATCGGCATTCCGCTCTCCCTGCTCTCCCAGCGCGCCGTTCGCTACACGGGGTTTTCCCTCAGCATCGGGGTCGTTCTTCTGTACTACGTTCTTTTACAGCTGGGGACCTTTCTGATCCTGGCGGGAACCATCCCGGTGATGCTGGGGGCCTGGATTCCCAACCTGGTGATGGGTGGCCTGGGCGGGTACCTGCTCTGGAAGAAGGCGGGGGAGCGTCCCACCCGGCTTCTGGACGGGTATGCGGATGCCGTTCTGCGCTTGCAGGAATTGCTGAAAAGGCGCCTCCGCCGATCGTAGCCCTGCGAACGAGAAGCACCCTTTGAGGCACCTGTCCCGGCGAAAGCGGGATTACTGGATGTACTTTTCCATCATCCTGGCAAGAGACGGCATGGAGGCCACCACCTCTTTCCGAGCTTTGGGACGAAGTTTTTCGTAGGTTTTCCGGACCTGAGCGTTATCGCTCTCCCGCGCCTTGGCATCGGTGACCGCCAGAAAATCATCGGACAGGGTTTCATAATACGGGCTGATGAACTGACTCCATCTCTTCCCTTTTCCTTCCGTCTGGTACCGCTGGAAATAGGGGTCCAGCTTGTTGATGAACTCCGGCATGAGCGCCTCCAGCACCTTGCGAAGTGCTTTGCCCTGCTTCACGCTTTTCAGGAGCTTGAAAGCCCCCTTGATGGCCAGACCCGAGATGCCGGATTTCTTGGCCACTTCCTCATCCAGGACCCGGGCGCTGTCCTTGAGTACGGCTTCGTACATTTCCGGGTCATTTACCATCTCCTGCAGGTTCTTCATTTCTCCTCACTCCTTTGTGTACGGGGTTCAAGGTCAAAACACGGAACGGTTACCGGATCCCAGCCGTTGCAGGACGAAATCCTTGGTTTTTTTCAGGGATCGGGCCACCAGCGGCGCATCTTCGTAGACCGCGTCATGGGGGCACATTTCCATACAGCAGAGGCATTCGATACAGGCGTTCTCCCGGATGAAGGCTTTCGGGCTCATGGAAATGGCGCCCACCGGGCAGCTTTTTTCGCAGAATCCGCACTCCTGGCACCGATCCGGGTCGATACGGGGTTTTTTCACCTGCATCCATGTCACGGCACGGGCCAGAAATTTCGGGGGGTTGAGCAGGAAACGGGGGGGAGGTTCGAACCGGGTTTTCCACGCATCCGGATCGCCGCCTACCACGCGGATACGACGGATCCTGTTTTCTCCCAGGCCTCTGGAACGGGCGTTTTCCAGGACAGGGTACCCTTTCGGATCCAGCCCGATCAGACGCATGGCCACCGCGTCACATGCGGGATGGTCCCTGGCGGCCAGGATCAACCCCAGCTTCCTGGGGGTTCCGCCGTTCGGGCCCCGTCCCTCCATCCCCACAATTCCGTCGAGCAGGGTGAACGAGGGACGGACCGCGTTGTAGATATCCACCAGGGCTTCACAGAACGGCCGGTACCGGGCCAGCCGGTGGGCAGCCTGCCGGTGCTTTAAGGGCAGGCAGCCGAAGTAGTTCTTCACTGTTCCGGAAAACAGGGACTGGACGTGGGTTTTCAGCTTTGCGATGCCGATGACCACGTCGGCCTCCAGCAGGTCCACCGGCAGGTGAAGCTCCTTCAGGTGAAGGTTGTCCGGACAATGTACCCCCCGGAACCCCCGCCGGTAAAAGGGGACTGCCTCCACTCCCTCCTGGCGGCACACATCCAGGGTTCCGGAAACCTGGAACGCCCGATCGGTGACCCCTTTCTCCGCAGGCCCGGACTGTTCTCCCACGATCACCTCGGCGCCGGCCTTCTTGAGCAGGTGAACAAGGGCATGGGTCACCGAGGGGTGGGTGACGGCCGCCTGTTCCGGCGGAGTGTCGCTCAGGAGGTTGATCTTAACCAGGACCCGGGTGCCCGGGGAGACGATACCCGGGACCCCGCCAAAGGGCTCCAGGGCGCTCTCGGTGGCTTCCAGGACCTTCGCCGGGTTGTAGTCCGCGCAAGGTGCCAGGGAAACCAGGGGATTGGTATCCTTCATTGAACAGCCTGCCCGTATCTTTCTGTCTGTGCTCCGGGGTGTGCCGGAACGGGATCGGTGCGGGGATGCGATGGGTGGCGGTACGCTTGGCAGTGTACCTGAAAACAGGGTTGCTTTCAAAAAACTACGGACGGTTGCAGGGAGGGGAGACCTCCTTCCAGCCCGCCACTGTCCTGATTCCGGATCCTTTCTCCTGATCCTCCGCCGGGGGGTCGGTGGCCCCGTTTTTCTCCAGCAGGTAGACCTCCACCTGCTCCTTCGAGGCAAGGGAGGCCAGACCGGGGTTTCCGGTGACCAGAACCGCCGGATCCGCAGGCTTGTTCCGCAGGGTGGAGAACAGGTCGGTACTGAGAACAGGGCCTGCGGGGTTCTTCGGATCCGGTGTGGATTTCAGCAGGAGAAGCGGGGCCTCGGGATACGAATGGTCGGTCAGCCACTGGCGTATCTCGTTCAACCGTTTCCGGGGAAAGCCGGTGAGATAGATCAGGGTGGAACAGGCGTTGGCCCGGGTGAGGAACTCCTTGGAGGCGGGCAGCGGCCCGGCAGTCTCCAACCGTCCGGCGAGCAGGCCGCCGGCCCCTTTCTGCTGCAAGAGAGCGTCCTCCACGGTGACGAAGAAAAGAGGATGTTCTTTGTTTCGTACAAAAACATGACCTGGAGCAGGTTTTGCGCTCAACCGATCGGTTTTTGAGAGCCGGACCTCCACGGTCACGATCCCCGTGTGACGGGGAGCCCGGTAGGCCAGCCGAGCGTATCCCGTGGCGTCCGTGAGCATCGCCGCCAGCCGCCGGCCTTCGGCATCAAAGAATTCCAGCAGTTCCCCCTGGATGCCGGGCCGTACGATCCCCAGCAGACCGCCCCGGGTCAGATAGGCCCCGATGAAGATTTCTTCCCCGGGAAGACAAAGCGTGTCAGGGACCACGATCTGTGCGCGGGGGGAGGCCGGGGCCACGGAAGGAAAAAAAAGAGCCCAGAAGACCACTGGAACCAAAAGCCGGAGGAGGCCCGCCGGCATCGTCATAGCCATACCTCTCCCCGTTCCCCGTCTACGGTGATCACCTGGCCGGTCTGGATGGCCTGCGTGACGCAGGAAATGTTTGTGACGGCCGGGATGCCGAATTCCCGGGCCAGGATCGATCCGTGGGAAAGGACCCCCCCCCGCTCGGCGACGATGGCGGAGGCCGCCGGGAACAACGGGGTCCATCCCGGGTCCATCCCGGGCAGGATCAGGATTTCCCCGGGACGGACTTGCACGTCCCGTACCGGATCCGTGATCCGCCTGGCCTGTCCCGTGACTCTTCCGGGGCTCGCGGGGATCCCCCGGAGCCGTTTCTCTGTTTTTCGGTCCCCGCCGGGGATCGGGTCGCGGATCGGTTCCGGCCGGCCCCGGAACTGTTCAGGCAGACGCACCTCCAGGTTGTTCCGGAACTCCCGCTTTCGTTTTTCCACCCGCTTTCTCGCTTCGGATGCCAGGGGACTCGATCCCGTAGATCCTCGGGCAACGCCGGCAAGAAGATCGTTCAACTCCTCCATGGTGAGAAAATATACATCGTGGTTGCCGGCGAGGGCCCCCGCCTGGAGCAGCCGTTTTTCCATCTGCTGGGTCACCCGGCGCGACAGGTGTGCCTGCATCAGGGAGAGCGCGCGCATGTTCTGTCGAAACGGGATCAGGGCGTGCATCAGCTTGAGAAGTTCGTTGAGCATCCGTTTGGACAGCGGGTTCAAATGAGATTCCAACTCCCGCAGGATGTCCATCCTTCGCTGAGTCTGTTCCCGTTCCATCTCCCAGGGGTTCAGGGTCAGGAGCAAACGGGAGTAGAGCTTTACCATGGAAAGGATGAAGATCGGTTCTTCGTCCCAGGAAGGACGCATCAACTCCGCGCCGTACCGGCTCCGGTACCCGTACTGGGACAGGAATGTCTGGAACGCATCGACGAACTGCCGGGAGGAACGGCTCCGGTCCGACACGAGCCGATGCCAGCCGGACTGGATCGACTTTGCCTCAAAGCACTGCTCCAGCTTCGGGTCCCCTCGGACCTTCTGTGCAAGCCCCCAGAGCTCGGCGATCGGTTTGGCGAAAAGAGGGGTAGAAGATCCTGATATGAGCTGTGGGGCCAGGTGTCCGTACTCGTCCCGGGTCCACCGCCGGATCAGGCGGTTGAGAAGCTGGAAGGTCACATCTCCGAACTGAGAGGCGGTGATGTGCATGGCATAGATCTCGGCCCGCTTCTTCTGGATGTCGTCCAGCTTCTGAAGCAGATCCCCGGTATCCAGGGAACGGATCCTGTTCTGCTGCTGTTCTTCCGCGTATTCGCGCAGGCCGGACTCGAGAAGCGCCAGGGCTGCAGGTTCCCGTTTTCGCACGATCTCCAGCGCGTGCAACCCCACCCGAAGCATCGTGGGGATGTCCCGGGCAAAACGGAAGTAGTTCCAGGGCCTGCCCCTTCCCCGGGAAGATTCGGCCTCCAGGAGTCTCTCCAGGTTGTCGGAAGAGACAAGCGGAACCTGGCGGATCAGCGAGCGGATCAGGCTCATATTCAGGTGGGCCCGGTTGTAAAAGAAGCCCAGGAACCTTGGCTTCTCACCCGGGGCGGAGCGCGGCAGGAGGCCCAGTTCCTCCTGGGGTTTCTGAAATCCGTACTCCAGGGCGCTCATCTGGGAGATCGTGAGCGGGGAAAGCGTCCCCGGCAGCATATCCCGGATGGTCGTGGACATCCACTCCGTGTCCGTGCCGGTCTCGGAATCGAATTCGGATGACCAGCTTTGCGGTTCCTCCGGGTCGGTCCGCGGAGGCTCCTGGAACGGGTCGGGCAGGGTGGTGATGGGGCGGGCCTGGAGGAGGTACAGGACGTTCTTGTGGTAGGCCCATTCGATGTCCTGGGGGGTTCCGAAGTACTGGTGCACCTTCTTGCCCGTTTTTACCAGGGATTCGATCTCTTTTTCCGTGAGGCAGGGGATCGACTGCTTGTTCTGAGGAACCCTGACCCTCTTCGTCTCTCCGGGTTTCTTTGGGTCCAGAACCCGCATGAACTTCTTGTCCTGAACGGTCTGCTCGATGATCTTCCGGCTCCGGGTGTCCACCACGAAGCGGTCCGGCTTGACGGTCCCCTCCACGATGGCCTCGCCCAGGCCCCAGCTGGCCTCGATCACCATCTGGTCGCTGGATCCGGATATGGGATCCGCGGAGAAGAGGACCCCGGCCGAACGCGCCAGGATCATTTCCTGGACCAGGATTGCGATGTCAGGGGATCCGTTGGTGCCCAGGCGGTCCATCTGATAGGAAAGACTCCAGGGTTTCCAGAACCCGGCCCAACAGCATTTAATTTGATGGAGCAGGCCTTCTTCCCCTCGAACGTTCAGGAAACTTTCGAACTGTCCGGCAAACGAGGCGTTGGCGCCGTCTTCCTGAGAACCGGAAGACCGGACGGCTACGGAAGGGACGGGCGATCGGTCCCGGGTGAGGGTTCCGTACGCTTCCAGGATCTCGTCCCGCAACTGGCTGGGAAAGGTCGCCGATTGAAACAGTTCCAGGATCTCGGATGCGGCCTGGTGATGCAGCGGCTTGGACTGTGACGAAACCTTTTTGATGAACTGTTCGATCCTGTCCTGGAGACCGTTCTCCTTCACAAAGGTCTCATACCCCGAGGAGAGGATGCAGAACCCGCTGGGAACGTGAAAGCCGGCGGATATCAGGGTGCCCAGTTGAACGCACTTCCGGCCCGCCTGCCGGGCCAGGTCCGGGCTCACTTCCTGGATGGAAAGAACATGCCGCAACGGATGATCCCGTTCTTTGTGAGGAGCGGTTGGATTTTCTTTGATTTTTTCAGATTATAATAACACCGTTTGCACCAGGTCAATAACCGGAAAAAACTCTTTTTCTAAATCGGCAGGACCGAGGGAAAAGATCAGCACGAATTCTCCGCAACCCCACGGCGGGTGAAACAGTGAAGGGATCCGTGGTGAGGCCATGAGAAAAAAGCCGGGAGGGTGTCCCGGCTTTTTTCGTGTAATCTTCCGGTCTCGGGCCCGGAGGGCCGCGGAGGTCAGAGGGCCTTGGCGATCTCCTCCAGTCCCAGTTCCCGGAGTTTGGATTCGGTGGGGATTCCGGTGGCCTTGTCCCAGCCCATGGCCCGGCAGAAGTCGCCGTTCAAACGTTCACGGTCCAGGCGGACGCCCTTGACGGGTCCGTACGTCAAGGGCGGCTCTCCTGTGGCGCGGGCGTTCATCCGGAAGTCCACGGCGGGCTTGAGTCCCTCCCGGGCATTGAAGGCCTGGCGGATGTTCTGGATGCGCTCGCCGGCGATCAGGTAGTCTTCCGCCGAGAAGGTCCACCCGGTGGCCGCATTGGTGTAATCCACCAGGGGGAGCTTGTTCCCCAGGTGGAGGCCGAACAGGCAGGCGCCCAGCCCGTTGCCCATCTGCACGTATTTGCTGCCCGCGGCCATCAGGACCTCCTTGCCTTCCGGGTTGTACTTTTCCTTGACCCGGTAGAGCGGAGGGGGTTTCGGCATCCCCTTGAAGCGCCGATGCATGGCGAACATTTCCGACCATTGGTAGCTCACGTTGGTGTGCCTTCCCGGGGTGGGCTCCAGTTCGTAGGAGGTGAGAAAACCCGGGTCGAACCGGGGGTCGTGCATGGGCAGTTCCTGTCCGCCCGCATGCATGGCGTACCGCTCGCTGCCCTTGCCGATCTTCTGAGAGGCGATCCGGCAGCCGTCGGCAAGCAGGTCGCCGATCCCTTCACGCCGGATCATCTTCTCGATCAGTTCCAGGGTCCCTTCCGCGTTGCCCCAGTACAGGTCGATCCCGTCCAGGTCTTCCCGGCTCAGGATGCCGTTTTCGTAGCACTCCATGGCAAAGGCCACTGTTCCCCCGGCGGAGATGGAGTCCATGCCCGCCCGGTTCAGAACCTCGTTGATCTTGAAGACCGCGTCCAGGTCGTTGTTGAGCTGAAGGGCGCCGAAGGCGCAGCAGGTTTCGTATTCCGGCATGTGGGTCTCTTCCAGGGGGTATTTTCCCGTGGTGACCCTGCAGATCCCGCCGCATCCCATGGGGCAGCTGAAGCAATGGTACTTGTTGAGCTGCCGGTCGATGATCAGCTGGGGGTCCAGCTTTCCGGAGTGGGTGTCGATGGGGTAGTCCCGGTAGCCCGCTCCCTTCCAGTTCTTCACCGGGGAATCCCCGTTTTCCGCGGACAGGACGTTGGTGACAATCGTCCCGAAGTTTTTGAACGCCATCTTCACCAGGTTTCCATCCTGGGCCAGGGCCACGGGGGCGACCCGGAAGAACCGGCCCAGAAGCGCGAACATCTTGGTGGGGACCTTGGACTCCAGTTTCTCCCCGGCCTTGAACCACTTCAGGAACTGCTGGTTAAGCTGTTTGACCCCGGCCGAGTCCTGCACCGGGATCTTTTCCTTTCCCTGAAGCACCAGGGCCTTCAGGCGCTTGGACCCCATGACCGCACCCAGACCGGAACGGGCGGCGATCCTTCCACGGTCGTTGCAGATCCCGGAAATCAGAGACAGGTTCTCGCCGGCCTGGCCGATGACGGCCACCCGGGCCTTGCCCCCCGCCTCCTTCATAAGGATCTTTTCCGCCTCCGTGGCGTCCTTGCCCCAGACCTTGGAGGCGTTCTTCAGTTCGGCCTTGCCGTCCGCGATGGAGAGAAAGACCGGCTTTTTGCTGATTCCCTTGATGAAGATCCCGTCATACCCGCACCGCTTGATGGCCGGCGAGAAGGTGCCCCCGCAGTTGGCCTCCCCGTAACCGCCCGTGAGCGGAGATTTTCCCGCCACCATCCACCGGCCCGTGAGGAAGGCCCCCGTCCCGGTGAGCAGCCCCGACACGAAACCCAGAACGTTGTCCGGGCCCAGGGGATCGGCTCCCTTGGGAATCCGGTCGAACAGGACTTTGGCGGCCAGCCCCGCTCCGGACAGGTATTTTTCGTAGAAATCGTCGGAAAGCTTCTCCTCCTGGATCTCTCCACTGGACAGATCCACATGCAGGATCTTGCCCATATAACCTTTTGCCATGGGAACCCTCCTTGTTTGATCGTGATATCCTGCGGGGGTTGCTTCTATTCCCCGGTTTCATGCATCGGACCATCCGGTTTCCGGTCGGTGTCTTCGGCCGGCTCCGGGCTTGCCTGCTCCGGAAGGTCCTCTTCCACGCCGGACAGGGCTTGCGCGGGTTCTCCGGGGCGCGGGTTTTCGATCCGTGTCAGTTCAATGGTGTGCGGCGCGGCCCCGGCTCCTCCCAGGACGCCCTCGAACTTCACCAGCGGGTGAGACGGGGCACAGGAGAACCAGAAGTGATATTTGGGAATGAACGGACTGAGCAGTCTTGCCAGGAAGCTCCCCACGGGCAGGATGGTACGGATGTCCGGCCTCATCTCCCCGTAAAAACACGGTATGGTTCCTGCAGGAACCTCGATCGTCTCCTTCTTGATCACTTCGAAGTACATGCGAAAGATCTCAGTGGGGGTGACCCAGATGTAGAACACTACGGTGTCCTTTTCACGAAAGGACATCCCCCGCAGGACCTGCGCGATGCAGTATACCGGGAAGGTATTCTGCGGATAGTCCACCGTGGGGTCGTCGAACACCGCCTCGAACCGGCGGATGACCCGCCCGTCCGGGGTGCTGTCCCGGGTCTTGAACCCCAGGGGGAGGAGCCCGCCGTCACGGACCACGATGCGCGAATCATGCTGAAAGCGGCATCCTCCTCTGCGCACACCCTGATCGACAATCCGGTATTCCTTTTCCCCTTTATCGTTGACGGACACGCTGATGCGGTTCGTGCTCTCCAGCACTTCCTCCCGCTGTTTCACCTCCAGGAGATATTTGTTCTTGTATTCCCCCGGTGTACAGCGGTACGCCATGGTCTGGCCGTCCGGAATTTCAGGATCCGAAAAGGTCGCTCCCCGCAGGAAGGCAGGTATGAACAAAATAGTGACCAGGGAGACAAAAAACGTAACCCGAACGCCCGACATCCTCTTCTCCGATTTCAGAAACGTTTTTTGTTGCGCTGTAAGTGCTGATCCAGAAACAGGGAAACTATAGTCTCACAGAAGGAAAGACAAGGTCAAATTCGGGACGACATTGCCTGCCGGGACGGGTTGTTTGGAAAAGGAGCAGGTCGGACTTCATCTGGCATGATGTTTGCTATATTTCTGTTCAGGCCAGTTTCTCTTTACGAAAGTGATGAATCAAGACGAAGGCAAAGGTTTCTGTTTTTCTCTCCGGCCCGGCAAAGGATCTGCCCATGGAAATCTTCATCCCGCTCAACCAGATGATTTTTTTCGTGGCTCTGATCTCGTTCAGTTTCCTGTTTTCACGGTACCGGCTGGGGTTGTCGATTGTATTCAGCTTCTCCTTCTACTGGGCCTTCGTGTACAACAGGGATCGCCTGCTGACAGGGCCGGATGGATGGGGGGCGTTGCCCTTGATATGCGGGAGTGCCCTGATCCTGTTTGCCCTGTTTTCGCTTCTGGCCGAAACGGGGCTCATCAGGAAAAAGGCCCGGGTCATGTGGGACGGTCGCTGAGGGGTGAAATCGTTGTCGACTCCCATGCAGGGAAAGAGTCAAACATGGTGCTCGTAATCCCCCTGAACCAGATGATCTTGTTCGTCAGCCTGATGGCGTTCTGTTTCCTTTTTTCCCGATACAAGCTGGGTCTGTCCATCACGTTCTGTTTCACGTTCTACTGGGGCTTCATCTACAACAAGGATGCCTTCTTTACGGACCTGGAGGGGTCCAGTCCCTTCCTGATCTTCTACTTTGTCAGCGGAGCCGTTCTCATTCTGTTTGCCCTGTTTTCCTTCCTGACCAAAGAGTAGCAGGCTGTTGACAATTCCTCATCGCCGTTTCATCCGTGAGGAATTGGACGCATCCGCAGGATGCGCCCGCAGGGCGAAGCGCGTGGTCGCGCTGAGTCCAAATGCACCATCTGCTGCGTTCCGCTCATCCTTCGTCGGTCAACGTACTTTCGAAGTACGCCTTGTATAATTCCCCTCAGTGGAAAT
>CAYTRL010000061.1:0-18791 GCA_964439795.1 uncultured Thermodesulfobacteriota bacterium
CGGGGTAGAGCAGTCAGGTAGCTCGTCGGGCTCATAACCCGGAGGTCGCAGGTTCAAATCCTGCCCCCGCTACCAGAAAATTCAAGGACTTAGCCGAATTGGTTGAGTCCTTTTTTTTTGGCAGGGTGCGGATTGGTGCTGGCGTTGCAGGGGGCTCCGTTTGAGGGGAGAGAAGTCAGGAGTGTTTTTTTATTCGACGGGGGATTTCCCCGTTTCATGGAATGCAGGATAAACCTTATTTCGGATCCTGGATTGTCGGCAATCATGTTTCTCAGGGGCTGTCAGGTCATGCAATATATTCTCGATTATGTGACGAAATTACCCTGTCATACCTCTACCCAGGATCAAAGGGAAAAGGTAGAGCAAAAGGAACCAGGTCATGACCAGGCCGACACTTATTATAATGGCTGAAAAGATAAGAATTAAAAGGGGCTGCTTTCTCTTGATCTCACCTGTGGATTTCGCGGTTTCAGTCGATGCAGGGGACGGTAGAGGTGTTTGGACGGATGCAGGGAGGCTGGGATCTTGAGAGATTTTTTGATTCCTGATGAAGTCTGCAAACGCTTCCTGCCCGTTACAAGACTCATCCTGGCATTGAATAACCTCTCCTTGTGATGGTGCTTCACGCAAGGGATGTTCTGTTTTGCAGACGGGGCATACAAAGAAACGAACCTCCTGGATAATAAAAGGCATGTTTTTCATCTCCAAATCAAGTCTAATTGATCTCCGTGTACATCCATCCAGAATGTATGTCGGGTCCTTTATTCAAGGGGGGTGTACGCCTATTTTCATGGGATGCAAGAAAAGATTCAGAAGTCGCATTTGGATTATGTGGCATTCATCGGGTGTATAGGTATCTTTTGGTGAAATTCACTTCCACCGTTTCTTTCCTGTGCCTGTAAGGATCAAGCCGCACCGGGAGCGGGGGGATCTCCGGAGGGAAAAGCAGATCGGGGAGGGCAGGGGCGCAGGGATGCCCGGTACCGGCCGGGCCGGAAAATCTTCAAAACGAGCAGTTCCAATCGTCCCCTGGCCCGTGCTCGTTTTTTCAGGGTTTCCGGGGTTTCCGGGCGTTCCAGGAGGCGGCGGAGGGAATATTTCAGGTATTTCGCGGCGTACTTGAATGCGCGGAGGCCGTTGAAAAAGACGTTCTTTTCCGGGGTAATGATTTCCAGGTGCCTTCCGTAGGAAGAGAAAAAGCGGCACCAGTACTCCACCGTGACTTTGGATGCCACCACGTGATGAAGCAGGACGGCGTCCGGCACGTAACGGATCCGATCCCCCCGGTCCCGGAGACGACCGAAGAACTCGGTTTCTTCCCCGGCCGTGCTCATCGGGGAACCCCACCCCAGGTCGGTCCGGAATCCGCCGACCTTCAGCGCCGCTTCCCGGAGAACACCCATGTTGGTCCCAAAGGGCAGGGGCAGGCCGGAACCCCGGGAAATCTCCAGCGGCTCACTCCCCAGATCGTAGCAGGCCGCGGGGCCCCCCGTCTGGGTGGTAAGAGCGGTTCGCATCGTTTCGGGCGTTGTTTCAGGAAGTACGGGGAGGATCTTCCCCCCGGTTCCGGAGATCCCGGAATGATCGAACGACCGTGCGTGGGCCTCCACCCATCCCGGCAGAAAGGTGGCATCGTCGTCCGTAAAGAGAAGCACGCGGGACCGGGCTTCCCGGATGCCCCGGTTCCGGCACGGGGAAATTCCCGGTTCCGGTTCCAGGGTAGCACGCAGGGGTACTGGGTACTGATCCGGCAGCGACTGGAGGAAAACGGCGGTTCCGTCCACGCTCCCGTTGTCCACGACCAGCACCTCCCAGGAGCGGGAGGACGCCTGCCGGGCCAGGCTGTCCAGGGCTCTTTGCAGGCTTTTGTGTCGATTCCGGGTGCAGATGACCACGCAGAGGTCGTAAGTAGCCACGCAGCAACTCTCCTTGCGCGGGCGACGCGGACCGAGCCCAACGCAGCAGACGGGTGCTTCTTGTTTACCGAATCAGGAGATCCACTTGAGGAGGCGGATCACACCCATCTCCGCGGGTTTCCGGTGTGCTGAGACATCCTGGCGAGCGGTAATCTCGTCCCGGTTCTCCACGTAGTAGGTGTAAGCGTTGTAGAGCATTTCCTGGTTCGTCATCGTCGGCTTCCAGCCCAGGGTCTCCTTGATCCGGGAGGTGTCGAACACAAAGCTGCTGGCGATCATCCGCATCTGGTAGGCACCCAGGGGCGATAGTTTCAGGGCATGCGCCAGCTTCATCCCCAGGAGGGCGGGGGTTTTGGGAAGAGAAGCCACCCTGGCGCCGGTACCGGCACGGTCGATGACGTACTGGTACGCATCGCGGAGCGAGGGGACGTTGTCGGACCCCACGTTGAAGATCCGGGACCCCGGGTATCCGGAGGCCAACAGGCAGGCACTGGCCAGGTCCTGCGCATCGGTGAACTGGTAGACGTTGTCCCCCCTGCCCACCACCCACACCTTTCGGCCCTCCAGGATGAACTCGTAGAGCATCGCCAGGAGCCCCAGTCGTCCTTTGTCGATGATGGTGGGAGACCGCAGGATCACGGTGTGTGCCCCGCCGTCGATCCCCTGGAGGACCTTTTCCGCCTCCAGCTTGGATCGCCCGTAGATTTCCATGGGGGCCGGGGGTTCGTCCTCGGTGACCGGCTTGTCGAAGTGGGTGGAATAGAGGCAGTTGGAAGAGACGAAGACCAGGTTCCGGACGGAGTGGAGGGCGGAAAGTTCGCCTACGTTTCGCGTCCCGTCCACGTTGGACTCCCACAGAAGCTTCGGGTCCTTCACTTCGTGGGCCAGCATCGCGGCACAGTGATAGACCACCTCGAACCGATACTCGCCAAAGAGCTTGTCCAGCAGTGCCCGGTCGCGAAGATCCCCCTGGACCGGGACCAGGTTTTCATGGACGGTTTCGTCATGGAGCAGGTCGATGCTCACGCAGGTGTCCCCCCGCTCCAGAATCCGGTGCTTCAGGATATTGCCGAAAAACCCGGCCCCGCCGGTCAACAGTACGTTTGCCATTTTCATCTTCTCCTTTTATACACTTTCCGTTTTCCGGGGCGGCTCACGGGCTCGCCGACGGGGAATCCTGTTGCATTAACTGGACCGGAAGAAGCGGCTCGTCCTCGGGTCTTTTCTCGAAGAGGATCACCGTGACAGGTTCATGGTAGGCTTTGGCGGGCCAGTCCCACCAGATCTCGTCGATCCCCTTTCGATAGAGGATCCGCAGGGCTTTACGGTGGATCTGGTACTCCGAACGGAGCATCCGGGCTCGTCCGTGCCAGTCCGGGGATTTGTCGCTCTGGAACGCCCAATCCGGGGTATAGGGCAACAGGTAGTCGCCCACGTACCAGACCCTCCCGCCCCGGTCGATGTGGTCCTCCAGTTTCCGGTAAAGGCCGCTCATGATATCCGCGTCTTCTTCCTTGGCGGGCAGGTCCACCCAGCTGATGAAGCCGGTGGGGTTTTCGTACGGCGCGGCGATGATCCGCTGCGGCCCTTGGAAGTGAAAGTTGAAGGACGTGCTGTGCTGGGCTGGAAACACCCAGATCAGGTCGTCGGGCCGGGCGTGTTTTTCCAGGCGTTGGGCCACCTCATTCATGGCGCCCACCCTGCGCAGCCACTTGTTCGGGTCGCCCCACTGGGCGCAGACGATGGCAACCAGGACCACCCAGGCGAGCACCCGCTGGGTGCCGGCGGGAAGGCCCCGGATCTGGCCCTGGAAGAGGCAGGACCAGAAGAACACGATAGGGGGTACGGCCAGGATCGTCATCGCGATCAGGTAGCGCTCGATGAAGGGGCCCGTGTACATCTGGATCATCCAGGCCACGAAGCAGCCGCCCAGGCTCATGACCAGAAGGGCGGAAAAGGCTTCTTTTCCCTTTGGGATGGGTTCCTGCGCGATGTCGTACTTATCGCCGGCCGGCTTGAACAGGAGTAGAAACCCTCCCACGACACCGATGACGGCGAACAGGGTGCCCCAGGTCCCGAGCGGGAGGCGCAGGGGGAGGAAGACGTCCGAGAACATATTCCGGGTGACGTACCAGGGTTGAAGATCGTAGCCGAACTGGGTGAAAAAACTGGGAAGCCAGGGGAGAAAGACGACGATGAAGGTCACGCCGGCAACGATCATCCTCAGAAGCATGCCCGCAGACCTCTTGGCGAGCAGGGCGAAGATGCCCCCACAGAAGATCATGTAAAAAGCGTAGTAGTGAACGTATGCCATCAGGGCGGCGGTACCCCCCCAGAGGACGGCGGAAAGAAGGGTCTGCCGGCGGAGGAGGCGCAGGTAGGCGAACGCCTGGACCACTGCAAGAACGCTGAAGAGGGCATAGCTCCGGATTTCCGAGGAATAGTAGATAAAGAAGGGGCTTGTGGACGTAAAAAACCCGGCCAGAAGACCGCAGGCGGGGCTGAAGGTGCGCCAGGCCAGGATCATGATCAGAAGTACGCAAAGAGTGCCGAAAAAAAGGCTCAACCCCCGCAGGACCGGTATGCTGAAGCCACCGATCTTCGTGACGAGCATCTCCAGCATGTAATGCAGGGGAGGGGCGCCCTCCTCCAGGAGGTTCTCGCTGAGTTCCCGGATGCTGTGGCTTGCCCTGGTCAGATACATATCCTGGGCTTCATCCCTCCACACGCTTTCACGGGAGGAGGAATAGTAGGTACGGGGAATCAGGGAACCGAGCAGGATGAGCACGGCCAGCAGGATCTGGGTATGCTGCCGGACGGCGAAGAGCTTGTGGGTCATGTTGCCTTTTCTCGCGAAGGCGATGGTTGATCGGGTGCGGCCCTGCAAACGGTTTCCAACCGCTTCGAGCGTTGAACGGAGGCAGGGGGTTTGCCGTGAAACCTTAGATCCTTTATCAAAAAGCGACCCAAAAGCCAAGCCGATGGCTGGGGGGGCGGTTGAAGCTTTTTCTAGTACCAATCAGAATATCCGGCCCTGTTTTCCTCTGCAGGCAACCATTGGGGAGGAATACGAGCGCTACGGTATACGGTTCTCCCCGGCACGGCCTCGGATAGTTCCGGCAAGGTTCGGTAAGGATTGATGAATTCCCATTCGATTTCTTTCTCTGGAGACACCTCGATCATCTGTCCCAGCACACCGCTCGTTATCAGGGTGTTGCCGTTTGGCAACCTTTGGACACCGCTGATGAGAGGACTGAATCGTAGAGGCTGAGCATCTCCTGAAGGGTCGGCATCATACTCCCATACGGTTTCCAGTGTGGTGGGATCAAATTCAATCACACGCGAAAACAACCGTGTGGACAGGGTCGCAAGACCGGAAGCGCCTCCGTTGTCAAACAGGATGATGTTGCCTTCACCCGGCAGTCCCCGAGGAATCATGTGTGCATGATGCGGTCCGATGATCGGCTTTAAAACTGCCTCAGGATACTCCTCTGAATAGTAGGGGCCGATTCGCCAGACCACATTGCCGGTCTGGTGATCAATGATGACGGTCCATGCTGCATCGCGGGAATCGAGAATGATGTTCTCCGGATGGAATCGTGTGTCTCCGTTGTCGTACCAATGGTTGTATCCAAGCCGGGAAATGGAATTGATATGAAGGTAGTCCTCGCCATCCTGATCACAGATAAAGTCCATGTCGGCTTCATGGTAGCCGAACTCTGTGACATGATCGGCAGCGTTCCATTGAAATGTCGGATTGCCGGACCAATCTACTTCATAAATAATACCGTCCAGCACGGGCACTTCTGTTCCGCAGACTTCCTCGCTGATGACATTGTCGGCCAAGGCTAAAACCAGTGTTTTCCCGTTTTCTACAAAATCCTGTCCGGGTGCATAGTACCCGACAGGGTTCCCTTCACGCTGCAAGTCATGATGCTGCCGGGCGGTCCAGCCAAAATGAGGCACATTTTCCCAATGAAAATAAGACCATTCCAACCTGCCATCCCATGCCATCTGAACGATGCCGTGGTTCGACTGTTCATGAGACACCTGCCAGTCAGGACCCAGGATAGACCCACCCGGCAAGAATTTTGTGCCGAAATTGGTAACATTGTTCGTTTGAAAAACGATATTCCCCTCCATGTCGATGAGATACAAGAACCCTTCGGCTCCGCCAAAATAGGTATACCCGTCAAGAGGGCCTGGTGGATATTCGTATCCGCCGTTTTCTTCATATGGTTGAACACCATTCGGTGATTCAGCACAGGCAACCATGGACAGAACGAAGAAGAGCAGGAAAAAGATCCGCACAGATTTCGGTTGGTAACGGACAGACTCTCGAACGGTTTCATGACCATGAACCCTGCTCATCTCAGAGGCTCCGTCGTTAAAATCATCCGGAATGAACCCGTTGCCCTGGTCGTTTTGAACCAGATTCCGAGGAAGGGGGATCGCGGGAAGCTATGAGGCTGCCGCCTCATCGGAGGGGCCTTCCTCGTGATACTCGGCATCGGTGTTGACCTTCCACGGGTCCCGGTGGTCGGACCCCTGCAGGTTTCCCGCCGAGACGATCGCGGTCATCATGGAGTGGTCCTGGTTGTTGTACTTGTGCATCCCGTTTCGACCCGCGGGGAAGAGGTTGTTGAACCGGCTCAGGTGCTGCCGGATCCCCTCCACGTTTTCCCGGTAGGTGTCGTCGTAGACGGGATACGCTTTCTGGATCCGGACCACGGTGCCCTCCAGGACCTCCTCGGGTCGGACGAGACCGATGGTCCCGATCTCTTTCTTGCCCAGTTCCAGCAGCTCTTCGTCGGGCATGTTCCAGAGATCGTCGCCCTCGAAGCAGAAGTATTCCAGTCCAAGCACGCTCACGTCCGGGTCCGGCACCATGGCCTCGGACCAGTTGCGGAAGTTCTGGACCCGCCCGAGCTTGACGCGGGAGTCATGGATGTAGATCCAGTTGTCCGGAAAACAGTCGCGTCGGCTGACCACCAGGGCCACGATCAGGAAGTCCCGGTAGTGCAGCGAGGAAGCCATGGACCGGACCCCCTCGGGTGCCGGGGGGTCCAGGGCCAGAACGAACTCCCGCAGGGGCATGGAGCTGATCAATGACCGCACGGCATATTCGTCCGGTTTCCCGTTTCCGTTCGCGCAGGCTACCCCCGTGATCCGGTCTCCATCGTGCCGGATCGTTACCACCTTCCGGTTTTTCAACACGGTCCCGCCCTGGTTCCTTATTTTATCCTCCGCGGCCTCCCACATCATTCCCGGGCCTAGCCGGGGGTAGTGGAACCGTTCGATGAGGGTTTTGATCTCATTGCGGTCCCTGCGGAAGGGACCGACCCGGGCCATGTTCAACACCGCCTCCATCAGGGAAAGCCCCTTGATCCTCTGGGCGGCCCAGTCCGCGGAAATCTGGTCACAATCCATTCCCCACACCTTTTCGGTGTAGCTCTCGAAGAAGATCTGGAAGAGCCTGTCGCCGAACCGGTTGGTGACCCAGTCGCGAAACGATTTTTCCGGGCGAAGGGGGAACATCTTTCGATACACATAGCTCAGGAAGCAGGCCGCAGCCGTTAACACACCGAGGTTCTTCAAGGCGTTTCCCGCCCGCAGCGGGTAGTGGAAGTACACGCCGTTATAGTAAATACGGCTCAGGCGCTCCACCTCGCGGAAGTTGTCCGGAAGAATCTCACGCCAGAGATCCTCGATCTGGGAATTCTTGCTGAAGAAACGGTGTCCGCCCAGGTCGAAACGGTACCCCTTGTACTGAACCGTTCGTGATATACCCCCCACGTATTCCGGGTCCGCCTCCAGCACCAGGCACGGCTGGCCCTGTTGGGTCAGCGTGTAGGCCGCTGTCAGTCCGGCGGGCCCGGCCCCGATGATCACAATCTCTTTTTCCATTTTTTTTCCTCTCGGCAACAACTTGTGTATCCGACGCATGGTCGGGCGCATTCCGGATTTTCTGACATGAAAGATCGTATTACTACATAATTCGAGATTTTTTGTCCAGGAGGAACGGCTGGGCGGCGTCAAGGGTGCCGTCCCGGCTTCCGTTGTCCACGATCAGCAGTTCCCCGGGCGCGGCAGCGTTGTTTCTCGACCTGCCCCGGGGTTTACAGCAGGTCCGTGCAACGGTTCAGCGTGCACACGGCAAGGCATGCCTTGCTCGGGAAATTTGCCGTGTTGTTCATCCCGTTCACGGTTGTACCCCTCCTCCCCGGCCTTGCCATCGGGCGATTCTTGTTCGCCGGAACCAGAAGGGGTTGGACATTCTTCCGGCCCCCGGAGCCCAAGGGCGCGGAGTAAGACTCTAACAGCCGGGTTTTTCGTTGTAAAGGAGGAGGTGCTTTTTGAACGGAACAGGGAGATGTGATCATCGGGGTATGGACTTGCTTGCTCAAGGTCAACAGAGGTTTTCATTGACATTCGCTCTGAGAGGGGGTAAAGTGCCTATGTTTCTAGAGAAACGGTGTTTTAACAACTTGCTTTACATCCATCGGCCATCATCCTCCAGCGGGAAGACCGCATACCGAAAAAGGGAGGGCAGGGAATGAGCAGAGCGTGGAATTTTTTATTGTGCTGGGTGTTTCTCGGCATGACGGCGGGTGTCGTGCAGGCGGCGGTCATCCACGTTCCCGACCCGGGCAGCGGGATCCTGACGATCCAGGACGGGATCGATATTGCCGTGACCGGGGACGAGGTCGTCGTAGCTGCGGGGACCCACGCCGGGCCGATCAACTTCAACGGGAAGGGCATCACAGTCCGGAGCGAGTCCGGTCCGGACGTGACGATCATTGAGGGGTCGGGGCTGCAAAACGTTGTCGTATTCGACAGCGGAGAAGGGGCTGACAGCGTTTTGCGGGGATTCACGGTGCAGGGCACCACATTTACCTGCGGAATTTTCATTTCGGGTGCCTCTCCGATCATTGAGGAGAACGTGATCAGGGACCACCAGACCCTTGGCGACGGCGCCGGGATTCGCGCGACGGGTTCCTACGCATTAATCCGCAAGAACGTGATCCGCGACAACAGGGTCTCCACCTTGCGATCACCGGCCAACGGGGCCGGGCTCCACGTCACGGGCGGGGCGCCCGAGATCGTGAACAACTTCATTCTGAATAACTCCGTTTACGCGTTTGCTACCCTGCCCATAGCGAATGGAGGAGGGCTATACCAGAGCGGAGGGACGCCGCGGATCGTGGGCAACGTCTTCGCCGGCAACAGAACGACGGAAACCTCGGGAGGCTTGCAACTGGGCGGGGCGATCTATATCTCGGGAACCGCGGACGCCGTGGTGGCCAACAATACCTTCTACAACAACCATTCGGCGGAAAGCCCGTATGGCACGTATGGGGGAGGCGGCCTGTATATCAGCGGTTCGAACAGCGGGATGCTGGTGGCCAACAACATCCTCCAGGCGAACGGACCTTACGGGGTGCTGTGCGCGTCCACGTCGGTGGACGTGACCTTCCAGACGAACAGCCTCTTCGGCAACAGCAGCGCCGACTACCAGGACTGTCCGGCCGGTACGGGCGACCTGTTCGTGGACCCGGAGATGGTAGACCCGTCCGGTGGTGACTACCAGCTTGCCGACACCTCGCTTCTCGTGGACCAGGGGACCGCGCCGGCCGGCCTCCCGGCCGAGGATATCTACGGCGATCCGCGCATCGTGGACGGGGACGGGAACGGTTCGGAGGAGGTGGATATCGGCGCGGACGAACTGTATACGGATCCGGCATGGGGCCCTGCACCTGCGGACGCGGCGGTTTACGGCCACTCATGCGGCAGGGTATCGAGGGCGTTGAATACCCTCGGGCTGCTGGTCGTTCCCCTGGCCTTCGGCCTGCTCTGGGGCCACCGGAGGATGCGGAAACCGGATCCCGAACCCCGACGACGGTCCTGAAGGGGCCGAATGTTCCAGCATACAAACTGTTTTCTTGATTAAACTACATTCGGGTGTGATGCACTCCTGCGTGTTCGACGGGCGACTGAGCTCGTTTCACGCACTGCATCGATCCTGGGAGGGAGACATGTTTGCCAGATGCTCGATACCCTGTTTGCTCATTCTGCTGACCCTCCTGGGCATCGGGCCCCAGGCCGCATGGTCCCATGTGTTCCCGATCCGCGTGCCCACAGGGGGGGACGAGACGGCGGAGATGCCGGCGGTGGCGTTCGGCGGCGGGCAGTTTTTCGTAGTCTGGCACCAAATCCTGGACATCGGTGTCGGAACCTCCGATTCGGAGGTCTACGGATCGCGCGTCCTGCCGAACGGGACCGTCCTGGACCCCGAAGGGATCCGGTTTCCGAACTACGGCACCTCCGGCTCGGACAACGGCTCTCCGGACGTGGCCTTCGACGGTACGAACTTCGCAGTGGCCTACCTGACGAGCTACTGGGAGTTCATCGGCTGTCCGTCAGGCATGGATGTTGTCCGCCTTCTCGCCGCCCGGGCGGCACCGGACGGGACCGTGATCGACGACCCGCCGATCAGCATCGAAGATACGTGCGGGGGATCACCGTTTGCACAGCCGCGAACCACCTTCGAGGGTACGGACCACCTCGTCACCTGGCGGCACCGGCCGATGTTCCCGGTGTCCCCGCCCGAGTACTGGATCCGCAGCAGGTTCGTCACCCCAGTGCTGGAGCCGGCCGACCTGGTCCACTTCGATCTGACCACCTTCTATGACGCCGGCCCCGCCGCGGCCTGCGGGGGCGGAAACTGCCTCGTCGCCTGGAACTCGAGCAGCGAGGCGCGGCTGGCGGGCAGACGGATCTCTCCCTCGGGCACGCTGCTCGATGCGGACGAGATCCTGCTGCCCCCATCGGACTGGCCGCCCGAGTTGGCCTTCGGGGCCTCCACCTATCTGGTGGTCTCCGGCGCCGGCAACACGGTCCGCGGTGCGCGTGTGGGAACGGATGGGGTCGTGCTCGACCCGGACGGCTTCCCGATCCACGAGGGAATTCACCCGGTCGTGGCCTCGGACGGGACCAGCTTCCTCGTGCTCTGGATGGAGTGGGTCTCGCCGGACTGGGACCTGTGCGGCGCAGAGGTGTTGCCGGACGCGAGCGTGGGGGAGAGGTTCTGTCTCGGGTCCATCCCGGAGTATACCGCACTCCCGGATCTCACCTTCGGCGGGTCCCGGTATCTCACCGTCTTCGAGCGGGTACGGCAGGACACGGGAGGCGTCTACGGGGCCTTCGTCGACACGGCTTCCTGCACAGATGTGGACGGAGACGGGTACGGGGACCCGGTCAGCCCGACCTGCACCTTTTCTAAGCCCGACTGTGACGACGGCGACCCCGACATCCATCCGGGTGTTTCAGAGGACTGCGGGAACGGGGCAGATGACGACTGCGACGGGTGCGTGGACCTGGGGGATCCGGACTGCTGGGAATGCACGAGCGATCCGGAGTGCGACGACGAGAACCCCTGCACGGACGATGCATGCACCGAGGGGTTCTGCGTCCACACGAACAACTCGGTCCCTTGCGACGACGGCGATGTCTGTACGATGGATGATGTTTGCTCGGAGGGCATCTGCACCCCTGGAGAGCCCTCCGACAAGGACGATGATTCCTACGTGGACGGGGCGTGCGGCGGAGAGGACTGCGACGACGATCCGGTCGACGACCCGCCCGAATGCGACACCTGCTCCTGCGGCGAGCCGGCGTGCGGCGGGTGTGCCGCCTGTCAGCATCCCGGGGCGCCCGACTTCCCCGGAGACGGGTTCGACAGCGACTGCGACGGGGAGACTCCCCCCTGGACGGCCGGGGGCATGGAGGCATCCTTGACCGGATCGAAGGGGAGATCCGTGGGCCTCAACGTACTGGCCCTCCTGCTCGTCCCAGCGCTTGCGATCCTTCTGAGAAGACGAAGAGGCGCGTGACCGAGAAGCCGATGGTTCGCTCGCAGACGGGCAATGCTGCCCGGCGGGCGCTCTGCCTGGGAGTCTTCCAAGGATCGATCAGGTCGGATCCGCTTTTCCCTTGTGTGTCATGGTCCAGCTTACGCCCAGGCCGAAAAGTTCCACCACATGAGGGAACAGACGCATGAAGTAATACCCGGTCTTGTTCCCGATGTGATGCAGTTCGTTCTTCTTTCCCTTCCGGACCGCCTTGACAATGATCCGGCCCGTTTTCTCCGGTGTGGATCCCAGCAAGGGAATGACTCCCTGGAGGATAATGCGCTTGCCGATCCCATCCGCCTCGATCTCGTTATAAAAGCTGGTGCTCTTCACCATGAACGGAAAAACCGTGGTCACCTTGACGCCGTATCGGGCCACCTCGTAATGCAGCGCTTCCGACAGTCCGGCGACAAAGTACTTGGTCGCTGCATATGCGCCCCAGGTGGGTACGGGGAAGAACGCCTGACCGGAGGAAATGTTCACGACATGTCCGCTTCCGCGTTCAACCATGGCAGGCAGAAAGGAGCGGATGAAATGGATGACGCCCCAGATATTGACATCGATGATCTTCTGCCACTCCTGGAGGGTCGTGTCCTTCAACTCGGCCGCAAGACCGATGCCGGCGTTGTTGACCAGGATATCGATCCCCCCGAGCCGCTTTTCCAGCTCTTCCGCCAGTTCATCTGCCTGCCGGCTGTCGGTCACGTCGTTTACAAAGGTGAACGCTTCCGCGCCGGTGCCGGAGATCTTCTCCCTGGCGGATTCGAGTTCCTCCTCGTCGATATCCGTGACCACCACCCTGCACCCCTCACGGCCGAATGCAATGGCGGTCTCCAGGCCGATACCTCTGGCGCCTCCCGTGATCAAGACGTTTTTCCCCTTCAGTTTGCTCATGAAGTCCTCCTTGTGAAAAAGGAAAGAATCCGCCTGCCGGGTCCGGTGCATCACAAGTGTCTGTGATCCGAATTTCACATGCCCTGCATCCGAGCATGCCGCGTTCACTTGGAAAACAAGGGGTCTGTTTTTTTTCGGCTCTTTTCAGCAGATCAATATGGGGTCGTGTAGAGAACCCGCGAACCCCTTGGTGCCCCGCGCCTCTGGATTGTACCCCCTGAAGGGGGAAAAGGAAAAGGAAAAAGCATCGATGACGGAACGAGAACCGTTTGCGCCGGCAAGCCTTGTTTCCATTTTCTTATGGAAAGAGTTCTTCCCCCTCCATCGATCGACAACCCCTGTTTGCAAGGATGTGTGGACCGGGTATGCGGGGACAACGGTTATCTTGACGGCAGGACACCGGTCGGCCCATAATTCGTGGAAACGTCTTGAGGTTCCCCCTTTCCCCTGTGGACAAGAGGGCTACGGGGAGGACGCAGAAGCAGTTTACCATGACATCAGGAGGAGATACGATGGACAAGAAGCTGGCAGAAAGGATTCTCAAGGACGGAAAGATCGACAAGGTAGAAATGAAGGTTATTGCCGGGTATGTGGGCGAATCCGGGAAACTCACCAAGGAGGAAAAACTTCTGCTCCGGGACATCTTTACAAGGATCAATTCCGGCGAGTTGAAACTGGAGAGCTGATCTTCCCTTTGATATACCACATATTGAATTCATTCTTGACCCTCTTTCCATATAGGGTGTATGGAATGCCCTTGTGTAATTTTCAAGGCACCTGCCGGGGGAGGAAGGATCTGTCACAGGATGCTCGTGATCGCGGATAATCTTCAGGGGTGCAAACCCGAGGTCCGGGCCGCAATGGATGAAAAAGATCCGGTCCCGGTTCAGGATCTGGTTGTACGCATGGAAAGGACCGGGGCTCGGATGATCGATATCAATCCCGGCCCCATGAAGCGGGGTTCCGGGAAGAAGATCGAGTTTCTTGTCCGATCGGTCCAGGAGGTTTCCGATCTCCCGGTGCTGATCGACACGGCGGATCCGGAAATGATGGAAGCGGGGCTTTCGGTCAGCCGGACCCGGGCGATCCTCAACGGAATTTCTCTGGAGCCCCATAAGATGGAGCGCCTCCTGCCGCTGGCGGCCCGATATGAAGTGGATGCCGTGGGGTACCTGCTCGATCCCCGGGGGCAGCCTCCGCGTTCGACGGAAGACCGCCTCGGGATCGCGGTGGAGCTGGATCAGGCTTTCCGTCGGTCCGGGCTTCCCGAGGAACGGCTCATCATCGACCCGGTGGTGGCACCGCTGCTCTGGGAAGACGGCCACCGCCGGAACCAGGTTCTTCTGGAGGTGATCCGGAAACTGCCCGAGGTGCTGGGAAGGCCCGTAAAGACCGTGGCCGGGCTTTCCAACCTCACCAGCGGAAGTGCGGCGCCCAGGGCAAAGAAGCGGCGGGCGGAAGAAGCGTTCCTGGCCATGATGGCCGCAGCGGGCCTGGATATGCTCATGATGAACATGTTTCATGAGAAGACCGTTCGGGTGGCCGAAACCTGCGGAGCCATCCTCTCCGGTAAGGTCTTCACGTGGGGGCTACTCGAATGAATGAGCCAACGCTGAAACAGAATAGCCCCGGTGAACGGATTTCACCGGGGCTATTACTCCTCCTCGTGAACGCAAACGGAGACGGAAAAGATGCAAACAACAAACCGGACGGTCCTGTTTGACCGGCATGTAAAACTCGGTGGAAAGATCGTTGACTTTGCCGGGTTCGAGATGCCCCTTCACTACGGGCCGGGCATGGTGCGGGAGCATCTGCTCACCCGGGGGCGCGCCGGGCTCTTCGACATCTCTCACATGGGGCGGTTCGTGCTGCGGGGCGGAGATTCCGCCGCTTTTCTCCAGCATGTGTTAAGCGGCAACGCGGAAGCCTTGGAGGTCCTGGAGGCCCAGTACACCATGGTGCCCAACGAGCAGGGCGGGGTGGTGGACGATGCTTACCTGTTCCGGTTCCTGGAGGACGAGTACCTGCTGGTGGTGAACGCTGCCAACCGGCGGAAGGTATTGGAGCACTTCACGCAATACATGGATCGCTTCCAGGATCTGGATCTCCAGGACCGGACGGCGGATTTGGCCATGATCAGCCTTCAGGGCCCTGATTCCAGGGAGATCCTGGCCTCGGCCATTTCTGCCGGGACACTCCCCGAACCCGTGAGGAACGCCCTGAATATCGTGGAGATCGGCGGCATGGACGTGTGGGTGGCCCGCACCGGGTACACCGGGGAGGCCGTGTGCTTCGAACTCTTCGTATCGTCGGAAAGTGCGGGCATGCTGTGGGACCTGCTGGCGGCCCGGGGAGCGCAGCCTGTGGGCCTGGGGGCCCGGGACACGCTTCGGCTGGAGGCGGCCCTGCCGCTGTACGGGCACGAACTGGGGCTGGATGCCGGGGGACGCGAGATCCCGGCCTTTGCCCCGATGGTGGGCCGGGTTGCGGTGAGCTTTTCCCCGCTCAAGGGGGAGTTCGTGGGCCGCCGGGCCCTGGCCCGGCAGTTCGAGGCATTGAAGAGGATCATGGAACGGGATCATTCACTCCTGCAGGACCTTCCTCGGAGGGTTCTACCGGTTGCGGTGACCGGCAAGGGTGTGGCCAGGTCCGGATGCAAGGTGTTCGTTGGGGAGAAGGAGGTGGGGAACGTCACCAGCGGGACCATGGTCCCCTACTGGAAGAGCGAAGGGCAGGGGATCCTGTCCCGGATCACGGAAGAGAAGGGGATGCGGGCCATCGCCCTGGCCCTGCTCGACAGCGACCTCTACGAGGGGGATGACGTGGAGATCGACATCCGGGGGAAAAGGACGCCGGCACGGATCGTCCCCTACCACCTGAGGAGCGAGGCCCCTCCCTTTGCCCGCGCCATCCTGTACGACCGGCTTCACGCTGCGGACAACCCCCCGGACAGGAACGGCCGTGACCGTGTGTTTTCCGGGAAGGTCGAAGACCTGGTGCTCAAGGCCTGCGAGAATACGGGATGGAGGCAGCAGAAATGCGTGAACCTGATTCCATCGGAGCAGACTCCCTCCCTGATGACCCGGTTGCTTTCCGTGACGGACCCCCTGGGCCGTTACGCCGAGCACAAGCAGGTCAAGGCGTTCGAGGAGGCCGAGGTCTTCTACTACCAGGGCACCGGGTTCATCCGGGAGGTGGAGGCGCTGCTGCAGGAGGAGCTGAAGTCGTTTCTCGGGTGCGCCCGGGTGGAGGTCCGCCCGGTATCCGGTCAGATGGCCAACGCCGCCGTGTTCAGTGCCATGGTGGACTACCGGAACCGGGCGGACCGGAAGAGCGAGCAGGCAAGGATGCGGTCGGTTATGAACCATCACATCATCAAGGGAGGCCATCTGAGCGCTCAACCCATGGGGGCGCTGAGGGACTTTGTGGCCCGGGATCCGAAGACGGAACGGCCGGCGGTCATCAACTTTCCGGTGCAGGAGGAGAACCCCTACCGGATCGACGTGGAGGCATGCAGGGAGATCGTCGAGGAGCACCGGCCGGAACTGATCATCTTCGGAAAGAGCATGACCCTGCACCGGGAGCCGGTGGCCGAGATCCGGGCCATGGTGGACGAGTTCTCCCCGGAGACGGTGATCCTGTACGACATGGCCCACGTGCTGGGCCTGGCGGGGCCCTGTTTTCAGCAGCCGTTCCTGGAGGGGGCGGACCTGGTCACCGGGTCCACGCACAAGACCTTCTTCGGCACCCAGCGGGGCATCGTGGCGGCGAACTGGAAGGAGGAGGATCCCCGGTTCGAACTGTGGGAGACCCTCCAGCGGAGAACCTTTCCCGGAAGCCTGAGCAACCATCACCTGGGATCCCTGCTGGGGCTGTTGATGGCGGCCTATGAGATCAACTTCTTCAAGGAGGACTATCAGCGGCAGGTTCTGGCCAACGCTCGCGCCTTTGCCACAGCCTTGAACGACTGCGGGTTTCATGTGGCCGGTGACCCGGCGGTTTCGTTCACCGAAACACACCAGGTGATCTTGATGGTGGGGTACGCCCGGGGAGCCGAGGCGGCGCAGCGGCTGGAGGAGAACAACATCATCGTGAACTACCAGGCCGCGCCGGACGAAGAGGGGTTCACGGCTTCGGGCTGCCTGAGGATGGGGGTGGCGGAGATGACCCGCTTCGGGATGAAGGAGCCCGACTTTCAGCGGCTGGCCCAGTGGATCCACGAGGTGGTCGTGGAAGGCCGTTCCGCGCGGGAAGAGGTCGTCTCTTTCCGCAAGGGGTTTCTCGAGTTGCAGTACTGCTTCGAGGGACCGGAGTGCGACCGGCTGCTGAATAAGCTCCGTGAGCTTCTCTAGGAGCGTGTCAGGTAATCTCTTTTTCTTGTCATCCCGGCGAAGGAGGGTATCAATTCATCCAGGTTTTCCCGTAGGGTGGGGCAGGGCCCCACCATACGGAAGCTTCGTGCGTGGCGTCATCCCGGACCTGATCCGGGATCCAGGTGTGGGGTGGTGCGGAGCCAACCGCTGACAGCTGATCGCTGACCGCCAAAGGTGGGGCAGGGCTCCATCCCACAGAAGCTACAGATGCTCTCAGTCTCTCGGTGGTGTTCATGAAACAAGATGGCTAGAACTGATCTTCTTCGGTGGATCCGTCCAGCGCCGTGGTGTCCGAGTGCCCCCCGGCCACGGCCACCTGGATTTCGTCGAAGTAACCGGTGCCCACAAAGGCCTGGTGTTTCACCGCCTCGAACCCGTGATCTCGCTCCAGGTCGAACTCCCGTTCCTGGAGGCGGGAGTAGGCGAGCATCCCCTCGGTCTTGTACTCCCGGGCCAGGTCGTACATGGACGCGTTGAGTGCGTGAAACCCGGCCAGGGTGACGAACTGGAACTTGTAGCCCATGTCGCCGAGCCGGTCCTGGAAGCTCCGCAGATCCTTCTCCCCGAGGAACTTTTTCCAGTTGAAGGAGGGGGAACAGTTGTAGGCCAGAAGTTTCCCCGGGAACTTATCGTGGATCCCCTCGGCGAAGGTCCGGGCGTCGTCGATGTCCGGCGTGGACGTCTCGAACCAGAGCACGTCGGCGTAGGGCGCGTAGGAAAGGCCCTTGGCAACAGCGTAGTCCACCCCGCCCTTGAGGTAGAAGAACCCCTCGTTGGTGCGTTCCCCGGTGATGAACGGCTGATCCACGGGGTCGTAGTCGTTCCGGCACAGCTTGGCGGAGTAGGCGTCCGTCCGGGCCACGAGGACCGTGGGCACCTCCAGCACGTCCATAGCCAATCGTGCGGCGATCAGCTTCTGGATGAAAACGGTGGACGGCTCTAGCACCTTGCCCCCCATGTGCCCGCATTTCTTCAGGGAGGAGATCTGATCTTCCAGGTGCACCGCGGCCGCTCCGGCCTTGATCATTTGTTTGATCAGCTCGAAGGTGTTCAGGGGGCCCCCGAAACCCGCTTCCGCGTCGGCCACGATCGGGGCGAACCAGTAGGTGTCTTCCTGGCCTTCCATGTGATGAATCTGGTCGGCGCGGACCAGGGCGTTGTTGATCCGCTCCACCACGGCAGGGACACTGTCGGCCGGGTAGAGGCTCTGGTCCGGGTAGGTCTCGAAAGCCTTGTTCGCGTCCGCGGCCACCTGCCAGCCGCTGAGGTAGATGGCCTGGAGGCCGGCGGCCACCTGCTGCACCGCCTGCAGCCCGGTCATGGCGCCCAGGGCCTTCACGTGAGGTTCGGTGTTGAGCAGGTGCCAGAGCCGCTCGGCTCCCATGCGCGCCAGCGTGTGCTCCAGCCGGATGGACCCTCGAAGCTTTTCCACGGTCTCAGCCGTGTATCCCCTCTTGATCCCTTTGAATCGCGGAGAGTCGTTCCACAGCTTGTTCAGATCGTCGATTTCCTGCTTCGGGTCGTGCATAAATCACCTCGCTTGTCCTGAGTTTCGTTATCGCTGCAACCGGGTTTCGATCCGTCGTGTTTCCTGTACCGGGTGTGCCTGGATCAGCTCAACTCTTCGTAAGCGATCAGGGTCAGAAAATCAACGAAATTCTCCTCGGCAACCAGACGGTGAAAGATATCCCGGGCCT
>CAYTRL010000062.1:0-1733 GCA_964439795.1 uncultured Thermodesulfobacteriota bacterium
AATAAAAATTTTCTCAAGTAGCCTCCTGTTTCCTGCCGTTCATCCTCCGCCGGAAAAACCTGCAACCACGGTGCGCAGTCCTAGACCCGAACGTGTGGACCTGTCCTGAACCGGAGAGAGTTCTCCAACGCGGGCGTCATCATTACAGGGGGGCATGAATGCCCCCAAGCCACCGAGGACAATCCCTGGTGGAATGCCGTTCACCTCTTGTTCCGGGAGGAATGTCATGCTGACTGTCAGTAAAAAGAAAAGGCATTCCAGAAACCCCTCAAGGTTTGCCCGCCGTTGGACCACAAGGAAGGAAAAATCCGGAGTCCAGGGCAAGCTTGTGACAGCGGCGTTGGATCATGTGGAGGAGTACTTGCGCATCTTCTTCGAGAATTCTTCGGTGGCCGTTGTAATTCTCTCGGAGGCAGGAACCATCCGGTACGGCATCCCCGCGGAGGATCAAGTGCTGGGATGGTCACCGGAGGAACTCGTCGGTACAGACTTCATCGATCTCGTACACCCGGACGATGAAAAAGGGTTTCGGGATGCCTTGGGTTCTTTGGTGAGGGGTTCGAATGACGCCTTGCCTGTCATCACACGCTGTCGCCACAAGGACGGCTCGTGGCGGGTTATCGAAGCGTTGGGGAAAAACCTGATCCATGATCCAAGGATCAACGGAATGATCGTGCACTGTCGCGACATCACCGAACAGAAGCGGTCGGAAAACAAAATCCTCAGACAAAATATCCTGTTGCAAGCCATCAACCGTGTGCTGAAAGAGACGTTGACTTGTGAAACAACCGGGGAGGTTGCCAAAACCGGCCTTTCGGTATGCGAGGAGTTGACCGGGAGCAAGTTCAGTCTCCTCGGTGAACTAAACGAACAGGGACGTTTCGACACGCTCGCATATACGGATCCGGGCATGGACGCATGCCGGATGCCGGAAGAAGATGCCTGGCAAAAGAGCCTGAATATGGAGGTTCGAGGGGTGTGGGCGCAGGCGATCATTCAAGACAAACCCCTAATTATAGATGACCCGCCCTCACATCCTGCGAGCATCGGTACCCCCGAAGGTCATCCACTGATCACCGCAATTCTTGCGGTTCCCTTGAAGCAGGGAGACAGAACCACAGGCACAATGGTTCTGGCCAACAAGGAGGGGGGGTATACCCAAGAGGATCTGAAAACCGTGGAAACCATATCCGTGGCCATGGTTGAGGCGGTGGACCGGAAGCGAGTCCAGGAGGCCCTGCGGGAAAGTGAGGAGAGGTTTCGCACGGTAGCCGACTTTACCTATGACTGGGAGTATTGGATCGACCCGGCCGGGAATTTCGTGTACGTTTCCCCCTCGTGCGAACGGAGCACAGGGTATCGTCCCGATGAATTCATGGGAGAACCCGGTCTGCTTCTCGACATCATCCATCCTCACGAACGCGCGGAAGTTGCCGACCACATGCAACGGTTTATAAAAAGCTCCCATCCGTGTTCCCTGGACTTCCGCATCATCACCCGAAGCGGGGAGGTTGCCTGGATCGCCCACAAGTGCCTACCCGTATACGGCCCCGACGGGAGTCATCTCGGCAGGCGAGCAAGCAACAGGGACATCACGGACCGCAAGCGTGTGGAGGAAGAACATCGAAAGCTTGTTTCCCTTGTTGAGAACAGCAATGAATTAATCGGACTGGCCACGCTTGAAGGAACCCCCCTTTATCTCAACGAAGCCGGGCTACACCTTGTCGGACTCG
>CAYTRL010000062.1:1743-18764 GCA_964439795.1 uncultured Thermodesulfobacteriota bacterium
AGCATGGATGATATCAAGGATCTCTCAATTGATGATTTCGTTCCAGAAGGCGTCAAATCGTCTCTCGTTGAAACCCTCCTGCCAGCCTTGAAAGAAACCGGAAGCTTTTCAGGAGAAGCACACCTGAAGAACTTCCAAACAGGAGAGTCGATCGTTGTTTTCTGTAATGCATTCATTATAAAACCTCCTGACACCGACGAACCCGGATACATTGCCGCCGCAGCGAGTGATATCACCGAGCAAAAGCGGGCGGAGGCGGCGTTACACGCATCCGAAGAAAAGTACCGTCTCCTGGTGGAAAACGCCAATGACGCCATCTACATTCTTCAAGACGGCGTGGTTAAATTTCACAATCCGAAAACGGAGGAACTCACAGGATATTCCGGGGAGGAAATCGCCACAACCGACTTTGCCGAATTCATCGTTCCTGAAGACAGGGAAATGGTGCTTGAGCGGCACTTCCGAAGACTGACAGGGGAAGAGGTACCCAGCACCTACGCCTTCCGTATCAGGAACAAAGAGGGAGAGGAACTGTGGGTAGAAATTAATGCCGTTCTCTTGACTTGGGAGGAACGACCGGCCGTCCTCTGTTTTCTGAGAGACGTTACCGAACAAAGAAGGCTTGAAGCCCAACTCCTGCAGGCCCAGAAGATGGAGGCGATCGGTACCTTGACAAGCGGGATCGCTCACGATTTCAACAACATGATGACAGTCGTCAAGGGGTACAGCGAAATCCTGCTGCTGAATCTGAAGGAGGAAGACCATCTTTTCAAGGGTCTCAAGGCCATTTATCAGGCCGGGGAGCATGCTTCGAAACTGACCAGCCAGCTCCTGGCTTTCAGCAGGAAACAGGTGCTTCAGCCCGAGGTTCTCGATCTGAATTCGGTCATCGAGGGCATGGATCCGATGCTCCGGCGCCTGATCGGAGAGGACATTGAAATCAAGTCGATCCTGAAACCGGACTTGTGGTTGGTCGAGGCCGATTCTGGGAATATCGAACAGGTCATCATGAATCTCACGATCAATGCTCGGGACGCCATGCCCCGGGGAGGCAAGCTCATCTTGGAGAGCTCCAATGTGGAACTGGACGACAAATATTCCAGACAGCATGCATATATTCAAGAAGGGCTTTACGTATCCATTGCCGTGAGCGACACGGGCATCGGCATGGATGAAGAGACCATGAACCGTATCTTTGAGCCTTTTTTCACGACCAAGGAGAAAGGCTATGGCACGGGGTTGGGCATGGCTATGGTCTACGGGATTGTCAAACAGAGCGGCGGTTATATCTGGGGATACAGTGAACCCGGGCACGGCACAACGTTTAAAATCTACCTTCCCCGTTTCGAGGGGGAACGTATCGAAGGCGCGCAGAAACCGTCCCCCCCCGAAGACTCCAGGGGCTCGGAAACCGTCCTTGTGGTGGAGGACGAAGAAGGAGTCCGGGAGCTTGTATGCGACATTCTCCGGAGGAACGGCTACAAGGTTCTGGATGGGGCCAACGCCGGCGAGGCCCTCCTTGTCTGCGAGCAGCACCACGAGCGGATCGATCTGATACTGACCGACCTGGTGATGCCCAAGATGAGTGGATGGGAGCTCGCGGAGCGATTGACTTCTTTACACCCGGAAATGAAGATGATGTTCATGTCGGGATACACGGACCACGCCATCCTACAGCGAGGCGTGCTGGGCAAAGGGGGGGTCTTTCTGGAGAAGCCCTTCTCAGAGAAATCCCTGCTACAAAAGGTGCGCGAGGTGCTGGTTTCCTAACTAGAAATCCGTAAACAATCTACTTCGTCTTCCCGCTCCTTGTCATTCCAGGGCATCCAGCAGTGAGGCGTTTTTCGGACCGCGACGCCAAACATTTCCAGAGTTGGTTACACAGGGTCCTGCCCGAGTAAATCGGTAAATTGGCCTGCCAGCCTGCTGCGTCACCGGATGTAGATGGGACGGCCCAGCGTCTTCCCTCCGTGAGGGGAGTACGAACTGTTTTCCGCGAGAAACCCCACCAGGTCCAGCGTCATCTTCTTGAAAAAGTATTCTTTCTCCGTCTCGATCCACTTGGAGTTCCAGGCGTTCCATTTCAGAGTCGGGCCCACGGAGCTCCACTCTGTGCGGACGTAGGGGGAATGGATTTCCGTATCCACTCGGAAATAAACCCGTTGATGGAACGGCCGGTCCGGGGGTCGGCCGCGCAGGTAGGTGGCGAACTGTTCGTAGGGATGAAGCTCGTTCAGGAACCCGGAGAAGCTCAGCGACATTTCACGGTCCCAACTGTAGGCGTCCTGCCGGATGTCCACCTCCAAAGCCACGGAGCCGCTGTTCGGCATGAGCTGCCTGAGAGCATCGAACCGGTCCTCAACCTCCTGTTTTTCTTCTTCGGAGATGCCGAGAACCTTGTCGTAAAGTTCCCGGTCGCAGAATATTTCGTAGAGCAGTACCTTTTCCACCTGCTCCGCCGCGACCCTG
Organism: uncultured Thermodesulfobacteriota bacterium; assembly: GCA_964439795.1. Taxonomy (GTDB): domain Bacteria; phylum Desulfobacterota; class DSWW01; order DSWW01; family DSWW01; genus CAYTRL01. Next base: position 4,213 of record CAYTRL010000062.1, read on the forward strand.
TACGTCTTGATCTTGGTTCCCCGGACCCGGGTTTCCGCCTCCGCGTAGGCCCGTGGATGCCCGCACAGGTAGATCACCGCCTGCCGCAGGGATAGCGTAATGTCCGGGTTGACGGAATATGTTTTATCCGGGTTCATGGGGACGAAGAGGTCCCGACGCTCAAGGTCCAGGTACCATTTCATCTCGAGTTCGGAGGAGGCCAATCCTTGTGGGGACAAGGCCCGAACCAGGATGCGGTAGGGGAGGAACCGGGTGTTGACCTTCTCGTAATAATCCTTGGGCAGGGTCCTGTACAGGTGGATGCCCAGTTTCTCGGCTCGTCGATCCTCCCCCTTCCTCTCGGCGGACCGGGAGTATCTCCCCATAGGATACTCTTTGAGGAAGCCCGAGTAGGCGTCGAAGGTATCCTCCTGACACGTCTTTTCAAAGGCGAGCTCCTCCATGCGGTCGGCGGCGGGATCCGCGTATTTCTCCTTGTCGCCGTGCTTTTCCAGGAAAGACCGGTAGGCCTGGATCGTGTCCTGTTCCGAGGCTTTCCGGAAGTCCCTTCGGGCGGAACAGGCGGGCAGACAGAGGAGGAAGATACAGAGGAGGATCGCACCCTTTCTCAGAATTTCAGAGGGGTCCGGCATAAACCGGGGGGGAAAGGGCGAGGAGAATCCGTCTTGCTTCCTTATCGAATGCATCCCAATTTTTTCCTTTGACAGTTTTGCTGTATCCGCCTTTCCGGCGGGCGGCTTTCGCACCTGTCTATCCTTATTTGGAAAACAGATCCACCTGCATGCTTCCGTGAACGTACATTGAGGATAGGACCTTGCCCGGGGCGTGTCAATTTTCCGAACCTGCGTTCCCATGGTTCTTCTGTTCGACGCTCCTCTTCCTGCAGAGGACAAGTTCCCGAAACATTGAACGAACACGGTGGGCAGGTGGTAGATCCTTTTTGCGGCAGTTGTGATATAAAGGATCTCTTCGTGTGTGACAGCAGCGTCTTCCCCCCGGGCACGGGCGTCAATCCGGTGGAACCGATCTCACGGCGCAGGCGTTGAAGCAGCGGTACGGAAACTATTCAGAAGCAAGGAGGAACGATTCATGGCCTACAGTTATGTTTCCCTGGCAAAATCCCAGGACAAGGACCTGGAATTCGTGTTTCGGAGCGGAACGGCCCCGGCCCTGGAGGACCTGGCCGGGTACGAATTCAAGGGCTACAACACCCCCTTTATCACCCAGATTCTCGGGTTCCGCAAGTTCAAGAAGGGGTTCTACACGGACTTCGGGCAATCACCGGAAAAGGGTGAGATTTCCGGGTACAACGTGGTGGTGGGGCAGAACCCCATCGATCAGCCCTGGATCGCCAAACCCAGCGAGGAGAACCCCAAGCGGCACAGCTTCTACCGGGTGTATTGTGTGCGTCAGTCGGAGCCTGACAACCTCTACCCGAACGCGCTCCTGTTGAACTACGGCCTGGGGGGCAACGCCGTCTGGAACCCCGCCGGCCTGCTGCGGGATTACCTGGTCCAGGTGGACCCGGACAACAAGGACCTGCTGCTGGGCAAGGCCTACTTCGCCATCGGCCCGGCCCGGGTGTTCCCCAGCTTCTTCATCCTGGAGCGGAACAACGAGTCAAACTACAAGCCCTGATCCGGCGAAAAACAAACACCTGCATGAAAAAAATACGCTGTGCCCTTTTCTCGGAGCACGGCGTTTTTTTTCTTCATGCCGACCTGCTGCCGGCCCGGGGCCGGAAAAGTCTTTGGGGATGTGGTCCGGTGGTGGTACGATGTTATGATTCTGTTTTCCGTTCTGTTCATCGGCACATGATTATTGATTTTTCATTCCGCCGGCTCGATGAACCAGAACCCTGCCGACACCCTTGGGGAGGCTCTCGTGCGGAACGAACCCTCCAATGCGTCTTTAGAAGTGCCCTCACCGAATCCCGACCCGCGGCGGATCCATGCGGAGAAGGTGAAGATTATTTACACCACCGCTCCGCTGAACATGGTCGCCACCCTGGTCAACTCCTGGATTCTGGCCTACATCCTCTGGCGGGAAGGCTCCCATGCCCTGATCGCAGCGTGGGTCGTGGCCATCCTGGTGCTCACGTTCTTCCGGTATCGGAGCGTAATCCGGTACCGGAAAACGGAAACCAGAATCGCCGAGGCGGAGGGCTGGGGCCGCCGGTTTATTCTGGGAATCGCGGCCACCGGGCTCCTCTGGGGGGTGGGAGGCGCCGTGCTGTTCCCGGTTCACTCCATCTTTCACCAGGCCGTTCTTCTGCTGGTCTTCGGCGGGATGATCGCGGGTGCAGTGGGCGCATACTCCGCCCTGGAGAAGGTCTTCCTGGCGTACGCCCTCCCCCTGCTCCTCCCCGTAACGGTGCGGTTCCTTGCGCAGGGAGCGGAGGTCCATTTCGGCATCGCACTCCTGGTGACCCTGTTCCTGCTCCTGATGCTCGGCACCTCCATGCGGATCCACGCCATCATGAGCGCCTCCATCCTGAACCGGCTGCGGAACCAGGAACTGGTGGACCGCCTCACCGAGGAAAAAAGGAGCGTAGAGGAGGTCAACGAGCTTTTGAAGGAGCAGATCCGGGAGCGGTGGAATGCGGAGAAAGAGCTGCAGCAGGCCCGGGAAGAGGTGGAGCATCGCGTGCAGGAGCGTACGCAGGAGCTGGTTCTTGCCGGCCGGCGGCTCCGGGAGGAGGCGGAGGAGCGGGAACGGGCCGTGGAGGAAAAGAACCGGATCTTCAACCTTTCCCGGGACCTCATCGCCATCGCGGGGATGGACGGGTACTTCAAGCTGGTGAACCCCGCCTGGGAGAGAACGCTCGGGTACTCTCCGGAGGAACTCTGTTCCAGGCCGTTTCTCGATTTCATCCACCCGGAGGACCACAAGAAGAACGATGAGGAAGTGGAAAAGCTTTCCGCCGGGGTTCCCTCCCTGGATTTTGAAAACCGGTACCTCCACCGGGACGGATCCGTTCGGTTCCTTTCCTGGACCGCGACCCCGCTTCTAAAGGAAGGTCTGCTCTACTGCGTGGGCCGGGACGTCACCCACCGACGGCAGTTCGAAGACGCCATGCAGAAGATCTCCCGGGCCGCCATCGATTTCGTCCAGTTGGAACCCCGGGAGGACATTTACGAGTTCATCGCCACCCGGCTCAAGGAACTCCTCCCGGACACGGTGGTGGCCGTGAACGCCTACGACGCGGGCTCGGGGCAGCTCGTCACCCGGCACATTCTCGGTATGGAGGAGCCGTTGTTGCAAAGGGTGGGGGAAATGCTGGGGGAGGCGATCCTGGGGGCCTCGTTCCGGGAGATCCCGGAGGAGATCCGGGCGCTGCTGTTCAGCGGGCACCTGCAGGAGCTGAAAAACGGACTGTTCGAGATCTTCTTCGGCCGGGTCCCTGCCCCTCTCTGCAGGGAGATCGAGGCGATGGTGGGGATTCGCAGATCCTACTCCATCGGGTTCCGGCGCGGGGGGAAGCTGTTCGGGAACGTGAGTTTGTTCACCCTGAATGACGAAGCACCGAACCGGGAGACCGTGGAAACCTTCGTCAACCAGGCGACCATCGTGCTGGACCGCCGCAAAGCGGATGAGGAGGTCCGGACGGCGGCGGAGCAGTGGCGGAATACTTTCAATTCCATTTCGGACGCGGTGAGCCTGATGGACATGGATGGTGTCATCCTGCACAGCAACCGGGCCATGGCGAATTTTGCTGGAAGGTCGCTGGAGGAAACGGTGGGGCACCGCTGCTGGGAACTGGTGCACCGGACCACGGGACCGATCGAAGGCTGCCCGTTCGTTCGCATGAAGCGTTCCCGGAAGAAGGAACAGACGGTCCTGCCCCTGGACGACCGGGTCCTGGAGGTCACCGTGGACCCGATTTTCGACGAGAACGGCGAGGTGGCGGGCGCGGTGCATATCGTCTCCGACATCACGGAAAGGCGGCGGATGGAGGAGGAGGTCGCCAAAGCCCAGAAGCTGGAATCGGTGGGGGTTCTTGCCGGGGGCATCGCCCACGATTTCAACAACATCCTGGCGATCATCTGGGGAAACGTCAGCCTGGCCAAGATGGCCCTGAACCCGGGAGAACCTGCGCACCAGAACCTGGAGCAGGCGGAAAAGGGGGCTCTGCGGGCCAAGGACCTGTCCCAGCAGCTCCTCACGTTTTCCAAGGGCGGGGCGCCGGTCCGGAAGCCCACCGACATCGCGGTCCTCCTGCAGGATGTGGCCCTTTTTACCCTGAGCGGCTCCGGCGTTCGGTGCGAGTTCGATTTCCAGGAAGACCTCCGGGAGACGGAAACGGACGAGGGCCAGATCCGCCAGGTGTTGATCAACCTGTTCCTCAACGCGGTCCAGGCCATGCCCGACGGAGGCGTGGTTCGGGTGCGGGCGGAAAACGCCGAGTTGTGCACGCCGGAATGCCGGTCCCTGGACCCGGGAACGTATGTGCGGATCCTGGTCCAGGACCAGGGGATCGGGATCCGGAAGGAGCACCTCTCCCGGGTATTCGACCCTTACTTCACCACCAAGCAGCAGGGGAACGGGCTGGGGCTGGCCGTGGCCTATTCCGTGGTGACCAAGCACAACGGGCGCATCAGCGTGGAATCCGAGCCGGGAACCGGATCCTCCTTCACCGTGCTTCTGCCAGCGTCGGAGTCGGGGCCGGCGGAAACCGTCCCGCAAGAGGAGGAGGTTGTCGGCGGACGAGGAAGGCTCCTCGTCATGGACGACGAGGAGTTGGTCCTGGGCATTGTGAAGCAGATGCTGGAACATCTGGGCTACCAGGTAGAACTTGCCGGGGACGGGACCGAAGCTATAGAATTGTACGCAAGGGCCATGGAAGCGGGAAAGCCGTACGACGCGGTGATCATGGACCTGACGGTTCCGGGCGGAATGGGAGGGCAGGAGGCGGTCGGGCGCCTCCGGGAAATGGACCCCGGGATCCGGGCCATCGTCTCCAGCGGGTATTCCAGCGACCCGGTACTGGCCAACCACGACCAATACGGGTTTTCCGGGATGATCTCGAAACCCTATTCCATGGCCAACCTGAGCCGTACACTCAAAAAGGTCCTGGAGTGAGACCGCTCCTCCGACTCGTTTGCATCACAGCATGAACGGCATCAAGATGAAGGGGCACACGTGGGAAGCAACCGAACGTCTGTGGCGGAAAAAGGAGAGAGGAAACGGTTTCACGGCACGGGATGGATCCCGCTCGGATTTTCCGCACGGAGAATCCTGATGGTGGTCTTGTGCGTTCTCGGGTGGCTCTGGGCCGGTTGCAGCGGGTCGGATGAAAACACCGGGGACAACCTCGTCACCGAGCCCACCCTTTCGGAGCTGGAATGGGTGGTCCCCTCCGACGGACTCCCGGCGGGTGTGCGGGACGGACTCCAGAACGCCAACAACAACCTCGACGCGATCCTTCATGAGGGCCGGTTTTATCTTGCCTTTCGCACCGCCCCCACGCATTTCGCCAGCGAGGAAACCGAACTCATCGTGGTGAGCAGCCCGGACCGGCGGGCCTGGACCCTGGAGGCCCGGTTTCGGGACGCCCGGGACATGCGTGAACCCCGGTTTCTCTCGTTCGACGGGACCCTCTTCCTCTACTATGCCACGCTCGGGACCAACCCCCTGGACTTTGAACCGGGAGACATGAGGGTCACCGAACGCCTGGCAGAGGGCGATTGGACCCTGCCCGTGGAGATCTACGAGCCGGGCTTCATCCCATGGCGTACCAAGACCGTGGACGGCGTGCCCTACATGCTGACCTACATCGGGGGAGAAAACATCTACGACTATCCCCAGGAGCCGATCTACGTCCACTGGCTCACCTCCCGGGACGGGTACACCTGGGAGCCGGTGGTCCCCGGCCGGCCCGTGGTGCTGGAGGGCGGCGGTTCCGAGACCGATTTCGTCTTCCTGGACGACGGGTCCCTGGTGGCCGTGAGCCGGAACGAAATGGGAGACGACACGGGCTGGGGCATGAAAATCTGTCGGGCAAGGGCGGAATCCCCGGGGGACTGGGAATGTGCGTCGGACCCCCGGAAGTACGACTCCCCGCTCCTGTTTCGGCACGGCGCCGGGGTGTACCTCATCGGCCGCCGCAACATTACTGAAACAGGGGACTACAACCTGGGCTACAGCGAGTTGGACCCCTTTATTCAGACCCTCCTCTATGAAGCGGACTACTGGTTCCGGCCCAAGCGGTGTTCCCTGTGGCGGGTGGATCCGGAGACCCGGTCGGTGGAGTTCGTGCTGGACCTGCCCTCCGCCGGGGACACCTGCTTCCCGGGCATGGTGCCCCTGGGTGGGGGCCGGTACCTGGTCTACAACTACACATCCCCCCTGGACGGGGAGAACGACCCGTTCTGGCTGGAGGGGCAGATCGGGCCGACGAATATATACAGCATCCTGCTCACCCTGCCCTAACAGGCCGTTGAAAAAGCACCATCTGCTGTGTTCCCCCTCGTCTCGTCACTCCAACGTACAGGGAGTACGCCTCCGTTCCTCGACTTCGGGGCGCCTTGCATCTGGCACCCTTTGAACGGCCTGCTCCAAATGGATTTTTCAGATTGCTAATTCCCGGGCATGTCGAATCCGACGGCCAGTTGGACGAACACGTACGGTTCCTGGCCGATCAGGAACGATGAGTCCGAATCCAAAGGTTCCCCGTTCAGCTTCAACCGGGCGTCCTGGTACAACCCGAAGAAGTTGTAGTGGAACCCTGTGCTGAAGTCCAGGGTCACCTCGCTGCTGACGCGGTACCGGATCCCGGCCTCCACCCCTCCTCCCGCGGAAACGCTGACGCCCCAGGGGTTGGCCTCATACAGGAACGGCCCCTCCTCCAGGGAAGTGGTCCCCTGGATAAGGTAGTCTGCGGTCACCGCTACCGAGGGCCCGGCCCAGACCCGGATCGTGTTTGTTCGATAGATGCCGATCCCGTAGGCCAGCTTGGTGGTGATCCCGATCCCGACAGCGTCGAACAGATTGGTCGTGACATCCTGGACAACGGAGCCGAACGAAACGGACGCGTTGGTGCCCTGGAGCCCCGCAAGGGCCAGGTCCACGCCCAGGTTGAACCGCCAGCCGAACAGGTCGTCCGGTGTGTCCGCCCCGTCGTAGAGGTACCCCAGGGCGAAATGATCGTAGCACAGGTCCACTTTCAGGTCCTCGAATCCGGGCACCTGGTCCTTGAGGAAGTCGGGTACGCCGACGCTCGGCCATCCGCGGCTCCAGCTGTAGTAACCGAGCCCCTCGCAGAGCGCCTGGGAGGGTATGAGCATGCACGCCGCCGTCAAGGCAAGAAACCATCCTGTCCGTTTTTTCATGTGATCGTTCCTGTGGATTCTTTCATGGGTGCAAGATTGACGCAGATGACATTCACGCACAAAAGCATGAACGCCCCGAGGGCCAGGTCAAAACGGGTGGATCGATAATTCGGTCCAGGTGTGTGGGGCCTCAGGGCCCTCAGGAACGCCTCCTGGATCCGGCCACGTCCACGGCGATGAACACGAGCCCCGTGACGGTCATCAGTGCGCCCCACCAGACTCGCGGGTGCAGGTTCCCCAGCACCGTGTCCGGCGGTTGGGAGAACTGAACGAGCCCTGTGCCAAGAACAATCAGCCCGAAGGTGCACAGGACCGCCCCCACCCAGGCCCAGATGTACACACGCTCCTTGTCGGTCTCCGCCATGTCCGCTTTCCTCCCGACATACTACCAGAAATACAGGTTCAGCAGGGCGCAGGCACCCAGGGAGACCAGGGCCCACACCAGGGGTTGTTTATACCAGGCGGCTTGCCCCATGTCCCGTTTCCGGGTGAAGCCGCGTACCAGGCCCTCCAGTTCCGACTCCTTCTTCGGTTCGGTGACCAGGGAAAGAACGATGGTGAGCACGAAGGTCACGGACCAGGCCCAGAAGGCGCGCCAGAGGTTGGCGCCCATGTCCGAGGGCACCCGGGAAAAGGTCAGATAGGAGGCGTCGATCCAGTGGAACTTCAGGGCCAGGAACAGGAAGAATGAGGAAAGCATCCCAACAAGAAGCCCCCAGAAGGCCCCGGCGGATGTGGTCCGCTTCCAGAACATGCCCAGGAGCATGGTGGCGAACAGGGGGGCGTTCACCCAGGAGAAGATGGCCTGGATGTAGTCCATGATCGACTGGTACCCCATGGCGATGTACGCGGTGACCACGGAAAGGAGGATCCCCACCACGGTGGTGATCCTGCCCACCCGGACCAGATGCGCCGGGGACGCGTCCTTCTTGAACAGGGCCCGGTAGATGTCGTAGGTCCATACGGTGTTGAAAGCGGACACGTTGCCCGCCTGCCCGGCCATGAACCCGGCCAGCAGGGCGGTGACCCCCAGGCCGATCAGCGCCTCGGGGTAGTACCGGGAGATGAGCAGGGGGAGCACGGCGTCGTAGAACGGCTTTCCGTCCCGGGTGGGGATGATGAAGTCCGAGCCGGGGGTGTGCGCCAGCTTCCACGCCACCAGTCCGGCCACCACCACGATGAAGGGCAGGGCCATCTTGAAGAAGCTGGCGATGATGGGTGTGAGCCGGGCGGACTGCAGGTCCCGGGCCGTGAAGGCCCGTTGTACCAGCAGGAAGTCCGTGGTCCAGTACCCGAAGGAGAGCACCCAACCCAGGCCCAGCACGATGGGCACCCAGGTCACGGCCATGGGGTTCATGTCCGGACTGGCCGTGGTGGCCCACAGGGAACTCATCTCCCGGGGCAGTTCGGCCAGGATGGTCGTCAGGCCCCCCATCTCCACCAGGCCCAGGACGGAGATCAGGAAGAGCCCGAACCAGATGAGAAAGAACTGGATGATCTCGGTCATCACCGCGGACAGGAGACCGCCCAGGGTGATGTACACCGCCACCGTGCCCGCGGACACCCAGATGGACACGTTCATGTCCCATCCGATGAGCAGGTGAAAGGTGAGAGCCATGAGGTACAGGTTGATGCCGGACATGAGCACGGTCATCAGTGCGAAGGAGAAGGCGTTGAGCAGCCGGTTCTTCTCGTCGAACCTGAGCAGCAGGTACCCGGGGATGGAGTGGATACGGCTCGAGTAGTAGAACGGCATCATGTACAGGCCCAGGAACAGCATGGCCGGTACGGCTCCGATCCAGTAGAAGTGGGACACGAACATCCCGTACTTCACCGTGCCCCCGGTCCAGCCCAGGATCTCCAGGGCTCCCAGGTTGGCGGAGACAAAGGCGATACCCGCTACCCAGGAGGAGTTCCGGCGTCCCGCCAGAAAGAAATCGTCCTCTTCGTCGCCGTGCCGTTTCAGATAGAACCCGATGCCGATGATGAACACGAAGTAGAGAACCACGATGATCCAGTCGATGGTTCCCAGCTGGATGGCTGCCATGAACCCTCCTCAGAACGTAACGGCCAGGGCGGCCTGGAAGTAGTAGATCGGGTCGCGTTTGGAGAAGTCGATCCCGTTCAACAGGGCCGCGCCCGCCCCGCCCGGGAGTACGGTGCCGCCCACGGCGATGATCTGCGTATTGTGGTACGGCCGCCAGAAGATGCCGGCATCCAGCTCGGTCCCGATGGTCCTCCCTCCCTCCACGTGTTGCGGCTCCAGGGCCATGCCGTAGCCCACCACGCCGAACAGTTCCAGGCCGGTGGTCACCGGGATGTGTGCGAACAGGTCCGCCAGAAACATGCCCGCCCCGGCCTCCGCGGCCTTCTCGTCCAGGTTGTTGTACTGGTCCAGGATCCAGTTCTGCGAGAGCAGGAGGGTGCGGCTCCGGGAAAAACCGGAATACCGGAACTCGGAGTCCACCCCGTCGTACGGGTCCCCGACGTTCGGGCTGAAGGCCAGGAGGTTGGCTTCCACGGTGGCCTTGCCCACCAGAAACCGTCCGTGTGCCTGCATGGCGCCGGCCACCAGGTCCAGTTGCCGGTTGTTGATCGACCCGTGTTCCTGGAAGCCCGCTTGCAGGGCTGCGTCCAGCTCCCAGAAGCCCGCGTTGCCGAAGTCGTAGGCCACGTTCACGCAGGCGTTCCAGAGGTACTTGGGCCGGGCCACGTCGGTCTGGTCCCACTGGAAGTACAGGCCGGGTTTGATCCGGAGCCCATCCGAGGGGCGGAACACGGCGTCCGCGGCGAAAACGAAGTCGTCATTGGTGAAGTTGTTCTCACCGAAATCGATCCCCTCGTACACTGTGTCCGGGATCTGGAGGGCGATCAGGCGGAATTCCGTTCCCTCCTTCCGGTAGAACCCGGTGAAGGCGCCCACGTACTTCTCCAGGAAGAGCAGGGTGGGGTCGTAGATGTACTGGAAGCCCAGGCGGAAGCCGTACCCGTCCCAGGGGAGCAGGATCTGTGCCCACAACTCTTTCTGGATGTACACGGGCTGGCTTTCCACAAGGTGTGAGCCGCCAGCGGACTTCTGGCTCCACAACGCCCCGCCGATCTCCGAGAAGTACTGGAACGTCACCGTGCGGGTCGGCCGCCAGGTGAGCCGGGGGTAGATCCGCACATCGAAGTATCCCAGCGACTGGCCGTACACTTGATCCTTCGACTTGGTGCGGTCAAAATCCTGGTCGTTCTGGTACAGGAAGAAGGAGAGGAAGGTCCCGGAAAAAACGGGGATCTTGCTCGGGGGAAAGTCTTCCCGCTGGGGAGCGTCCCCCGGCACTCCGGGGTCGATCCATCCCGTCAGTCCGGGGATCAGCAGGAACAGCACGAGAACCGCAAGCCGTCTTCGCATCTTTTCAGTTCCCCTTTCCTTTGTCGGTGATCGTTTGGGATCGCGGTGGCCAGGGAGGATCAGGGTTCGCTGGAGATTATGGTTCGTTGATGATCCTTCGGTCTCCCTTGAAAAAGTAGTTCCAGTCCCGGTCCCCGTAATCAGCATAGGGCGGGCGGATGCGCAGCGAGTGGATAGTGTGGGGGTCCCGAAGCTTCGGGTAGTAGTAGAGGATGAACCGTTGGGCATCGTAATCGCAGCGTCCGTCGGAGATGTATACATAGAACCCGTCCGGGTATTGCACCGGGGGTACGAAGATCTCGGTGGGGTTGTCGGTCTCCTGGGTCTTGAAGGTGACCCGGAACTCCCGGACCGGGGTCGGGACGTACGGGTCCGGGTCGTAGTAATGGAAGTCTGAGTAGAAGCGCGTGGAAACCGGTTTGCCGCTCAGGTACCGGGCGTACGGACGGCTGTAGGCCAGGGCGGACCGGGGCCGGTGGTCCGGGCCCAGCAGGGAGAAATCCTCCTTGTTCCAACCCTCCCCGTTCTCCACGGTGTTCTCCGGAGAATAGCACCACTGAATATGGTGGAGCAGGATCTCCTCGTACGTCTCGAAGTAGCGGTCCAGGACCACGGAGGACACCTCATAGTCCTGCTCCATGGACTTCTCGATACCCCCGAAGTTGAAGTAGGTGCCGAACTCGCCCATCACGGTGGGCGGGTTGCCCAGGCTGAAGGTGGAGGACTCTATGGCCTTCTCGATGCCGTGGCGGTAGTCCCGGAAGAATTTTTCCTCCACGGTGAAGTCCCGGGGGGGAGTGTTTTCCCCGATGTCCGGGTAGATGTCGGTGTACCAGTGGGGCGCGTAGGCGATCTGGTCGATCCCCTCCGGGCGGCGCATGGGGGTGGCCATCAACCCGTCCACGCCGGTCTCGTTGGAGCCCAGGGAAAGCTCGATGAAGATGATCGTATCCGGGTCCTCCTCCAGGATGGCGTGCCCCACCTTCTCGTGAAACGGCTGCAGGTGGTTCCGGTTGAAGTGGACGCTCAGGCCCACGCCGGCGTCCGGGTCCGGCCGATACGGAGAGTCGGCCGCCGCCGGGATGAATCCGGATTCGACGATCTCCCGGGAACTGTGGGGGAGTACGTTGTTCTCCAGCAACACGTCTCGCAGCCGGTTTACCCCGTCCTGGGTCGCACCCTGGAGCCGGAGGTCTTCCATGTAACCGTCCAGCACCTCCTGGAACTGCCGCTCGCTGAGAACGCCGCCGGCGACCTTCTGGGTTTCGGTCCAGAAGATGGTGTAGAGGCTGAACAGGATGTAGAAGCCGGACGGCTCGTTGATGATGTCGTACCCCAGGACGTTGGGATGCTTGGCCACCCGCCGGGCCACCTGTCTCCAGGCTCCCGTGAAGTGGTCCTGCAGGTAGTCCTGGATGTTCCTCCCGTCCCCCGGGACCGTGTAGTTCGGATAGATGTCCCGGCCGGCGAAGAAAGTGGCGAAGCATCGGTTCACGTCCATGGACAGGAAGATGTTGATCCCCCAGAGGGTAAACGGGAAGAAGGCCGTTGTGCTGGACGCGCCCCGGGCGCAGGAGAGGGGGAGCCCCCAGACGTCTCCACCCACGTCCTTTTCCGGCAGGCAGAGGGCCACCACCCACTCGGGGGTGCCGTCCCCCCGGACCAGGTTGTTGGGGTGGATCGGGTTCCCCTGCGGGTCCCGTCCCAGCACGCAGCCCTCGGCCTTGCGGATGTTGCTCGGCTCCTCCAGGGAATTGAAGTCGGTCTCGTCGTTGAACAGCTGGAAGAGGTGACGGGAGAAAAGGTCCTGGTGCATGTCCATCAGGCAGTAGATTCCGTACTCGTTGGCCTTGGCCACGATCCGTTCAATGTAGTCCAGGTATTCCGTGTCGTAGATGCCGGGGCCGGCGTGCTCGATGGCCTCCCAGGTCATGACCAGCCGGATGGTATTGAACCCCAGGTCCCGTATCTTCCGGAAGTTCTTGTCGGCCTCCTCCAGGGGGAAAGGCTTTCCTACGTAAGAGATGGGCTCAAAGGAGGCCGGGAACTTGGAACTGCCGCTCACGTTGGCGCCGTGGATGAAGAAGTACCGGCCGTGGGCGTCCTTGAAGTAGTGGAGCTCCGTGTGGATCGGGGTCAGGCTGTCCCGGGCCTGGTCCGTGAAGGTGTAGTCGTCGCCGCAGGAGGCCAGGATCAACAGGGAGGAGAGGGCGAGCGTGAGAAGACGATCCTTCGGGGTTTTCCATGGATTCATGGGAAGGGCCTCCTGGGCGAGGATATCGATCGGTTGATGTTCCTGTCTCTCATTGCGGTTTCCGCTTTTCCGCCATGCGCTTGATGTTGCCCACATCCCCCCGGGCGCCGGCCTGACGGTCCGAGTCCCCGTCCGGCAGCCCCTTGATGTCCACGTCCAGCCACTCGGTCTTCACGTACCCGATCACCCGGCCGTCCAGGGTCTGGATCGGGTCGTAGAAGATGCGCAGCCGCAGGTGGTTCATGTCCCCCTCCAGCAGGCGGTTTTCCATCTGCCATCTGCCCCCTTCCGTGTGAAGGAGCTGCCGGAGCTTGAACCGGAGGTTCCAGAGGGGCAGGGGTTTCTGGAAATAGGAAACATCGTACAGGAGAAACGGGGAACCGGCGGGATCCGTGCCGGAGAAGTACGCACCCTTCAGGGGATAGACTTCCCGGTAGTTGGCCCCGGCCTGCAGATAGTAGGTCCCGAAGTCGTTTTCCGCTGCGAACAGGTCCTCCAGGGAAGCGTAGATCGGGGCGCAGGCCTGGTAGACCTTGCGCCCGCCCCCGTCCTTTTCCCCGGAGTCCGGTGACTCGCCCTGCCGGGGCGCCAGAAGGAAGGGGGGCCGCTCCAGGACACCGTCATTTTCCGCCTTTCCGGGCTTCCCGGTTTTCTGCGGGGTCCACGCTTGGCTGTAGAGGTAATCGTCCCGCACCCATTCCGGAAGGAAATCCCGTACCTGTTCCCACACGCGGGGGGCCCGTGTGCGGAGCTGTTCCAGGCGCGCTTCCTGTGCTGCGGCGTCCCCGCGCGTCTTCCGGAACGCCTCCAGGATGTTCCCCACGCTCTTCATCCACGGTTCCGGCGCCTGGAACCCGGGACCGTCGAACCGCATGGCCAGCCACTGCGGCACCTGGTCCGAAAGGTCCACCGTCCGGACCTCTTTTTTCGAGAAGATCGAGCTGTTCGTATAGGAGAGCTGCCCGCTCTCCGGCGTCGGGATCCGGGCGTCCGGTCCCACACGCCTCTCCGCCTCCTCCCGGGAGATCGGCACGGGCTCCAGTCGGATCGGTTCCTCGCAGCCCGCATCGTCGACCTTCAGGCAGCCGGTAAGAGGGATCTGTTCCAGAGGGACCGGTTCGCCGGCGTTGACCGGGAAGGGGCCCAGGGGCAGGAGGAAGAAGACAAGCAGAAAGAGGGAAACACGGTGAGCGTTGTTCAGGGGGGCCTGCCGGAGGGGAGGATCCACATGCCTGGCCGGGTGTTCCGGGAAACGGCCTGGTGCCGACGGCTGTACATGGATCCGACTCCAGGGTCTCATTCCGGGTCCCCCTGTTCCAGAGAAAAAGCCTGTGTTGCCGGCGGCGGCGGGAGGACGGGTTCTTTCCATGTGCAACGAAATTTCCTGGCGCAGCCCCGATCCTAAGGTCCCTTGCCGTTTTTTCTGGCCAAAGGGTAACGAAAACCGGGGAAGGGTGTCAATCGCGGGATGGAGGGAAGGGTCCCCATGAACGTGTACGATCTTGCCTTGCTCCAAGCCCTCTCGTATGATGAGAAATGGACTTCGAAGAACCGGAGGAGAAGCCATGTC
>CAYTRL010000063.1:0-18752 GCA_964439795.1 uncultured Thermodesulfobacteriota bacterium
CCGAGCACGAATCACCATCAATAAGTACACATCAGAGTGAAACACTACACTAGGGGGAAAAATCTTCTAAACGGAACATTTGCCCCAGTGCTTGGGACGGTGGGATGACCCGGGTTATCCCATGCAGGTTCCAGCAGAGCTCCAGGACACAGGAGGAACGAAAATGAATGTTTGGCTTGCCATATCTTCCGCACTATCCTTTGTCCTTGGAATCGGGCATAGCCTGATGGGTGAATGGGTGGGAGAAAGAGTCTTGGTGAAGAGAATTCAAAATATCCAATTGTCCGAGATTGAAGAGAAAGACATTACAGCCAAGCAGGTTGTGCGATTGGCATGGCATGCCACCTCCATCACGTGGTGTGGTATGGGAGTCCTGTTCCTGTATACTTCCTTTGTCGAACTGAATCATACGCTTGTAATCATCCGGATACTATCGATTACATTTTTTTTATTGGTGTTTTTTCCCTTTTCACGGTGCCCAGAAAAGCGGTTCTGTTTTTTTTAATTGCCTTAACTTCATGGATCGGCACCTTGTGACAATAAAGCGACAAGTAACATGGCGATCAGCCCGGCTCGTCGCGCAAGCGTTCCAGGAGTCGCACCAGGTCTTCTTTGTTCAGGAACAGCAGGCCGGGGTGATAATCCGTTGTATCGATGATGACCGTCTGTTCCTTTTTGGACAGGAACAACCTCCAGGACCCGACCTCCAGTTCCAGCGCACTGTCCTCGGGCATATTCCCGTTTCGGCTTCGCCGGCCTGACCCCGGACCTGTTTCTTTCATGCCGCACCTCGGTTCCTTGTTGAACAGACGCCCGTCTGCGCTATTACCGGGAACAGATCAATCTTCCCCGGCGAATCCCATCTCCTCGTAGGGGCCGTCGCCCGCCAGCAGGCCGTAGTACACGCCGAACCAGTAGGCCAGGGTGTAGTCGTCACCCGGGGCCACGCGGGCCGGGTTCTCGGGCTTGGTGCATTCTACGTGGTACGGGCCTCCCTCCCACAGGTGAGACTGCCAGCAGCGGTCCTCGATCCGGTGGGGCTTCGCGGTCTGGGGCCGGATGGTGATGAGATCCCCGATCCACGGGTTCTCCTCGATCACCCCGGCGGCCCACACGGAGAAGGGGTCCAGGGGGAGTTCGGGACACTCCACGTACCGCTGGTAGTTGGGCGGGTTCCAGAACACGAAGAGACCGTGCCGGACGTCCCTCCGCATGTACTCCACCTCGGCCGGGTCGCACACGCCCAGCCGCAGGCAGCCCCCGTAGTGGACCACGTCCATGAGCGCGTAGTGGGTCCTCTGGGTGTACTTCCGGGTGCTCCACATCCAGGCATCGTAGAACCGCTGGAGACGCTCCTTGTCGGGCCACAGGCGGAAGATGGTGTTGGAGACCGGGATGTCGTTGATAAAGGCGTAGTAGTCGAAGTACTGGTTGAAGAAGTGGAACATGGCTATGGGCAGGATGTCGACCACCTTGTCGAACTCCTGATCCAGGGCCTCCCACCAGAACGGGTCCCCGGTGGTGTGGGCCGTGGCCACCATGATCTCCAGGCGGATGTCCGGGCCCAGGTTGGCCGCCGGCCAGGTGTCGCCCCACGGGTCGATGATCTTCCAGTTCTGGTCCCGGAGCGTGCGGGCGATGCGGTCCATGTCGTCGCGGATCGTCTGCCGGAGCTCCTCGTCGGTCACCGTGTCGTAAGCCCAGGCCATGCCCCAGAACCAGTGCATGAACTTGTCCCGGGACTGGTGCCCCAGCCAGAACAGGCCCTCGAACTCGCCGTACCCCTCGTGCCGGTTGTCCCCGCCCAGGTTCTCCACGTTCCACGGCGCCTGGTCGTAGCCCACGTACCGGGCCAGGTAGCCCGGGTGCTGGGTCACGGTGTGCACCAGGTGCAGGTACCAGGCGATCCGCTCCACCTCTTCCAGGGCGATGGCGTCCCCCGTGATCCGGTACCGGAGACACTGGGAAACCATATAGAAGGTGGTCCAGTCCGTGGAGTCCCCGGCTCCCTTGGTGCTCAGCATCTCGGTCCGCGTTTCATCCGTGTAGAGAACGTCCGTGACCCCGCCCAGACCCGTGGTATGGTTCAGGCGGAGCCCCTCGTCGTACGTCAGCGCCTTCCAGTGCAGGTACGGATGGAACGGATAATGGGGCCAGGTGTCTTGGGACCGCGTGTCCGCTTCGGACGACCCGCACACGACGAGCATCATCGCGGCGGACAGCATGAAGGAAACGAGGAGGGTCCGGGTTGTGGTTTTCGGCATGAACAGGTTCCTTTCAACAAAGGAGGGGGCGATCGATCGAGGCTGGTTGCCGATTTTCCAAGAACGAATATTGTTATTTCCCATGATACCAAAGCCTTCACGAAACTTCCACAAAACGGTATAGTTGTTTCCCAAAATCCAACCCTTTCCCGAGGAAGGACCGCTGATGCTCACCCCCCTCTACACCCCAGGAACCTCCGGTCCCATGCGCGTGGCCGGATTCATGTCCGGGTCCGGAACCAACCTGGTGAAGATCCTGGAACGACAGGCCGAACTGGAAAAAAGACCGGGCGGCAGTCCTTTCCGGATCGTGGTGATCTTCTCGGACAACCCGGCAAGCAACGCATCCCGGATCGGAAGCGAGCACGGTGTCCCGGTGATCGTGGAGGACATCCTTGCCTTTTACCGGGCCCGGGGCCATGAGACCAAGAAGGACCTCTCCCTCCGCCCCGACTTCGACCGCCGGATCGTGGAACTGCTGGCCCCTTACGAGGTGGACGGCGTGGTGCTGGCCGGGTACATGTGCGTGGTGACCGGGCCCCTGCTGCAGGCCTTTGCGGGCCGGATCATCAACGTGCACCCCGCGGACCTGAGGATCCTGGAGGCGGGCAGGAGAAAGTACACAGGAGACAACGCGGTACGGGACGCCATCCGGGCCGGGGAGCCGGCGGTTCACTCCACCACCCACATCGTCCGGGAAGAGGTGGACGGCGGGGAGATCCTCATGATTTCCGACCCGGTACCGGTAGAGCTGCCTCCGGGGGTCGGATTCCAGGACCTGACACGCGCGGAAGGGCTGGAAAAACTCAACGAGATCGCGGATCAGCATCAGGACCGGCTGAAACGGGCAGGGGACTGGATCGTGCTGCCGGCCACCCTGGAGCGGCTCTCCCTCGGGCGGTACGCGGCGGATGAAACCGGACGTGTTTTCCTGGACGGACGGCCGCTGGAGGAGGCAGGGACCTTATGACACCCCTTGACGAACCCCTGGATTTTCTGTTATAAAATCACAGAATGAGCGCTCATTCATTTTTTTCCGGCCCCTCCGCGGAGCCGGGCGGAGCGCGCACGACGGTGTTTCGATCGGTGGCTCTGTAACATCTTGGAATTCATGAATCTTTACGCCTTGCTTACCCTCGGACTCCACACATAGAAATCCTGACAGCCCGTTGAAGAAGTGAACGTGGGCAGCCTGCTGAGAAAGCACCTCCTCACCCGCAACGAATCCGGACGAAAAAGCAAGGACCAGGTGCAAGGGAAGAACTATGGGAAAAAACCCGCTGGACAAAATCGCAGTTGTTCTCCTGATCGTGAGCCTCATGGTGGGGGTTCTGGCCTTTTACATGCGTGACGCCCAGGAGGCCCCGGAGGACCCGGTCCGGATATTTTACAACAGCAAGGGCGGACCCGTGATCTTCGATCATGCCGCGCACACGGACTGGGAAGAAGGGAACTGCATCGTCTGCCACCACTATGACGGGGACGACGAGGAGAAGGAGAACTGCAGGGACTGCCACGAGGACAGCGACATCCCCATCATTCACGCCTATCACGAAAAAGGCGAGGATTTTATAGACGACGATGATTACCAGTCCTGCATGAGCTGTCACGAGGCAAAGGGCAGGGACCCGAAAAACTGCCGGGGATGTCACAAGTAGCGCCCGGAGGAGGACGGCCGCGTCCCCTCGGACGGGCATCCATCCTTGCGAGATGAACATCAACCCACTCTAGAAGGACCCGGATCGATGAAAAGGCTCGCCCATAAATCTCTCAACGCGGAAACCAAGGACCTGGCCGGGGTCGACCGGGTCATCCTGCCCCTCCGGCAAACGGATGGAGTCACCCTGGAGGCGGCGGTGTCCCAGGGCCAGAGCGTGGAACGGGGACAGATCATCGCGGCATCGGAACAGGCCGGGGTTCCCGGCCTTCACAGCCCCCTTGCCGGTGAGGTCAGGTCCGTGTTCAGCACGGTGTCTCCCGACGGCGAGACCGTGCCTGCCGTGGAGATCCGGGGCGAGGCGACGGGCCCGGCCAACACCCTGGAGCCCATGACCGACGCAGTGGACTCCCTGTCCCCCGAAGCCCTCCGGACCCGACTCCAGGAGGCGGGGGTGAGCTGCCTGGGCGGAAACGGGTCCAACGTCGGCTACGCCGGCCTTGCTCCCTCGGACTCCCCGCCGGAGATCCTGCTCGTTCTGTGCGCGGACGAGGAGCCCCTGCTCCACACGCAAGGCCAGATCCTGCAGGAGATGCCGGAAAAGGTCATCGAGGGGGCCACCCTCTATCAGCGGGCCTGCGGGGCCAAGCGTCTCCTGTTCGCGGTCACCAACGACCGAAAGAGCCTGGTCTCCGGGGAAACACTGCTGGTGGGAGACCGCTATCCGTCGGCCCTGCCCGAGATCCTCATGGCCAGGGCCACCGGATCTTACGCCCTGAAGGAGGTCCGGCCCCGTCCGGACGTACACCTGATCAATGCGGAAACCGCGGTGGCCGCGCGCCAGGCGGTGCGGGAAGGTCTTCCGGTCATGGAAAAGGTCCTCACCGTGGGCCTGGACGACGGACAGCCCGCCCTGATCCGCGCGCCCCTGGGGACACCGCTTTCCAAGATCATGGAGCAGGCCGGAATCTCAGCCGAAAACGGGGACCGGCTCTTCTCCGGCGGCCCCAAGAGGGGCCGGGCGCAGTTCAACCTGGAGGGACCGGTCACCAAGGGGACCGACAGCGTCTTTCTGCAGAAGGGCGGCAAGGTCTTCCTTTACGAAGACGTGGCCTGCATCGGCTGCGGGGCGTGTGTGAAGGTCTGCCCCATGAAGATCCAGGTCAATATGATGACGCGGAACTGCGAGTACGGCCGGATCGACGAGGCCGTGAAGTACGACCTGGAAAGCTGCGTGGAATGCGGGCTCTGCGCCTACGTGTGCACGGCCCGGAGGCCCCTGCTCCAGTACATCCTGTTCGCGAAAAAAGAGAAACAGAAAGCAGAGAGGATCGAGGCATGAAACAGCATCTTCTGACGGTTTCCGCCCCCCCCTTCTGGCACTGCGGGGCCGGGATCGCCCGGGGCTCCTACCTGACCATGGCCGCCCTGGTGCCGGCCGCGGTGGCCGGGGTCCTGCACTATGGGATCGGAGCCCTGGCGGTGATCTCCCTTTCGGTGGCCGCCTGCATGATCTCGGAGGCCCTGATGCAGAAGCTCCTCGGCCGGCCCGTTACGATCCGGGACGGAAGCGCGGCCCTCACCGGGGTCCTGCTGGCCATGCTCCTGCCCGCCGGCGCACCCTGGTGGGTGGTGGTGGTGGGCGCTGTTTCCGCCATCGTGGTGGGCAAGCAGATCTTCGGGGGACTGGGGTCCCACCCGCTGAACGCCACGCTGGTGGGCTGGATCATGATCCGGATCTCCTGGGCCCTGCACATGGACGCGGACGTGAGCCTGGTCAACCTCTCCGGCCTGGAGGGCCTGTCGCCTCTGGCCGCCCTTCGGGGGGGATATGTGGATCGGGTGAACCTGAACGGCCTGATGATGGGCAATGTGGTGGGCACGATCGGCTCCGCGGGGTTGCTGGTTCTCATCGGCGGCGGGGTCCTGGCCCTGCTTCGGGTGATCAAGTGGGAGGTGTCTCTCGCGTTTCTGGCGGGCGCGCTTCTCGGTTTTGTCCTGCTCGGTTCGCGCATCCTGCCGGAGGGCTCGGACGCGTCCGTGAGCCTCCTGATCCTGATGTTCACCGGACCCGTGATGCTCGGGGCATTTTTCCTGGCCACCGATGCCCCCAGCTCTCCCACCCGGCCGGCGGCCATGTGGATCTACGGCGCGGGTGCGGGGTTCCTGGCGGTTTTGATCCAGGTGTTCGGCAACTACTACGACGCCGGGGTTCCCTTCGGGATCCTGCTGGTGAGTCTGGCCACGCCCCTTCTCGACAAGATCCGGCCCAAGGCCCTGGGAAAGGAATAAAGAAATGCGCGAGATCCTGAAAATGATCGTAGTTCTGGCCGTGATCACGGGAGTCAGCGGCCTCCTGCTTGCCGGGGTGAACGAGGGTACCCGGGAGCAGCGCAAGAAGCAGATCCTGCAGTTCGTCAAGGGGCCTGCCGTGGAGGCGGTTCTCCAGGGCTGCACCAACAACCCCCTGGACGACGTGAAAGAGGTGCCCCTGACCCCGGAGGAGACCGGTGGCGAGATCGATGTGAGCCCCGTGGACATCTTTCCGGGATACAAGGACGGAAAGCTCTGGGCCGTGGCCCTGGAGGATGCCGGTACCGGGTTCGGCGGGGACATCGGCGTGATCGTGGGGATCGACGTTGAGACCGGCGAGCTCGTGGGGATCGGGATCACCACCAACAAGGAGACTCCCGGCCTGGGTTCGCGTGTCACGGAGGAAGGGTTCCGCAGCAACTTCAAGGGGATTTCCCTGGATGACGAGGTGCAGGTCGTGCCGGACGGCGGGCAGGTGGACGCCATCTCCGGGGCCACCATCTCCTCCCGGGCGGTCTGCGTTGCGGTGAACAACGCCGTGGCCTTTTACAAACAGAACAAGGACAAGATCCTGGAGGCGGCAGGCACGGAGTAGCGGCCCTGCCGGAACGATAGCATTCCAGTTCATTCTTTTCCGTAAATACAAAGGAGCGAAGAGAGATGCAAGGCAGTCTGGTCCAGGAATTTACCAAGGGACTCTGGAAGGAGATTCCCCCGTTCCGGCTGGTGCTGGGGCTGTGCCCCGTTCTGGCCGTGACCAAGGCCGCGGATACGGGTCTGGGAATGGGCGTGGCCGCCACCTTCGTGCTGGTCTTCTCCAACATCATCGTGTCCATGCTGCGGAACGTGATCCCCAACAAGGTGCGGATCGCCTGCTATATCGTGGTCATCGCCACCTTCGTGGTCATCACGGAGCTGGTCATGCAGGCCTACTCCTACCCGCTGTACCAGCGCCTGGGGATCTTTATCCCGCTCATCGTGGTCAACTGCATCATTCTGGGCCGCGCCGAGGCCTTTGCCGGGAAGAACCCGGTGATGCTTTCCGCGGCGGACGGCCTGGGCATCGGCCTGGGGTTCACCCTGTCCCTGACCTTTCTGGGCGGAATTCGGGAGCTGTTCGGCAGCGGGACCCTGTTCGGGCACGCGGTGATGGGTTCGAGCTTTGAGCCGTTCAGCTTCATGGTACAGGCCCCCGGCGCCTTCGTGTGCCTGGGCCTGCTGCTGGGGCTGATGAACGTGGTGGAAGCGATCCGCACGCGTTAGATCAAAGAAAAGAAACCGAACGAAGAGCGAGGAAGTCGGCATGGATTATTTGACCCTAGCTATCAGCGCCATCTTTATCAGCAACATCCTGCTGATCCAGTATCTCGGGAACTGCCCCTTCCTGGGCGTGTCGAAAAAGATGGACACGGCCGTGGGCATGAGCGGGGCGGTGGTCTTCGTCATGACCCTGGCGGCGATCATCACCTGGGTGGTCCAATACCAGGTGCTGGAGCCGCTCAAGCTCGGTTACCTCCAGACCATCGTTTTCATCCTGGTGATCGCCGCGCTGGTCCAGTTCATCGAGATGTTTCTGAAGAAGGCGGTCCCGCCCCTGTACAAGTCGTTGGGCATCTTCCTGCCCCTGATCACCACGAACTGCGCAGTGATGGGTGTGGCCCTGATCAACATCAAGGAAGAGTACAGTTTTCTCCAGATGGTGGTGTTCTCCTTCACGTCCGCCATCGGTTTCTCCCTGGCCCTGATCCTGTTCGCCGGGATCCGGGAGAAGTTCGAGACGGCCCGGATCCCCATGAGCTACCAGGGAACGGCCATCGGCCTGATCACGGCGGGGCTCATGGCCCTGGCGTTTCTGGGCTTTTCAGGAATGGTGTAATTCATCAGGGATCCGGTGGAGCTCCGGATCCGGTAGAAGATAAACGAGGTGAGCTATGACGATTGCGTTTCTCTGTCTCTTCGGTCTGGGGTTCGTCGCGGCGGTGGGGCTCGGTGTGGCCTCCCGGGTATTCTACGTGGAGGAGGACCCGAGGATTGCCGAGGTGGAGTCGGTGCTGCCCGGGGCGAACTGCGGCGGCTGCGGATACCCGGGTTGCGCCGGGGCGGCGGAGGCGGTGGTCATGGGGGAAGCCCCGGCGGACGTGTGCGTGGCCGGCGGCCCGGACGTGGCGGCCAGTGTGGGCCGGGTCATGGGCATGGCCGTGGGCATGAAGGAGCCCGAACTGGCCAAGCAGAACTGCAGCGGCGGGGGCCGGTCCGAGGATCGCTACGTGTACAACGGCATGCCCGACTGCCGGGCCGCCTACCTGTTCTACGGCGGACAGAAGGACTGCAAGGTGGGGTGCCTGGGCTTCGGCAGCTGTGTTCGGGCCTGTAAGTTCGGCGCCATCGAGATGGGTAAGCACGGCCTGCCGATCTTCAAGGCGGAGAAGTGCGTGGGCTGCGGAGCCTGCGTGAAGACCTGCCCCAAGGGGATCATCTCGCTGATCTCCAACACCACGAAGCTCCTGCACCTGAACACCACGGACGAGTGCCTGGCGCCCTGCCGCCAGCGCTGCCCGGCTCAGATCAACATCCCGGCCTACATCGACGCGATCAAGCGGGGCGAGTATGAGGAGGCCGTGCGGGTTCTCAAGGAGCGCAACCCCCTCATCCTGGTGTGTGGAAGGATCTGCCCGCATCCATGCGAGGACTGGTGCCGGCGCGGGGAGAGCGGGAAGGACGACGCGGTGGCCATCAACATGCTCAAGCGGTTTGTGGCGGACTGGGAGATGGACTCCGGCCGGCGCATCCAGCTGCCCATGGCCCCGGACACGGGGAAGCGGGTGGCCGTGATCGGCGGCGGGCCCGCGGGTCTGAGCGCCGCCAACTACCTGAGGCGCCTGGGTCACCAGGTGACCATCTTCGAGTCCATGCCCAACCTGGGCGGCATGCTACGCTACGGGATCCCGGAATACCGGCTCCCCAAGAAGACCCTGGACTGGGAGATCCAGGGGATCCTGGACATGGGCGTAGAAGTTCGAAAGAACGTGCGCTTCGGCAAGGACTTTGACACCGAGTTCCTGATGGCCTCGGGATACGACGCCATCTTCGTGGCGGCCGGGGCCTGGATCAGCTCCAACATGCGGTGCGAGGGCGAGGACATGGCCGGGGTGTGGGGCGGTATCGATTTCCTCCGGCAGCGGGACCTGGGCATCCACGTGGAAGTGGGCAAGAAGGTGGTGGTGGTGGGCGGAGGCAACACGGCCATCGACGCGGCCCGCACCAGCCTGCGGATGGGCGCGGAGGTGACGTTGCTCTATCGCCGGAGCCGCAAGGAGATGCCGGCCAACGTCATGGAGATCGTGGCGGCGGAGGAGGAGGGCATCCAGTTTCACTTCCTGGCGGCGCCCAGCCGGGTGATCGGGGATGAGAACGGGCGCGCGTGCAAGCTGGAGTACATCCGCATGGAACTGGGCGAGCCGGACGCCTCGGGCCGGCGCCGGCCCGTGCCCGTGGAAGGCTCGGAGACCACCCTGGAGCTGGACACGGTCATCGCGGCCATCGGCCAGAAGGCGGACGCTTCCTTTCTCCAGGGCCGGGAGAAGCTGGAGAAGCTTGAATACACCCGGTGGGGAACCGTGGACGCCAACGAGATCACCATGCAGACCGCCATCCCCTACATCTTCACCGCCGGCGACTTCTTCACCGGGCCGGCGCTGGTGGTGGACGCCATCGGGGGCGGCCGGAAAGCGGCCCGTTCCATCCACCTCTACCTCACCGGTCAGGAGGTCGCGGTCCCTGACAACCTCCAGACCAAGCGTTTGCCGGAGACCGACCTCGGTGAGCTGGAGGGGATCGAGAAGCTGGGAAGGCCCGACATGCCCGAGCTTCATGTGCCGGACCGGATCGACAACTTCGAGGAGGTGGATCTGACCCTCACCGAGGAGGAGGCCCTGAAGGAGTCCACACGCTGCCTGCAGTGCGGCCTGACCTGCTACTGGAAGGACGCGGAGCAGACGGACAAGGACAAAGAGGCTGCCTGACCGAAGTCAGTACCTCACAAAACGCGGGGCCACACCTTCTCGCAGCTGCCCCCACCCTACGGGTACGAGTTCAACCAGCTCCAACCTGCCGAGTGGGATTTCTGAGATTGCCCGGAGCTTGTTCTCGACGATCCCGTCTGTCCGGTTTATGCCTTGTTCGGCTCTTTTTCGCGGGACGGCCCCCCAGGGGTGCTCAGCGAGTCCAGATTCCGTGTCATCCAGGCTGCTCTTGCGGGTTCTTGCCCGGCCCCCGCCAGCTTGTGTGTTTTTCTTGTTGACTTACAATTCCGCACCGTGCTGTTCTCTTCCCGACCTGAAGAAAATGCCCGTCCGCTTTATCCTATACAAAAACGACTTGCAAACTAAAATAGCATCATATATAAAATAATCTCAATATATTAATTTGCCTTGTCCGTTTGCAATGGAATCCCATGCTTCATCGATGATACACGGTGTGGATTTCTATTCCCTTTAACAAGTACACATACCTGGAGATGACATGAATAAAAAGTGTACCGGGTTTTGTTTTTTCGCGGTGTACTTCTTCCTGGCGGTTGCGCCCGGTACTGCGGCGGCTGCGCCGCTGTTCGATACATGGATGGATTACACGACAGGGGACTGCCCTGCTTCAGTAGCTGCCGGGGATTTTGACGGCGACAATTCACCGGACCTAGCCGTGGCGAACTGGCTCAGCAACAACGTATCGGTGTTTCTGAACAACGGGGACGGAACCTTCGAGGATGCGGTGAATTACAGGACATGGATTGCCCCTCGTTCGGTAGCTGTCGGGGACTTTAACGGTGACAACGCCCTGGACCTTGCCGTGGCGGGCGAATTCGTATCGATATTGCTAGGCAACGGGGACGGCACCTTCCAGGACGGGGTGAACTACGTGATAGAGTATCCGTCTTTCTCGGTAGCTGTCGGGGACCTTGACGGTGACAACGCCCTGGATCTGGTCCTGCCAAACGATTATTACAACCACATATCGGTTCTTCCGGGCAACGGGGATGGAACATTCCAGCATGTGGTACACCATGCGGCATGGCACACGCCTCACGGGGTATCCGCCGGAGACCTGAACGGTGACACCATCTTGGACTTGGCCGTAACAAATGAGGCCAGCGACGACGTATCCGTGTTTCTGGGAAAAGGGAATGGCAACTTCCATGCTGCGGTGAACTACACGGCAGGAGATGCGCCTCGTTCGGTAGCCGTCGGGGACCTGGACGGCGATGGCGCCCTGGACCTTGCCGTGGCGAACTGGCTCAGCGACAACGTATCGGTATTGCTAGGCAACGGGGACGGCACCTTCCAGGAGGCGCTGTATTTCAGTACAGGGAGCAGACCGAATTCGGTAGCCGTAGCAGACCTGGACGGTGACAACGTCCTTGACCTGGCCTTGACGAGTGTTTCAGGCGACAGCTTATCCGTGCTGATCAACCAGATGGAATGCTGGGACAGCGATAGCGACGGATACTTTGTCTGCACGCATTCCCAGCATGACTGCGATGATTCAAACCCTTCGATCCATCCGGGTCTGCCGGAGGGCCCTGTGGGACATCTAACCTGTGGGGACGGGTTGGACAACGACTGTGACGGCACCTCGGACGATTCGGATCCGGGTTGTATGCCCTGCACGGACAATGATGGAGACGGCTACGGAAGTCCCTTGAGCGAACATTGCCTGCAGCCGGGATTGGATTGTGACGACAGCGCCCCCCTTGTGAATCCCGGTGCGGATGAGGACTGCAACGGCATCGACGATGATTGTAATGGAGGCGTGGATGAAGAACCGTATGCCACCGCCTCATGCGATAACGGAGCCTTTTGTGATGGTGAGGAAACCTGTGATCAGGGAGCCTGTCAGGATGGGACGCTCCCTTGCCAGGATGACGGCTTTTTTTGCAACGGGGGGCACACCTGCGATGAGGCTCAGGACCACTGTCAGTTCGATGGGCTTCCTTGCGATGATTCCAATGATTGTACGGAAGATCTCTGCGATGAAGCCCAGGACACCTGTGAAAACCCTTGCCTGGCGGTGGACAACACAGATCCCTGTTGTGAGGACCCCGAGTGCGCGGATGATCCTGTCTGCAATCCCGCCTGGGAGGCAGACGTTCCGTCCAGCACCACGCCCATGGAAAAGACGTTCAATGGGCGATCCGTCATGATCGGGTGTTTCCTGATGCTCGTCCTTCCCCTGGGAGCGGTCCTACTCCTCAGAAGAAGGAAGAAACCCACCGGGTAAGCTGTATTCCTTGTTTTGAGAATGGAAATTGCGTCCTGGGGCGGGTTCACCCACGGGCCGCCGAAGGTGCGGATCCCGGCCAGGCCGTTCTGGAACCCGGGATGCTCCCGGGTGGAGGGCATCTTGCCCCCAGCCCCCATGAAACGTCTTCGCTGGGGGCTTTTTTTTATTTTTTTGGAGCAAGGGCGCATAAAAACAGCCATCCGGTTCGTTGATACGTTTAAAGGCAGGGAACGCCGGCATGCATGTCAGGGATATTAGATTTTTCTTTACACGGCAACGAATAATAAACTAACGCTTCCACAAGAAAAAAACACTATGTCCCGGAGCGGAGTGTCGTTTCGTGACAGTCCGTCGCATCCTCTTTGCCCCGGGAGTGTGGACCCCGGCTGGAAATGCAGGTTCTATGGGGATGCTTGCCGGAAAAACAACGACGGGAATCATGAACAAAGAGGGGGTAAAGAAGATGATGAAGCATGTTCGGTACCTGATGGTCTGCAGTCTGGTGGTGTTCGGGCTTTTTGCAGGAGAGGGAATCCTTCCGGCGGCCGCCTCCGGTGCCCCTCTCTCCTGGACCGTTGTCACGGTTCCAGATGTCATCAACACACCGGTGAAAATCTCGCTGGCTCTCACCGATTCGGGAGGCGTGCGGATCGCCTTTATCAACGACCAGTACGAGCTGAAATACGCCTCCTGCGACAGCGGCTGTGCGGAAGCCTCCAATTGGAGCGTGGCGCTCCTGGATGCCGCCGTCCCTACCTCTTCGGGCTCTTTTCCCCTGAAGCTGGCCCTGGGGCCGGACGGCACGGCCCATATTCTGTATCCCGGAGGGCTATTCGAATCAAGTTACACATCCTGCGCCGGGAGCTGTACCGACCCTGCCTCGTGGACCGCGACCGCCGCCATCTCCTGTGAGGACCCTTATTATTTACTTTCCTCCGAGCCCTTTGCCATGACCCTGGATCCCGCGGGGAACCCCCGCATCGCCGGGCTGGGGTATCAGCTGTTGTACGGAGGATGTGACGGGGGATGTGATGATCCGCTCAACTGGACGTGTGACCCGGTCATCGACTTTGCTGATTTGCCCTATCCGGTGATCTCCGCCTCCATGGACTTCAGCGATCCAGATTCGGGTGAGGGGGGGCCGCATATCCAGTATCATCAGGTATTAACCATGGGATACGCCAGCGTGGCTCGAGCCTCGTGTAATGAGAGCTGTACGGACCCGGCCAACTGGTCTCAGGGGGGCATGTCATTGTTTGCTTACGGGGACTGGGTGACCCCGGTCGTAGTGGATCAGGCAAACGCGGCTCACTACGCCCTTGCATCGATGAATGAGCTGAAATCCTGGTTCTATCCCGGCGAGGCCGTTTTCGACAACCGGCTGGCCCTCTCCGTGGCGTTGACGTCCTCGGAGGAACCCCGCATGGCCATGATCGACGGGGACAGCGGCCAGGTCCGGTACGGATCCTGCGCGGCCGACTGTGATGTCTCCGGGAACTGGCAGCTCCAGGCCGTGGCGGTCACGGGCCTCACGCCTCCCTTTGGGTGGGGCAACGACGGGGTGTTTGATCTGGCCCTGGACGGTTCGGACCTTCCCGTTATGGCCTACGCGGAGGACGATACGGTCAAGGTGGTCCTCTCCGCGGAAGCCCCTCCCTGGGGGGCGGCGTCCACGATCCGCAGCGAAGCGGATTCCACGTCAAAGGGATGGAATTTCCTCTTGCTGATCGCCCTGCCTGCTGCATTTGTGGTTATTCGGAAGCGGTCCGCTGGAAGGGGCAAGGATTAGAACCGAATTTCTCCGGATCGATAACTTCGAAGGGGAGAGAAACCGCCTCTCTGTTTTTTCTTTTTGCAGAGAGGCGGTTTTCTATTTGTAACAGTCCGCTGCCGTAGAATGACGGGTTGTCCGTCCTTCCCCAAAAAAATAAGTTCCATTTTTTTTTAAAGGAAGCTAAAGTTTTGCGCATATCAGGCCGCTGTTCCGTAGTAATTATGGAATGGGAAGAGCTTCAGCGAGGATGCACCCAAGCGAAATCGGTGAAAACCCAGTGCAAAAGGAGGAGGAAGATGAAGAAGACTGTCTTCTCGATCATGGCGCTCTGTATCTGCATCTCGCTGATGGTACCGGCAGCCTATGCGGGTGACAAGAGCACGTTCAACTTCGGCCCCAAGGCCGGGGTGAACATCAACTACCAGTGGGGAGGGGATATTCCGACCCTCGGGGATACGTATGCAGGCTTTATTGCGGGGCTCTTCCTGAGAATCCGCTTATTGGACTTTCTCATGATTCAGCCGGAGGTGCTCTATTCCCGGGAAGGTTCTGAGAACCTGCATATCGACTACATCCAGATTCCGGTGCTGGTGAAGCTCGGCATCCCGATCGGCAGCATCACTCCGAATATTTTCGGCGGGCCCGTGGGGAGTTTCAAGGTGTGGGACGATGCCGGCGACCTGCCTGACAATGTCAAGGCCACCTTCCATGATGCTCTTTTCAGCCTGGCGTTCGGCGCCAGCTGCGACATTGACATCGGATCGATGCTGCTGACCGTGGAAGGACGCTGGACGTTCAGCACCATGGACGCCATCACCACGGAGGTGGGGACCCTGAGCGATTCGATGAAAAACGGAACGGGAGCTGTCATCGTAGGCTTTGGATTCTAGCACCGTTTTCAAAAGATATAGATTGCGGAAGAGGGAGGGGGTTTTCCCCTCCCTCTTCATTTGTTAGGCGGTAACCTTTTCATTACGATCCGCCTATCAGGGCTGAACCCGGATGTTGTACTTGCGGCGCACCAGGCGCTGGGCGGAATTCTTCAGAATGGCGGGGAGCATCCCGGCGACCGCGCCGAACTCCGTACGGACGAAGTCGGCCGCCTCCATGAACATGACCGCTTTCTCGCGCCGGCCGTACCCGGCAAAGGCCGGGCGGCGGCGGGAAAGGGCCGAAGCGGCCGAATCCCCGAACCGCAAAGGGTTGAACTGGTCCAGGGCAATCTCCATTTCATCTCGGACCAGCTTCCTGTAAAGGGCGAGGGGGTCGGCGCCGGTGGCCAGTCCCCGGAGGATGGCTTCCCCCGCGTACCCTCCGCTGGCAAGTCCGCATGAGATCCCTTCGCCTCCCTGGTGCATCAGCCCCATGGCATCCCCTGCCGCCAGGATACGTCCCCTCCCGGGGAAGAAACGGTTGAGCGGGGTCATGGTGTTTGCGAAACAGCCCTCGGTGGCGATTTCCCTGCGGATTTCCAGGCCCAGGTGTCGCCGGAGATAGGCGAGAAACGTCTCGTTCCGTGTCCGGAACTTCTCTCCCCCGGCGCCCGCCAGGCCGATGATGATCTGCCCGTCCTTGATATTCAGCCAGGGAAACGGGCCCATCCCCTTCACGAGAAAATAGTAGAGATAACGGTCGTCCGCGTCCACGGCGCCCTCGTAGTACTTCTGGCAGGCCCACATCCACGGCATCCCCGTGTACACGTCCGGTGCGTGGGTGTGGATCACATGGGAGCGCCCCCCGTCAGCGGCCACCAGGTATTGTGCGCGCACCCGGACCGTTTCCTTTCCCTGGAGCAGGACGGCCTCGAACCCGCTGCGGTCCTCCCCCTCCAGGCGGACGAACCGGGTGCGGTCCTGGAGATCGGCCCCGGAGGCCCGGGCCAGGAACCGGTCGAACCGGTCACGCCACACGTAAGGGGCGTAGCAGTCCGCGTCCACAAAGACCGGGCCCGCGGAAGGAAAATAGAAGCACATGCCCCTGGACGCGGCTGGAATCCCGAAGACCTCCGGGGGTATCGGCCCGAAGTTCTCCAGCACGTAGTTCTGGGCCATATTGGTGATGATCCCGGAGCAGGCCTTGCGGCGCGGCAGCTTCTGCTTATCCACCAGGAGCGTTTTCAGGCCCCCGTCCACGCACCGCTTTGCAGCCGCTGACCCGGAAGGGCCCGCCCCCACCACGATGACGTCGTACCGGTCCATGATCCCAACCTCCTCTCTCTTCCACTAGCGGGACTTTCTGCCAAGGTACTGGATGATCTTGCAGGGGTTTCCGTTCATGGTGAGAACATTCCGCTCCAGGAACTCCACCTGCCGGAACGGAGAGACGAGGGTACGGATCCGGTCCGGATTCATGTGCCGTACCACGGTTCCCTCGGGAAGCTCGAAGACACCGTAGGTGTATGGAGGGGCAAAGGCGGCGTACCGTTCGCGGCTGCGCCTGTCTTCCTGGAGCGGGTACGAGCTCAGGTACAGGAGCCCATCGGGCTTGAGCACACGAAAAGCCTGCGCCATGAGTTCATCCTGCCCCTCGTCGGAGGGGATGCATGTGAGCACGGCAAAGAGCAGGAGCGCATCGAAAGAGCTGTCCGGGAAGGCGGTCATATCCTCGAGCACCCGGAGATCCAGGTGCGGGTGCAGGCCCTTGCCCCTGCGGATCATCTCCGACGAGATATCCATCCCCGTGACGTGGGGAAAGCCGGCCGCGACGAGC
The DNA here is from genome assembly GCA_964439795.1 of uncultured Thermodesulfobacteriota bacterium. GTDB lineage: Bacteria > Desulfobacterota > DSWW01 > DSWW01 > DSWW01 > CAYTRL01. The sequence continues at coordinate 16,994 of CAYTRL010000063.1, forward strand.
TCGGCACACAGACGGCCGTACCCGCAGCCCACGTCCAGGATCCGGGCGTTCGGTGAAAGGTGGCGGCGCAGGCGCTCCGCATCCAGCGGGTGCGTAAATTCCTTTTCCCACGCCACCCGGTCCCAGTAGTCGGTTTGTCTGTCCAGGCTTCTCGCCCCGTTCATGTTTGTGTCCGTTTGCCTCGATCCAGGGCCGTCCGGACGCTTTCGGCCAGATCCCGAAACAAGATCGGTTTCATCAGCAAACGGGAAACACCGAGCGCCAGGGCCTTTTCCTCGTCAATGGACTTGTGGAATCCTGAGCACAGGATGACGGGAATCTCGGGCCGAACGCTCAGGATCTCCCCGGCCAGCTCCATCCCGGTCATCTTCGGCATGATCATGTCCGCGATGACCAGATCGAACCTTTCCGGATGTTTTTGAAATGCCTGCAGGGCTCCGTGGCCGCTCGTTTCCGTCCACACCTCGTATCCGAGGCTCGTAAGCATCTGTTTGCCCATCTGGGTGATGGTTTCCTCGTCATCTACGTAAAGAATGCTTCCCTCTCCGCGCGGGGGAAACGCCGCATCTTCAGCCTCGGCGAACCCTTCCCCCTCAAAGAGAGGAAACGTTACATGGAAGGTGGTCCCCATCCCGGGCGAACTGGACACGGTGATCTCGCCGTCGTGCGATTTGACGATGTCCCGGACCACGGAAAGCCCCAGTCCGGACCCTTCCCCCGGCCCTTTGGTAGTAAAAAACGGGTCGAAAATGTGTTTCATCAACTCCGGTGCCATGCCATGGCCCGTATCGCTGACGAGCAGCTGGATCGGGGATCCCGGGTTTGGCTGCCGGCCGTGAAGGGGCGTTTCCGGGGAATGCTCTCCCCGGCTCAAGGTGATTTCCAGTACCCCTCCCTTCTCCCGCATTGCATGGGCGGCGTTGGTGCACAGGTTCATCAGGACCTGATGAATCTGGACGGGATCCGCAAGGATTCGATCCTCCCCGGTCTGCAGGTTCTTGCGGATCTCGATGGTCCGGGGAAGCACCGCCCGGATTAAAGTATAGACTTCCTGAATGATGAGATGGAGCATTACCGGCACACGGTTCTGCTCGCTGTGCCGGGTAAAGGCGATGATCTGTTCCACCAGCTCCTTGGCCCGTATCCCGGATTGAACGATCAGTTCCAGGTTGTACCGCTGTTGTGTTCCCCGGGTGGCCTGGTTCAGTGATAACTCGGCAAACCCCAGGATGGCGGTGAGGATGTTGTTGAAATCATGTGCAATCCCTCCCGCCAGGGAACCGATGGCCTCCAGCTTCTCCGCCTGGCGGAGGTTCCGCTCGATCTCCAGCTTTTCCTTTTCCAGTCGGCTGCGTTCGGAGATCTCCCTCTTGAGCTCTGCGGTTCGTTCCTCAACGAGGTCCTCCAGTTTGTCTTTGTAGGTTCGAAGATCCTCCTCGATCTTCTTTTGCTGGGTGATCTCGTGCAGGAGGGCCAGTCGGCCTACGAAACGGCCTCTTCTGCTGTAAAGGGGGGTCGTGCTCAGGTCGAAGCACCGCTTCTGCTCCGCCGGGCCTTTTTCGATCTCCAGGGTTCCCTGTCTTTCGGACAGAAGCGCGTCGATAAGCTCGGGCCAGTCCGGCAGGGCCAGGGCGACCGGCTGAAGGATCAAGTCCCGGCTTGGCCTCTCTACAAGACGTTCGGCCGAGGGGTTCACTTCCACGATCCGGTCCTGGCGGTCCAGGATCAGCATGGAATCCACAAGGCGGGCGGTCAGAGT
>CAYTRL010000064.1:0-18652 GCA_964439795.1 uncultured Thermodesulfobacteriota bacterium
CCTTGGCAAGCCGGCCGGCGGCCTCGGCAACCGCGTAGTGTCTCCATATGTCCGGTTTCGAGCACGAACCGGTTATGATCAACAAGGGCTCCGGGAGAGCTTGTGCGATAAAAAACATCTGTTTTTTCAATGGGTTTGACCAGAGCCTGGGCACGATCCTCTTCATAACGCATTCTCGCTTGGAAAACAACAGGAAACGGAAACATCAGAAAATGGATCTGATTCGGGCCCGGCCCGCTTGAGGAGAATTATTTCTGAAATGACAGCCTTTTGATGCCTGTTTCAATAAAATGGTTTCTGTTCCAGCCAATAAATCTTATCGACATTTTACCCGTTTCCTGCAGGGCCCTGGGGGGAGGGGGCGTCCAGGGCCGTCAGCGCCTGCCCGGCCAGATCTCCCACGCGAATTCTTGTGAGGCTGCAGCCTTGGTGAAAAACGGTGATCTCCGCAGGGTCTTTCAGGAGTTTCTGCAGGGCCTTCCGGGTGTTCCGGGCCCGCAGCAGCCCCGCGCATCGAGCGGCCAGGCCCCGGACTTCGGCATCGGACGACTCCAGGTAGGGTGTCAGAAAACGGTCCGCTCCCCATTCCAGAAGGAGCCGGGGAGTCACAGACGCCAGTCGACCCATTCCCCGGAGCAGGTCCCGCTGCAGGGGGATGTGTTCCAGGTAGTTTCCGTCGGTGCGCATGTATGAGACCAGGATGGCCGCATATTCCCCTGCAAGGCCCTCGTGCCGGGCCATGATTTCCGCCATGGCCTCCGGCGCTCCCCATCCGATGCTCCCGGACTCGTCGTTCAGGCTCCACATCAGGCGCCTCATGATATTACGGGCGGCTTCCAGGTCTTCCGCCGCAAGTTCCGCCGTCTGGAACCCCAGGGCCGTCACAGCACGCTGCTTCAAGTCCGGATCCGTTGAGCACAGGAAACCGAGCAGGGGATGGAGCGTAATGCGCGGGGACAGTTCTCTGATTTTGTGAAGGTTTTCAGGGAAATCTTCGGCCTTCAGGAGGGCGGCGATCTTCCTGCGGAGGGCTCTGCCCCCGGTCTTTTCGGGACTCAAGCCACCCCCTTGACCTCGTTGCCGATCCGGATTCCCAGCTCCACGCACGCTTTCAGGTCCTGGTGTGTGGGCACGTACTTGACCTTGATCCCCGGGTCCGCGATCTTGAGCTTCATCTCTTCCAGGCAGGTGTTGATCTGTTTGACCGCCTCTCCGCTCCACCCAAAGGAACCGAAGGCCGCCGCGATTTTGTTGGCCGGCTTCAACCCCTTCAGGTAGGTGAGAATGTCGGCCATGCGGGGAAGCATGTTGTTGTTCAGGGTGGACGAGCCGAACACCAGGGCCCCGGCGTTCATGACTTCGGTCACCACGTCGCTGCGGTGGTTGTGCTTGAGGTCCATCAGCTTTCCCTGCGCGCCGGTCTGCAGGATGCCGGAGAAGATGGCCCGCGCCATGGTTTCCGTGCTCTTCCACATGCTGTCGTAGATCACCAGGGCCCTGGGGGAGGGCTCCTGCCTGGCCCACCTTCCGTAGGCTTCCAGAATGTCACCGGGACTGGACCGCCAGATCAGCCCGTGGTCCGGTGCGATCATGTCGATGTCCAGGTTCATGGCGCCCACCTGTTCCAGGAGCTTTTCCACGAAGGAGGAGTAGAGCAGCAGGATGTTCGCGTAGTATTTTTCGGCATGCAGCAACAGCTCTCCGCCATCCACCTGATCGTTGAACCGCTCGCTGGTGGCCCAGTGCTGTCCGAAGGCGTCGCTGGAGAGAAGCAGCCGGTCCCCGGGAATGTAGGAGAACATGCTGTCCGGCCAGTGGAGCATGCGGGTTTCCAGGAAATGAACGGTTTTTTTCCCCAGGGAGAGGGTGTCGCCCGTCTTCACCACCTCGTAGGGCCAGTCCTCCCGGTGAAAATGCTGCAGGAGGGCCTTCTTGCCCATGGCCGAGCAGAAGATCTTTTCCGGCCGGGCCGCTTCCATGATCTCAGGCAGGCAGCCGGTATGGTCCATCTCCACGTGGTTGACCACCACGTAATCGATCTTCTCCAGCGCCGTGACGCTGCGAAGGTTGTGAAAGAGTTCGTTCCGGCACGGTTTCTTCACCGTGTCGAACAGGGTGATCTTCTCGTCCACAGCGAGAAACGCGTTGTAGCTGGTCCCCTTTTCCGTGGAATATCCGTGAAAGTCACGGATGTTCCAGTCCACAGCCCCGACCCAGTGGATGTCTTCCTTGATCTCGATTGCCGCCATGATTCTCTGCCTCCGCTTTGCTGCCAGATTTGATAGATGCACCTGTTTTCGCCGATCCCGGGAAAACAACTTGAAAAAGAAACCTGTTACTCGTTGGCCGGATCAGAACGTAATGATCTTGAACCCCTCCTCCATGTACCGGCCCATGCCCGGGTGACCCGACATGTCGTCCAGCAGGGGAAGCGTTTCGCTGTCATCCTGTCGGGATCAGATGTCTTTTAGAAGCCGATCGGCACCGGAAGTTTTCACGATTTCCTGAAACGTGCGCAGCATGTCGTCGAGTTTTTCCCACTCCGGGGTTTTCATAACGGGTATATCGTCTACGCCCCGGTGCTCCAGGTCGCCGAGAACCTTGCTCACGGTGAGTGTGTGGATGTCGCGGGAAGGCAGGTAAACGGACTGCTCTCCGTTATCGGTTCGAAACTCGGTGAAGTTCCCGCTGTCGGTGAGCGCCTTGAGGGTCCTCCGTGTCAGGGGGTGGGGGATCTTCAGAGTGGAGGAGATTTCCAGGGCACTCAGGGGATGGGCTCCCTCCGAGAAGTTCTTGATCACGAGATACCCGATCTTCAGGGCGAGCAGCTTTTCGAAAAAGGGGCTGACACGGAGGTAGTCCGGCTCGTACTCGTACTCGTCCACGTTCTGGCTCGCAAAGGACAGCTCCGCCCCGAACAAAACGATCAGCCAGCTCAGGTGCAGCCATATCAGGAACAGGGGCAGGGCCGCGAAACTTCCGTAGATGGCGTTGTACTTGGAGACCCCCACCTGAAAGTTGATGTAGGCCCACTGGGTGAACTGGTACGCCGTTCCGGCCACGAAACCGGCGGCCAGGGCGGACCCGATCTTCACCTTGGTGTTCGGGATAATGATGTACACCAGGGTGAACAGGATCCAGACCAGGCAGTAGGGGATCATCCGCACCAGAAAGAAGAGGGGCGAGCTGATGTATCCCAGCAGGGTCACGCTCTCCATCAGTCGTGTGAGCTGGGTGTGAACGGTGATGGTCACACTGCCGGCCATGGTGACGAGGATCGGGGCGATGAGCAGGATGGAAAAATAGTCGGTGAACTTCCGGACCCAGGACCGTGCCTTCCGGACCTGCCAGATGTCGTTGAAGGAATACTCCATGCTGTTGAGGACCTTGACCACCGTGTAGAAGAGAACGATGACTCCGATGCCCGCGATCATGCCCCCCTGGGTGTTTTGGATCAGGGAGGTGGAAAACTCCATGATCCGTTCCCGGACCTCCTCCTGTGCCGGAAAGGCCTTGTCGATCTGGGTCCTCAGCAGCTTCTCGAACCCGAACCCCTTGGCGATGCCGAAGGCCATGGCCACCGCCGGGACGATGGACAGCAGCGTGTAGAAGGTCAGGGAAGCCGCCCGGAGCGTACAGCGGTCGCTGATGAATTCCCGTACGGCGAGGACCAGGACCCGCACGATCCGGATAAGGATTGACCTCCGCCCGGAAAGATCGGTCAGCCGTATCCTCCATATGCCGGTTTTCATGAAGTGAACGGCCCTGGATGCACTCTGCCCGATCTTTTCCATGACTGGGTACCTTTCTCCGGTGCGGGAATACACGGCCCGCATCCTGCCCGGTTCTGTCCTCTTTATCCTTTCTATCGCTACGGGTGCCTTGTAACTATAGATATTTCTGGTCCGTTTCATCTGGACGGCCGGAGGAATTTGGGGGTATCATATACGGGAAATCCGCCTCGGATCAATGCAAAAGGCAGGAAGCGGGAGGGAGTTACCGTGGAAAAATGGATGGAGTCGACACTGCACGTCCTGGGAAGCGAGTTTGATGAAGTTCTCATTCATTCGTCGAGGATCTACCGGGTGCTGATCAACGCCAGCCGGAAGCGCGTCCCCCGTAAAGAGACCGGGCGGATGCGGGAATGGATGTCCTACTACCTCTCTTCAGATTACGCCGACCACCCGGCACGGTTCTTTTCCTTTCCCAGGAAGGCCCCTCGAGCGGAGGTCCTGGAAGAGAAACCGTTCATGGACGGCAAAAAGAGGCTCTACGCGTTTCCCAGCGGGTACAAGGTCCGCAACCCCGATTTTCGGGAAACCTTCCAGGGCTTCGAGCAGAACCGCACCGCCTACCTGTACCACTGGCTGCACGGCGACAGCGGCCGCAAGACGATCCTCTGCTGTCACGGGTGGTCCCTGGGGGACCCGGGGCAGGCGGAACGCATGTTCCGCATCCAGAAGCTCTACAAGATGGGGCTGGACGTGGCCCTGTTCATTACGCCCTTTCACCATCGGCGGGCCGCCTCCCTGGCGGAAAGGTTCAGCCCGCCCTTCCCGTTTCAACACCCCGTGCTGGGCCTGGAGGGACTCGGGCAGGCCATGTACGACCTGGGAAGCTCCTTTCTCCTGCTGAAGCAGCTCGGGGCCTCCCGCCTGGGAACCATCGGAGCCAGCCTGGGGGGCTATCTGGTGGCCCTGTTCGTTTCCCTGAGCAGGATGGCCGAGGTTGCCGCGCTCGTGGTTCCCCTGGTGAGCTTCCAGAACCTGAGGCTCCCGACGAGCATCCTTCCCGGTGGGACGGGAAACGGGCAGGGGAGGGGAACCCTCGAGAAGGAGATCTCCGCCCTGTGGAAGATCCATTCGCCCCTGTCTCTGTCCCTGAAGCTGAACCCGGAACAATGCCTGCTGATCGCCTCGAGGGGCGACCGGTTGTGTCCCTTCCAGGATGTCCAGCGGCTCTACGAGCACTGGGGAAGCCCCCGGCACCTGTTTCTGCAGGGGGGGCACGCCCTGTTCTTTCCGAGAAGTGCCCGGGGGGCTGCGTGGTACGGATTTCTGCGTGATAACGGATTTGCGGGATCGGTATGAGCGAAAACACGGAAGGTTTTCTACACACCCTCATGGGTGTCAAGCAGGAGGTGGACAGGCGCCTGGAGGCGTACCTGGAAGAAAGGGTCCGGGCCGCCGCCGCCATCTCCCGCAGCGCCGGGGAGATGACGGAAATCCTGAAGGAGTTCACCCTGCGAAGCGGTAAGCGGTTCCGGGCCGCCTTGAGCTTCTACGGGTTCCGGTGCCTCTCGGACCGGGAAGACGATGCCGTGTGGAACATCGCCATGAGCATGGAACTGGTCCAGAGTTACCTGCTGATTCATGACGATGTGATCGACGAGGACGCTACGCGAAGGGGGGGTAGCACGGTCCACTGCGCGTATGAAGCGATCCACCGGGAACGGTTTTCCCGGAGGGACCCGAAACATTTTGGCGTGTCCATGGCCATCATGTGCGGAGACCTGGCCGGGGCGATGGCTTTCGATGTCCTGAACCGGACCCGCATGGAGGCACACGTCCGGGAAAAAGTCCTGTCCGCCATGACGCGCATGCTCTTCCGGGTGATACACGGGGAAAGCATGGACGTTCTCTCAGAGTCGGAAGAGAACATAACGGAAGAGAAGATGCGGCGGATATACGATCTCAAGGTGTCTGCCTACACCCTGGAGGGGCCGCTGCACATGGGCGGGTTGCTGGCCGGGGCCGTTGGCGGGGACCTGGAACGGATGACCCGCTACGCCGTCCCCCTGGGGGAGGCGTTCCAGATCCAGGATGACATCCTGGGCCTTTTCGGGGACGAGGAAAAGACGGGCAAGCCCCTCGGGTCGGACATCAAGGCCGGAAAACGGACCTTCCTGGTGCTCAAAACTCTCGAGAACGCACCCCCGGAACAGCGGGCCTTTCTGGAAGACAGGCTGGGAAGCCGACGACTGGAACCAGGAGATCTGGACAGGATCCGGGGGATCGTCCGGGACGCGGGGGCCCTGGAGTACGCCGTGGCGCTGGCCCGGAGACTGGGGGACGAGGCAAGGGAGGCGCTGGAGGGCTGCCGATGGCGGCCGGAGGGGCTGGCGTTCCTGGAGGGGGCTGTTACCTTTGTCCAGGACCGTGAATACTAATCGAGTTCCAGCAGGATGCGCAGGGCCTCCCTGCCGGTCATGCCTTCCCGGATACCCACCTTCTGCGCGTGGGAGGTCAACGACATGATCCTGGCCTCCATGAGATCCTCCGGGTAGACCAGCGGCTTTTCCAGGGTGCCCCGGGACACCGCCACGATCTGACCCGCCTTGTCCAGACAGTCCACGTCGTAGGCCCCGCACGCAACGATGCCCCGGTTGGTCAACAGGGCGCAGTATTGCCCGCCGTTCCACTGGGCCCGGTGTCCCACGCATCGGCCCCATTCCGTTTCCATGATCCGGTTTTCCACGAGTGGGAGAGGGTTGTCCGCCATCCTGTGTTCCTCCTTTTCCGGTAAACGACAAGGAACTTTTTTCGAAACCTTTTTCTGCGAGAACGGTTATCGATTCACGAGAAATTCCGTCGTTCTTGTCGTTCCAGTTTTCGGGGCTGTCGTGGACAAAGACTCTAACCGGAAAGTCCCTTTACAGGCAAGCGGTTGTGAAGGGCCGCCCGGTTCGGATTTCTGGAGACCGGATTTTGTGTGATCACCTGGAATTCGTTAGAATGACTTTCCTCTGAAGCAGAGGAATCGGTCTTTTTTATGAAGATACGAGCCGTATGCAAGGAGCTGAAGGATGCAAGGAGTTGAAGGTTCAAGGAGGGGAGATATGAGCGAAACATCCCAGAAGAACGGGTCGTTGTCCGGAGTTAATGAGCGCGCCGGGCGCGCCCGGGCCGTTGCCGGGGCGGGCGGGGTCAGGGAGGCCGTGGAGAGCGGCACGCTGCCGAAATACGTGGATCTCACCCTTTCCGAAGCCATGGTGATGGGCCTGCTCGCGCAGGACGTCCGCACCTTTCTCTGCATCCTGGGGCACGGGTCCACCGATCTCGGGGAGGTGCTGCGGGTTTATGAGGAGGCCGGGGTGCTGCGTACCTGCTGCGTGCGGCACGAAACGGCCGCTTCCCACGCGGCCGCGGCCCTGCGCTGGGTCACCGGGGAAAAGGCGGCCGTTATTACCTCCATCGGTCCCGGCGCCCTGCACGCCATGGCCGGGTCCCTGATGCCGGCCAGCGACGGGCTCGGGGTCTGGTACCTGTTCGGTGACGAGACCACCGAGGACGAGGGGCCCAACATGCAGCAGATCCCGAAAAAGGAGCAGAACCTTTTCCTGCGTCTCTGCTCCACCCTGGGCGAGGCCTACTGCCTGCACACCCCGGGGGCGGTGCCCACGGCCCTGCGCCGGGGCCTGGTGACCGTGGATCACCCGCACCGGGCCGGACCCTTCTTCCTGCTCATGCCCATGAACACGCAGCCCTCGGTCCTTTCCGGCTTCAACCTGGACGAGCTTCCCGAAGGTACGCCGCCGCCCCTGGGGGCGGCCGTGGACCGGGGATCGTACGACCGGGCCGTGGACGCGCTGCTCCGGGCCGAACGCGTGGCGGTCCGGGTGGGAGGAGGCGCCCGGGGAGCCGGCGCCGAACTGCTGGAGTTTCTGGACCTGGCCGACGGGGTGGCGGTCTCCAGCCCGCTGCTGCCCGGTCTCGTTCCTTACGATCATCCGCGGAACATGCTGGTGGGCGGAAGCAAGGGGTCGATCTGCGGGAACTACGCCATGGACGAGGCGGACCTACTGGTGGCGGTGGGCACCCGTTTCGTCTGCCAGTCGGACTGCTCCCGGACAGGCTATCCGCGGGCGGAGCAGGTGATCAACATCAACACGGATACGCACGATGTGGTGCACTACGGAAAGAGCATCTCCCTTCTGGGAGACGCGGGACTCACCCTGGGGGAGCTGAACCGGAGGCTCCGGGAGCGCGGGGCCGCCGGAGAGGGGGAGACCTCCCCGTGGCTCCGGGACTGCCGGGTCCGCCGAGAGGAGTGGGAATCGTTCAAGCAGGAACGTTACAGCAACCCCTGCCTGTACGACGAGGTGTGGAAGGGTGAGGTGCTCACCCAGCCCGCAGCCATCAAGGCCGCCACGGACTGGGCCCGGTCCAGGGACCTGGTGACCTTTTTCGATGCGGGGGACGTGCAGGCCAACGGCTTCCAGATCGTGGAGGACACACGGCCCGGCCGCACCTTCACCGATACCGGCGCGAGCTACATGGGGTTTGCGGTGTCCGCCCTGCTGGCCACCGCCGTGACCTCCCGGCCGTTCTACGGGCTGGCCATGACCGGGGACGGTTCCTTCATGATGAACCCGCAGATCCTCATCGACGGGGTATACCACGGCGCCCGGGGTTGCATCCTGCTCCTGGACAACCGGCGCATGGGGGCGATCTCCTCCCTGCAGGAAGCGCAGTACGGCCGGGAATACGCCACGAACGACTCGGTGGAGGTGGACTACCGGGGTCTGGCCGCCGCGGTCAAGGGGGTGAAGGCGCTGGACGGAGGAAACAGCACGGAGAGCCTCACCGCGGCACTGGAGGAGGCGTACGGGCACGAGGGGCTCTCCCTGATCCACCTGCCGGTATATTACGGTACGGACCCCCTGGGCGGCCTGGGGGCGTTCGGACGCTGGAACGTGGGCAACTGGGTGAAGGATACGCAGGCGTTGCGGCACATGATCGGACTCTAACAGAGAGGTGGAGTTGCTCATGAACGTCCCCAATCAGCTGTATATCGACGGACAGTGGGTGGATGCCTCGGACGGCGCCCGGCGTGAGATCGTCAACCCGGCAACGGAGGAGGCGGTGGACTCGGTGCCGGTGGCCACCGACGGGGACCTGGACCGGGCCCTGGAGGCGGCGGATCGGGCGTGGCGGGAATGGCGGGAAACCGATGCATGGACCCGCAGCGGAATGCTTCGCCGGGTGGCAGGGCTGATCCGGGAACGGGCCGATGAAATCGCCGAGGTTCTCACCGAGGAACAGGGCAAGACCCTGGGGGAGAGCCGAGGCGAGACCCTGGCGGCCGCGGACCAGTTCGACTGGTACGCCGACGAGGCGCGCAGGATCTACGGGCGCGTGATCGACGGGCATTCCCGCGCACACCGGCTCATGGTGATCCGGCAGCCGGTGGGACCGGTGGCCGCGTTCAGTCCCTGGAACTTCCCGATCCTGCTGGCCTCCCGGAAGATCGCCCCGGCGATGGCCGCGGGCTGTTCCATTATCGTGAAGCCGGCCATCGAGGCCCCGCGCACGGTGCTGTGCATCGCCTCGGCCTGCGCGGACGCGGGCCTGCCCCCGGGGGTGCTGAACGTGATCACCGGAGACTCCTCCCGGATCAGCCGGCACCTGATCTCATCGGACCGGATCCGCAAGGTGAGCCTCACCGGGTCGGTCCCCGTGGGCCGGGAGATCCTCCGGCTCTGCGCGGACTCCATCAAGGCGGTCTCCATGGAGCTGGGCGGGCACTCGCCCGTGCTGGTGTTCGAGGACGCGGACGTGAAGCAGGCCGCTGAGATCTGTGCCCGGGGCAAGTTCCGGAACAACGGCCAGGTGTGCATCGCCGCGAGCCGGTTCTTCGTGCAAGAGACGGTCCACGATGCGTTCGTGGAGGCGTTCCGGGAGGTCACGGAATCGCTGCGGCTCGGCAACGGGCGGGACCCGGACACGGACATCGGGCCCCTGGCCAACCTGCGGCGCCTGGAGGCCACGGACCACCTGGTCCGGGACGCGGTGGCGTGCGGGGCCCGGCTTGTGTGCGGGGGGTCCCGGGAGGAATCGTTCCCCCGGGGCTACTTCTACCGTCCCACCGTGCTCGCGGGAGTGAACGGGTCCATGAAGATCATGACCGAGGAGCCGTTCTGCCCGGTGGCGCCCATTGCCCCCTTCTCGGATCTGGACGACGCGCTGGCCAAGGCCAACGCCACCGAGTTCGGTCTGGCGGGCTACGTGTTCACGCAGAACACCCGGACCGCATTCCTGGCCTCCGAGGGCCTGGACGCGGGCATGGTGGGGGTCAACAACCTGGTCATCGCCACGGCGGAGATCCCGTTCGGCGGCATCAAGAAGTCGGGGTTCGGCAGGGAAGGGGGGAGCGAGGGGATCGAGGGCTACACGGTCACCAAGTACATCAACATCCTGCTTTGAGAGGAGAGGGATGTGAGTTCAAAACGGATTCCCAGGGGGATCTACCGAAACCTGACGTCCTACGGGGACGAGGGGTTCAGCCGGTACATGCGCCGTGCCTTTCTCGCCTCGGCGGGGTACGACGCCCAAGACGTGGACCGGCCGGTGGTGGGGATCGCGGACACTTCGTCGGATTTCAACCCCTGCCACCGGGGCATGGACGAACTGGTCCGGGCGGTGAGCCGGGGGGTGCTGGAGGCCGGGGGGATCCCGTTCGTGTTTCCCACCCTGTCCCTGCACGAGATCTTCATCCACCCCACCACCATGATCTACCGGAACCTGATGGCCATGGTGACCGAGGAGATGATCCGCGCGCAGCCCATGGACGCGGTGGTGCTCCTGGGCGGCTGTGACAAGACGGTCCCCGCCCAGCTCATGGCCGCCGCCTCCGCGGACCTGCCCGCGGTCTGCGTGGTGGCCGGGCCCATGCGCACCGGGAACTGGCGCGGGGAACGGCTCGGCGCCTGCACCGACTGCCGAAGGCTCTGGGCCCGGTACCAGGCGGGGGAACTGGACGAGCGCCAGATCGCCGAGATCGAGCAGGCCCTCTGCTCCACGGCCGGCACCTGCATGGTCATGGGGACCGCATCCACCATGGCCTGCCTGGCCGAGGCCCTGGGCATGATGGTTCCCGGCGGGGCGTCCCCCCCCTCGGGCTCCGGGGACCGCCTCCGGAACGCCGCGGCCTCGGGCCGCCTGGCCGTGCGCATGGTGGAGGAGGAGCGCACGCCGCGGTCCATCCTGACCGGCCCGGCGTTCCGAAACGCCCTGACGGTGCTGGGTGCGCTGAGCGGTTCCACCAACGCGGTGATCCACCTGACCGCCGTGGCCCGCCGGGCGGGCGTGTCCCTGACCCTGGACGATGTTCACAACGCCTGTGCGGGCGTTCCCCTGCTGGTGGATTGCAAACCCGCGGGGAGCGGCTATATGGAGGACTTCCACGCCGCGGGCGGCATGCCCGCCCTGCTCAAGGTCCTGGAACCGCTGCTGGACACGTCCGTGACGGGCGTGACGGGAAAGAGTCTGGGGGACCTTTTGAACGATACGGAGGTCCCCGGAGACTGGCAGACCACCATCCGGACCCTGAAGAAACCGCTGGGGCCGGTGGGGGCCCTGGCCACGGTCCGTGGCACCCTGGCGCCGGAGGGGGCCGTGATCAAGGTGGCGGCGGCTTCCCGGGACATGCTGCGGCATCGGGGGCCCGCCGTGGTGTTCGAGTCTCCGGAAGATCTGGACGCCCGGCTCGACGATCCGGATCTGGAGATCCGTCCCGACTCGGTCCTGGTCCTGCGCAATGCGGGGCCGGTGGGCGCGGGCATGCCCGAGGCCGGCTACATCCCTATCCCGCGGCGTCTGGCCGAGGCGGGGGTGAAGGACATGGTCCGCGTGACCGATGCCCGCATGAGCGGCACGGCATACGGGACCGTGGTTCTGCACGGCGCCCCGGAGGCGGCCGTGGGCGGGCCGCTGGCCCTGGTGCGGGACGGGGACATGATTTCCCTGGACGTGACCAAGAGACGGCTGGACCTGGAGGTGGACCCGGAGGAACTCGATCGCCGCCGGGCCGCGCTCACGCCCCCGATAGCACCCGGCCGCGGCTGGCGGGCCCTGTACGCCCGGCACGTGCTTCCCGCGTCCCTGGGCGCGGACCTGGACTTTCTCGGCCCGGAGGCATCCGAGTGAATTTACGATATTACACACGGAACCGGGACCGATGAATTTCCCGCCCCTTGCCCACGCTCCCGGGCCGCCCGTTTTTCGGAAACCATACGTACACGCCTGTCCGTGACATCGTTGCCTGCCCGAGCAGTTCATGTGATCTGGACCGTGTTTATTGGTCAGATCATGGAAGGGTTCCAACATACCCGCGAGCAGCAGCCTTTTCATTCCCTCCTCGAGATTTCATATCACCTGTATGGTGACATATCACCATTAAGCTGATAATTCGACATCTGAAACGTCCCTCCAGCAGGACGGATAAAGCCCCTCCAAAAGAAGAATCGTCCTTTTTTCAGGCCCTTACGTCTTCCATCCCTCCTGTTGGCATGGACTGTGCTCTGGCTCCGTCACCAATGTTGTGGAGGCAGAGTGAGAGGGGAACCATGAAAGAAGGAGGGAAAAATTATGATGTAATCGGAAAATCATTTCTACGGCCATCTCCTTTGATTATCCATCCGTGAAACGGCCCGTCCTTGTTCCCCGGTTGATCATCTCAAATCCAGAAACATGCACAAAGACGAAAAACTGCTGTTTCGGTGTGCCAAAGGAGAATGAAAATGGGTTTCCAATCTGAAGATTCCAGAAATGAAAACAGACGGAAGTGTATTCATGTATTCACCGGAAGCAGGCAACGGCTGGGTTTTCTCGCTGCAATCCTTGCAACCGCGCTGACGATCAGCCTGCCCGCGTTTGCCAGTCAGGATTACCCGACTGCCATGGATCCGGTCATTGCAGGTGTGCAACTTCATTACGTGCCTTACCGTGGTGCGGGGGGATGTGATCCGGCTGATGGATGCTTCAAGTTGAACAACGCCATCCGTGCCCACAATGGGTACACCGGTGGCTGGCTGTTTATCCGTGGCTACGAGATGAATACGCCAACAGCGGCCATAATGATGGACGATGCGTTTACCTTTTATCCGGTCGGCTATTCCCACACCTCACTCTTTCACAATTACCTGCCTGATTCCGTGAAAGAGGCGTTCGATATCCGTATCGAGATTGTGATCCATCCCACCTACGCCCCTGCCGGCGCGCCCGGCACCGAGCAAGTGAGACTCTATACCACGACCTCTGAAGTCGTGATTGATGAAAGTCCCGAGCCTTCTCCCTTCGGTTCTCCCGGCGTGATCGGCAATCGGTTCAGCTGGATCATCGAGCCCGGGGAACGGCCGGACTGGATCGACAGCCAGGTTCGTCTTCGGATCGAGATCGTTCCGGATCCATCCATTCTCGATCCGGCGTGGGCCGGACAGTCCTATGTATGGGAACTGCCCTTTGCCCTGTCTCAGCAGGCCAACACCATGGCGAACATCTCTCCCTTGTTTGTCCCCACGGCGATCATCGGCCGGCCTCCGGGAGACCTGAGCTGGTCCTCCCTGGCCGTGACCTCCGGTCAGGGCGCCACCCTGGGTGTTTCGGAAAAGAGCAGCTCGTCGCGAACCACTCAGGACAGCTGGGGTTTGGGGCCGTTCACCGATACGGGACCGCAGGTGACAACAAGCCGAAGCGAAGAGCAGGGGACGTTCCAGACAGTGAGTCAACAGGTCACGCGAAGTCTTCGGACCGCAAACCCCTACCGGCCGGGTGAAGGCGATGTGATGGTCGGCCTCCTGGCCCCCACCTTTCAGCTCTATCGCGCCCCGGAAGACCTGGACTTTCGGTTGATAGGAGAGGGCGGGCAAGCGGCCTTTGCCATGAAGGCCCTTGTCAGCCCGGGGATGAACTCCGTTGTGGATCGGCTCAAGCCGGACGAGATTCAGGCTCTCAAGGACCTGAACCCCCTTCTGGCCGATCCCCACGCGGTCCTTTCTCCGCCCCGCTATTACCGGGTCGACGGCTATGCGAGCCTGCAGGGGGCTGCCGGGTCGGGCCGGGTCCAGACCCAGTACATTACTTCCCAACAGGTGGAATCTGTCGTCAGTCAAAGCACGACAACGAACGCCTCGTCCGGTTTTTCTCTGGACATCGGCGGCATTCTGTCGGCCGCCCTGTCCGTGCCTATCCCCGGTTTCGAGGTCTACTATCGAAGCGACGAGGACACGACAGCCACGGTTGAGTACACCCATTCAACCCATTTCAACAACGCAAGCGGAAACGTCCTTGAATACTCGATCGAGGATTCAGACCCTGCGAAGGAACTGTGCGTCACAATCTATTATGACACCTATTTCCGCACCTTTGCGTTCCGTGACTGTGCCACTCCGGAGGTAAAGAAGTTCTTCAACATTCTGGTCAAGGAATCGATGGTGATGGCCAAGGCCATGAAGTCGTGGAAGGTCCAGAAGATGGAGGGGTTCGAGTCGCCCACATTCATGGCGGCCGGCTGGCTGGGCGAGCACGCCCCCTGGGAAGGAAAGGCTGAACTCATCCGTGTGGACGGCCCGCCGGTCACCTGCAAGGTGGAGATCATCCCGGAATCTCGAAACATCGTGATCGTTGAGATCGAATCGGGCGTGTATCACTGCTCGCTGGCAGGACTCCTGTACGAGCTTGAGATCTCCAAAAAGGGAGAAGTCCGCTTCGAGGTGATCGGAAAAGACAAGGATGAGGAAGAAGGCAAGAAGTAAGGAACGTTGAAGGCTGGAAATATACAGGACCGGGAAACCTCTTCGAGCAACTTTATGCTGCCGAAGGGGTTTCCCGGAACATTTTTCGGTGAGGCAGCCCGGGTGAATGCGAAATGCTTCAGCATTCTTCCTGTTCACCTGGCGTCGGACATCTCCACCGCGCTCAAGCGGTTGACGGCCAACCGCATTCAACGAGTCAAATTGGCCGCCTTACGCCTTGTACTTCTTCAAGTCGTACTTATCCGCCAGGGAAGCCCGTTCCTCGGGGGAGACGTATTTCATGTAGGACTTCCACCCGGGGCACCAGTTGATGTGCCCCCGCCCCAGGCGGCCCAGGATCGAGCTCGGGTTGTTGTCGTGTTTCGAACGAAAGGCGCAGGTTGCACACAAGGGTTCTGCCATGGTTACTTCCTCCTCTCTAATCATTTTAGTTGAACAGCCTTGGTAGAGAGAGTTCATACTTGTTGATGGTCTTGAAGAGGCTGATGTCCATCTTCACCGACTTTGTCACGAGGCAGGCATCGTTGGGACAGATAGCCGCGCAGTCCCCGCAGGCGATGCACTCCGGGTCCTCATCCATGCGCATCACCTGCCGGAGCGTCTTCTTTCCCCGTTTGACGGGTCCCCCGGGACGGGGTACGAGGAGCAGGGTCTTGGACGGGCAGATGCGCACGCACAGGCCGCATCCGTCGCAGCGCTCGTCGAGGATCCCTACCTCGCCCCCCTGCGCCTGTTCAATGGGCGGGTCTTCGTAGTAGTCGGGAACATGAAACCGGTCGAACCGGGTCAGCCACTCCTCGCCCTGGTACTCTTCTTCCGATTTTCGGCGAAACTTGAACATGGCGTACCTCCCCTCGGGTCCTTGGTTCAGTAGACGGTCCGGCGCCCGCCCTCGTCGATCCAGTCCACCGCGTGTTTTTCACGATGCACGAACCCGTCCGGGTCACCCACCGGGTAGCCCACCAGCAGGGCCTGCTCCAGGTACCAGGGATAGCGTATGTTGAAGAACTTCTTCCACTTGTCGTAGAACATGAGAACGCTGATGACCCCGATCCAGCAGGTCCCCAGGCCCATGCTGTGGGCCGCGATCACCATGTTCGTGCCCGTGATCCCGATGTCCAGGTCCGGATTCCCGATCCCGCGCTTGTCCTTGAGCAGCAGGATGACCGTGGGCGCGTTCCAGAGGACGTCGAAGCTCCCCTCGGCCACGCTCCGGATGGCACCGGAGGGGATCGGGTGCAGGTTGTTGGGCGAGAGAAGCTGGAGGAGCTTGGTGTGGTATTTTCTCCAGCGGTGGTCCCGGTAGTTGATCACATCCCATATCTTGGAGATCGCCTTGTTGGCGTCCGCGTCCATCTCCTTGATCACCTTGGGGTCGCGGACCACGATGAACCGCCAAGGCTGGTAATTTCCTTCGGAGGGGGCGTACCGTCCACACTCCAGGATGCGCCGGACCATCTGCTCCGGGACCTGCTTCTTCTGGTAGACCCGGGTGCTCCTGCGGGCCAGGATGATCTTCTCGGTGTTGTTCCACCGGTCGGGGTAGAAGACCTTTTCGATGGGTGGGGTCACGGGTGAACGTTTCGGCTTAGCGGCGTTGGCCCGGGCTGACTTGCCGGCGGCCTTCTTCACGGTCTTGGCCGCGGGCGTTTTTTTTCGGCGGGTTACGGCTTTTTTTCCGGCTCCCCCGGTTTTTTCTGTCCGGGTGCGGACCGGTGGTGTTGCGGATTTTTTTGCTTTGCCGGCCGCACCGGGCTTCTTCTTTGCCGGTGCGCGGGACTTCGGTGATGCCTTTGTCTTTGCCATGTTTCACCCCTTATGGTGTCCGTCTCGCGGCGGGTTCCACTCCCTGAGGGCGTAGTATAGAAAACCGTCAGGACCGGGTCAACGGACCCGGGGTCTGTCCCGGCCGGTGGTTGAAAGGGTGGCGCATTATGAATGAGAGCGGCCTGAAACAGGGTTGGCGGCGCTGCACATGAACGGGTTGAGACCTCTCAGGCCAGTGCCTCTTTTACCAGTCCGCTGACGAGCTTGCCGTCCGCCTGCCCGCCCGCCCGGGTCATGACCTCCTTCATCACCCGGCCGAAGTTGTCACGGCCCACCTCTGCCACCGCCTCCAGGATGAGCGCGCGGATCTGTTCCTCGGAGAGCATGGGCGGGAGAAACACCTCGAGAACCCGGAGCTTGTTTTCCTCCTCCCGGATGCGTTCCCCGGTCCCGGACTTTTCCAGGGAACTCAGGGTTTCCCCGACCTCCTTCATCTCCCTCTTGACGATCTTCAGGACGTCGTCAGGCGGCAGCGCAGCCGCGTCCGTCCGGCGCCCCTTTTCCGTGGCGATCCGTGTCTTGATCATCTTCAAGACAGAAACAGCGTCCCGGTCTTTTGCTTTCATGGCCTTCGCGAGCGCTTCCTGGATCCCCTTTTCCGTGGCGGTCGGGTCAGGCATTTCCCGTTCCTCTCCTGTTTTTCTGGTTCGACTCTGGACCGGCATCCTCACTCGACAGGGAAGACGACATGCTCCGGATTGTATGGCCCCTCCCGGGAAAAGGAAAGGAACCCCTGCAGGGGAGAAAACGTCGGGCGCTTTCCAGCAGCAACAGCAGAAAGAAAGGTGTGTATTCCACGATCCTTACCCAGGGGGCCTCGATCCATTCTCCCCGGGTCGCCCATCCGCCCAGCACATGGTAGCTCAGGACCACGGTCCCGGAAAGGGTGAGCCAGGAGGCACGAGGATAAAGGCAGAGGAACGGGAGAAACCAGGCCGCGTACCAGGGGTGCACGGTTGGGGAAAGGATCACGTAGAGCCCGGCCAGGGAGAAGGCGACACGAAACGGGTCGGCGTTTCGGCGGGCAAGCAGGACCGCGGCCAGCGCGAACGTGGACCCGATGAGCACCTTGGAAACCGTGATCGATCCGGTCATCCAGACCAGCAGGTCAAAGACGGATCCGTTGGACCGCCATCGGGAGGCGTAGGCAAGCCCCCCCCGGAACAGGGCGTTTCCGGCGTTGAGAAAGGGCAGGAAAGCGAGCAGGGTACAGGAGAGAAAGATCCCTGCCAGCCGAAGCCGGGGCACCCGGAACCAGTAGAGCGGGAGCAGGGCGCAGGCGAACAGCTTTGTGAGAAAGGAGAGCGCCAGGGCCAGCGAGCTCCAGCCGGAACGGCCGGTGGTCAGCAGGTACAGCGAGAGGACGAGGAACAGGATCGCCACCACGTCGATGTGTCCGCTGCCGGCGAATTCCATCACCGGCAGGGGATGCCACGCATAGACCAGGACCCACCGGGGGTCCCTGCCCGCGGTGGTGAGAACGCGCAGGAGCAGGAGCACGAGCAGCATGTCCGCCAGGGCGGCCGCTCCCTGCATGGCCCGGGGCCGGGGGGAGACGGCCCGGGCGGCGGCAAACACCCCCTGCGCCACCGGTGGGTAGATGGTAGAGACCTCCGGGTTGTTGATCCGCTGGAAATCCGGCCCCCGGTACGCGGCCAGGGCCGGGTCGTCGGGCGGGTGCGTGAACGGGTTTTCCCCGTGAAGGACCAGGTTTCCCTCCCAGAGGTATCGATAGATGTCATCCGAGAGCGACGGCTGGGAGCAGAGAAGCGATGCCCGGAACAGGAGGGCCATGCCCAGGATCCACGCCATCTGGAGCCGGGACGGCCCGGACCCGGACCGGATCAGCATCACCGCGGACAGGTAAAGCAGGAAGGCGAGAAAGAAGACCGCCAGAAACACGGACAGGTGAAAACGGAGGTCTCCCAGAAGCACGATCCCCGCGAAGCAGGTCTCCATGCACGCGCCGATCAGAAGCAGCGCTAGTCCGTTCAACCCAAACACCCCTTATGGTGGTGAAGCCGGAATGACGGAGCCCCGGCTGTCCATCGATTATCAACACCCTCGGCAGATCCCCTGGAACCCCACGTTAGGGGAAACCGCTTCCCCCGGTCAACCGAGGGGTCCGGGGTCCGCTGATCCGTTTTCCCCGGGACGGAAAGCCGGATATAGGTTGTTGAAAAGAAAGTTGCAGGTAGGGTATGGTGTGGATCACTATTGGTAAATAATTTCTTTATTCATAACGACGGGGGTTCGAACGGATGACGTTACCGGAGACACGGAAACTGCGGT
>CAYTRL010000065.1:0-18525 GCA_964439795.1 uncultured Thermodesulfobacteriota bacterium
GAATGAAGACCTGACCCCGGTTATTTGGGGGGTTGATACCAGATGGGAGATGTCCAGGCCCGTTCCTGAACCATCTTGTCCAGGTTTGGATCGCTGCATGCCTCGGGCCGCTCCTCCGGAGGGAGGTTGATACAATCGTAGGTGCTCCAGCGACAGGTGGGGTTCTCGACCACACGGGCGTAGTAAAAGGCCGGGCGGGAGGGATCGAACGATGTATCCGTCCAGACCGCGCAAAGCGTGTCAAACCCCTCGCCCAGGGGTACACAGGTATCAAGATCCACGGTGGCGCCGTTCTCCGGGTCTCCTGCCACCTCGAACACCTCGTAAGCCGCCCCCTGGTCTGCGTCCAGCCAACCCTTGATGATCTGGATGCGCTGTAAGTCGACTCCTTCCGTCGATCCGAAATCCGGCTCTCGCATTGCGGAGACGGCAAACCGGGGCCTGGCCGTCCCGTTCGGACCCGGCGGCAGGTTTCCGCCCATGGGAACGCCCTTTCGGTAGCCTTGCTCCACGAAATCAGGCTCCTTGCACAGCGCGTCGGGAAAATCCCAGCCTCCGAACAGACGAACAATCATCCTCGGGCCGCTTGTCCCAAAGGTTTCCCGCCTTTTCAGAGCATCGAAGATAGCGTTGCGGGAGTTTTCCTCGGCCCATACGGCGGCCAGGCCGCCCGGGTTATGGATCACAAATTCCGGATCGAGCCGCTTGGCCGGGCTGTCGTCCTTGTTTCCATGGTGCCCCGGGAACCGGTCCTCCCGGACGGCTCCTCCGGTTGCGTTGTGTGTGTCCGTGCTGGCAATGATTCCCAGCCGGTAGGGGTTGACCCCGATGCGTGCCTCTTCCTTGAGCCCCTCCAGCAGGACGAACCGAACAAAGTCCAGCCTGGATATGCAGCCCAGCCCCACCTCCGCCAGGGAGCCCGTGCCGTCCATGCAGTCCGGAAAGTGGGAGGGACGCAGCTTCTCGAAATTGCACAGTTCGTCCGGCTGGCCAAAAACACCGTATAGGCCGTTCATGCACTCGGAGTCGCCCTTGTGCTGGAAAATCTCGACCAGCGGCTCCACTTGCACCCTCAGGGATGCCTGGTCACGCTCCCCCTGGAGGGTTTCCGCGCCGGGGTATTCCGGAAAGAAAGCGTTCCCGTTGCTCTCGTTGGAGTTGTGGGGGATGGCCAGGACATCACAGCCGGGCATGCCATCGATACAGTTGCGTTTCAACTCGGCCCAGAGCCCCTGCTTCGTGGGTTGTTCGAAATAGGAAACGGGCAGTTCCGGGACCACATCGTTGCGGAAGATCACGTTTCGATGCATGTTGGCGATCTTGGGCACCCCGGTGTATTCATAGGCCACAAAGCTGGTGAAGGAACAGTTCGATGTCCGGTCATAGGCATCCTCCGCCGCATCCCGGACCCCCTTCCAGACGCTTTTCGCCAGTGCCGGGCAATCCACACGGTCCGGCCCGCATATGTCGGCCGAACGCTTGGGATCGTTCAGGTAGAGCTGGTTTGCGATGACGACCGTGCTCAGGAAGGTCCCCTCTCGATACAGAACGCAGGAGAGGGTGTCATAGGCTTTCGACCCGGGCCTTACGCACGCCTCCACTTCCGCCAGGAACTCGGCGTGATCGGTCACGGCGGCAAAGTCCAGGGGGCGTTCCAGTTTGATCTGGGTGGTACCTGGTTTCTGATCGCGAAGGGGCGACAGGGGGACCGGTTCCCCCCTTGCAAAGCGGTAGGCATCCCCGGGGGTGCGCCGTTCGTCCCAGATCCAGGCATCGAAAGAAAGAGCCGTATGGATATGGAGGTCCCCGAAGTAAGCGTTCCGCAACGGGTTGTGCTGAGAGCAGGGCTCCCGTTGCTCGGCATATAGTTCTTGTGTAGGGGGTGTCCCCTGAGCCGGAGGGGAAGGATCGTCACTGCACCCCCAGCATGAAAGCACCATAAAAGAAACCAACACGAGAACCAAGAGAACTCGCCTCATGATTTCCCTCCCGTTCAAGAACCATCGGCGGGTTTTTCCATGTCCGCTCCCAGAAACCCGATCTCATAACGATCCCGCAGGCGGCGGACCTCCCTGCGTTTTGTTTCCTCCCGGCGAACGGCCATCAGCCGTTTGAGCACCCGGGGGCGTACCTCCTCCAGGTCCTGCCGCCTTGCTTCGGTTGTGTTTTCCACCAGCACGAGGTGCAGTCCGTAACTGGATTCCACCGGGCCGGCCCACACGCCTTCCGGAAGATGCCTGATGCTTTCCGCAAACGTCTTTCCAAAGGCTGCAGCCAACTCCTTTTTCGTACGTTCAGTAAAACGGGAACCCAGGAGAAAAGGGTCCCCCAGTTTCGCCGGGTCCGCCCCGGAGGCCAGCTGCTGGAGGAGCCGTTCTGTTTTTGAATCCGGGCTTTCGTCTGAACCGCTTCGGTTCAGAAAGACATGCATCAACGATATGCGCGAAGGTTCCTGAAAGTCCAGCCGGTGCTTCTCATAGAAGGCCTGCAATTCGTCATCCGTGGGCTCATCCCTGTCGGTAAACTCCTCCAGCAGGGATTCCATCTTTTGAATGAGCCGGCGGCGGACAACCGGGTCCCCCCGGTCCATTCCCATGGCCCGTGCTTCGCGTATCAGAACTTCATCATCAATAAACCGTTCGATCAGGGCCTGTTCTTCCTCCGGGGCGGGAAGCGAGCCTGTCCGGCGAAAATGCTGTTGCCGCAATCCTTCCATGTGAGCCCGGGATACGAGAATCCGCTGCTCTCCCGTTGGTGAAGGATCCCATATGTAGAGAAGAAACACGATGGGCAGGCAGATGAGCACTACGTACAGAAGGGGCAATGGATGGAATTTCCGGGGTCCGCCGGCGGAAGCATCGTTCATATCCGGCTCCTCGAGAGACCGAATTCAACCGTCTGAAAGCATGCAAAGATACCAAGCGGAACAGGAACGTCCCGATTCATTCAAAAAAGACAACACCGGACATCTACAGGTCTGTACGTCCTTGTGAAAACACAAGTTATAGTATCAAATAAAAAAGGGAATTACAGCTTCGATTCCTTGACCCGCTGTTGTCCCGTCAGATAACTTTGTCACTGAAACAGCGCACGGAGGAACGTCAGATGATAAACGGTCGGATCGCCCGGGTTCTTCTCTCCGCCGTCCTGTGCGCTGTGATCCTGCCGGGAGGAGGCTGCTCGAACGGCGGGGAGCGGGCGGCGGAACCCGCCCCGGGACCCGACCGGACGGGCAGGCTGGCCTTGAAAGAAGGGTGGTCACTGCAATCGTCGGCCGAACTGAAGATCGCCGGCGAGACCATCTCCTCCACCGACTTTGTCCCGGCGGGCTGGCATCCCGCATCCGTACCCTCCACGGTCCTGGCTGCTCTTGTGGCCGCCGGCGTCTACCCGGATCCGTACTTCGGAAAGAACATGCGGTCCATCCCGGGGGGCGACTATCCCGTCGGCATGAACTTTTCCGAACTGCCCATGCCCCCGGACAGCCCGTTCCGCTCTTCCTGGTGGTACCGTACCGAGTTCGATCTCCCGGAAGAATACCGGGACCGTTCGATCTTTCTCCATTTCAACGGCATCAACTACCGGGCTGACATCTGGCTCGATGGAAAACGGATTGCGGATAAAAACGAAGTGGCAGGGGCCTATCGCCGGTTTGCGTTGGAGGTGACGGAGCTTCTTCAACCGGGACGGGCCCACTGCCTGGCCGTGGAGGTCTTTGCACCCGAGATCAACGACCTGGCCATCACCTGGGTGGACTGGAACCCCCTTCCCCCGGACAAAAACATGGGGCTCTGGCATGACGTGTACCTGTCCGTGAGCGGTCCGGTGAAACTGCGGCACCCCCAGGTGATCACCGACCTGGACCTGCCGTCCCTGGGTACGGCGCGTCTCACGGTCACGTCCGAGGTGCTGAACACGGCCCATGAACCCGTGACGGGAACCCTGGAGGGCCGCATCGGGGACATCGTGTTTTCGCAGGAGATCGAGCTTGCCCCGCGGGAGTCCAGGCTCGTGACCTTTTCGTCGGACCGGTTTTCCGGGCTCGTCCTCCCCGCTCCACGCCTCTGGTGGCCCGCGGAACTGGGGCCGCAAAACCTCTACGATCTGGACCTGCGCTTTACGGTCGGAGGGGCGATATCCGACCGCCGGCCCGTCCGGTTCGGCATCCGCAAGGTGACCTCGGAGCTGAACGAACAGGGGCACCGGGTGTTCCGGATCAACGGAAGAAGGATCCTGATCAAAGGCGCCGGCTGGGCGCCGGACATGATGCTTCGCTGGTCCCCTGACCGGGACGAGGCGGAGCTGCGCCTTGTGAGGAACCTCCATCTGAACACGATCCGGCTGGAGGGCAAGCTGGGGACCGACTCCTTTCTGGACCTGTGCGACCGATACGGGATCCTGGTCATGGCGGGGTGGTGCTGCTGCGCACACTGGGAACGCTGGGCCCGTTGGGACGAGGAGGACTACCGTGTGGCGCCCGAGTCGCTGAAGGATCAGGTCCTGCGGCTTCGCAACCACCCCTCCCTGCTGACCTGGCTCAACGGCAGCGACTATCCTCCGCCCCCTGACGTGGAGAGGTCGTATATCCACGTCCTCGAACAAACCCGCTGGCCGAACCCGTACCAGTCGTCCGCCACCGAGGCGCCCACCCCGGTGTCGGGCGAGACGGGCCTGAAGATGACCGGGCCGTACGAGTACGTCCCGCCGGTATACTGGTACCAGGACACGGAATACGGCGGCGCCTTCGGATTCAATACCGAGACCGGCCCCGGCCTGGCCATCCCGCCGGTGGAGGGTCTGCGAAGCATGCTGCCCGAGGATCATCTGTGGCCCGTGGACGATTTCTGGAATTACCACGGCGGGGGGGGGATGTTCGCGATCACCAAGACCGGGATCTTCGACCAGGTCCTGGAGAGACGGTACGGAGCGGCGGCAGGGCTGGAAGACTATGTCGAGAAATCCCAGCTCCTGACCTACGAAGCGCAGCGGGCCATGTTCGAGGCCTTCCGCCGGAACAAGTACATGGCAACCGGTGTGATCATGTGGATGCTCAACGATGCCTGGCCCTCCATCCTCTGGCACCTGTACGACCACGACCTGAGACCGGCGGGAGGCTACTTCGGGACCCAGAAGGCCTGCGCGCCCCTTCACATCCAGTATTCCTACGATGACCGCTCGGTGGTGGTGGTGAACGCGCTTCATCAGGGCTTCCCCGGAATGAAAGCCACGGCGGAGGTGTACAACCTGGACATGGTCCAGGTGCATTCGGATGACGCCTGGCTCGACGTGGCTCCCGACGGCAGCCACGCGGTCTTCACCCTTCCCGAGATCCAGGGGCTGACCTCCACCTACTTTCTCGTGCTCCGCCTGGAAGACGGCTTGGGAAGTCATGCGGACACGAATTTCTACTGGCTTTCGACCCGCCCCGACGTTCTCGCATGGAACCTGACCTCCTGGTTCTACACCCCCATCCGGGCATATGCGGATTTCACCGGGCTCCGGGACCTCCCGCCCGCGACCCTGGACCTGTCTGCATGGATGGAGGAACAGGGGGACGAGCATACGGTCCGGGTCACCGTGGAGAACCCGGGAGCGAACCTCGCGTTTTTTCTACATCTGAAGGTTCTCAGGGGTCCTTCCGGGGGAGAGGTCCTCCCCATCCTGTGGAACGACAACGATCTTTCCCTCCTGCCGGGGGAACGCCGGGAGATCTCCGCAACCTGCCGGACAGCCGACCTGCACGGGGCCGACCCGGTCGTGGAAATCCACGGATGGAACGTTGCGCCTTTCTCCCGGAAAGCCGTCCGTCCGTGACACAGCACCCCGGGGATGCATGAGACGGAAACGCAGGGCACAAGCGAAGAAAGTTGCCTTGGTTTCCCTGCGATATGCTATGATAAAGCCAGGAGGTGCTAAAGATGGATCGAAGAACCGGAACCCCCTTCCTTCTTGCGTTTCTTGCCGCCTTTTCCGTTCTGTCCGCCTGCAACCCGTGCAACGACAACGACGGCATGATCCTCAATGTAAACAGCGATGCGTTTTCCAGGCCCGAGCTCACGGTGGTGACCTTCAACCTGCTGCACGGTTTCGGGGATGCGGTCAATGATGCAACCCTGGACGACCGGCTCGAGATCGTGGCCCAGACAATCGTTGATTCCCAACCCGACATGGTGCTGCTTCAGGAGGCATCCGTGACCCTGCCTGCAACGCACTGCAATGTTATCGAAACCCTGGCCGACATGGTTAACAGCGCCCTTTCGGGAGAGGGAAAAAGCTATAATGCCATCTACGCCCGCGCCAACGGTACGGCCGATATCATCGCCTTCGAAGAAGGTTCCGGGGTGTTGAGCCTATACGAGATCCTCTCCTCGGACGTGTACACGTACACGCACAACGCCACCAGCCTGCCGGAATTCCGTATCGCCCTCCGGGTGACCGTCCGCGGAGAGGCAGGCGACCTGGATTTTTTCGGCACGCACCTGACCAACCTGGAGGATACCGTTGGCCCCGAGCTGGTCCGGACCCTTCAGGCCAGGGAACTCGCTGAAGAGCTCATCCCCGGGAGAGGCAATACAAACCCGGTCGTGGTGGGGGGTGACTTCAACGATCCGCCTGGATCCGATACGGTTCTGGAAATGATCAATGCCGGAGGGGTAGACCTGTTTGCCGACCAGAACCCCGGCGCCGACGGGTATACGTCTTTTGGTGATCCTTTCGACATCACGGATCCCTCCATGACGGCCGAAAAGCGGATCGACTATCTTTTCATGCTGGATCCGGGCGGATCCGTGACCGGAAGCGGCCTTTTCCTGGATACAGCGCTGGACATCGACCCCGGACCCGAAGAATCCTGGCTCTGGGCTTCTGATCACATCGGGGTCCAGGCAACCTTCCGGCCGTCAGGCTATTGAAGAAGCTCCCTCTCCTGATGATGTAAGCCTTCCGGAGAACCCCTGCTGCCGTCGGGTGTGTTGACGTGCCGGCGGCCCGTGTGTTACGAGTTTCACCAGCCGGTGAAATCCGGCCCGGCGGACCCATCCCCGGTGAACGTTTCCGGAAATGGTTCCGGGAGAACCCGTCCCCCAGAGACCATCCTTAATGCAACAAGAAAGCTCGGAAACCCATGGACGATGAATTGTATGAGGCCATTGTGGAGCTGAACGAGAACGACGTTCTCAGGATCGCCAGGGACAGGATGCAGGCGGGACAGGACCCCATCGCTGTGGCGGAACTGTGCAGGGAAGCCATGGCGCAAGTGGGGAACCGTTACGCGAACAAGGAGTATTTTCTCTCACAGTTGGTTCTGTCCGCCGAAATATTCCGGGAAATCATGGAGATCCTGGAACCCAGAATCCTGGAACAAAGAAAAGGGCAAAAGAGGATCGGCAGCGTCGTCATGGGAACCGTACAGGGGGACGTTCACGATATAGGCAAGAACATCGTGGTGGGCATGCTCAAGGGCAACGGGTTCGATGTGCTGGATCTCGGCGTGGATGTTCCGGCCGAGAGGTTCGTCGATGCCATCGCAAGCGAAAAGCCGCAGATCGTGGGGATGAGCTGTCTCATTTCCGTCGCCTGGGAGTCCATGAAAAACACCGTTGGCGCAATCGAGGAAGCCGGATTGAGAGACCGGGGCCGAATCATCGTGGGCGGGGGCCTCGTGAACGAGCAGGTTGCACGCCATGTGGGGGCTGACACCTGTGCAGCGGATGTGATTCAGGGGATCCAACTCTGTAAGCGGTGGGTGAACGCATGACAGGAAGCGCAGCAGAACTGTTCGCGGACAGGGAAAAGAGGATCCAGGCAGCCGTCAACCTGGAGGCCCGGGACCGCGTGCCCGTCATTTGTGCCGATGATGCCTTTTCCTGGGCGTATGCCGGGATTAGCATGAAGGAGTACATGACGGACAACGAGAAGATGATGACGGCCCGGGAACGGTTTCACAGGGACTTCCAAACGGATATGGCTTATGTTCCGCCCGCCCCCATGGATCCGCTGACGCTGGTGGTGGGAAGCCCGTGTCTGGTAAGGATGCCCGGGGATGACCTTCCTGAAGACTCTGTTTTTCAGCTGGTTGAAACGGAAATCATGACCGTTGATGACTACGAGTATGCGATCGAGAACGGCTACATGCAGCTCCTGATCAAGCTCCTGCCAAAACTTCGTCCCGGGGTGAAAGACGTCGAAGAAAAATTTCTGGCGAAACTCGAGTGGGCGTCGGGGCTGTTCCATACGAACGTGGAAAGGCTCAAGGCGGTGGGCGTCCCCTGCTGGGGCGGAGGCGGGATGGAAAGCCCGTTCGGCGTCCTCAGCATGCTGCGGTCCTACGAAAAGTTCTGTCTGGACATATACAGGCGGCCGGAACTGGTCACTCGAACCGTCGAGAAATTCACCGAAGAAATCGCACAGATGGCCGTTGTCTCATGCAAATATCTCTCGGGTGTCCCCAGGGCGATTATCGGTCTCCATCGTGAAAGCAGCTCGTTCTTCTCTCCGGATCAGTTCGAGCAGTTCGCCTTGCCTCAAATCAAAAGACTGGTGGAGGTCCTGAGCGGGGAAGACATCATCACGATCCTTCATTGCGATGGTGATTGGACCCCGAACCTGCCGTATCTCACGGATTTGCCCCGGGGGAAATGCGTGCTGGATCTCGATGCCGCCACCGACATCTTCAAGGCCAAGGAGCTTCTCGGGGACCGGATGTGCATCGATGGAAACGTGATGGAGATCATGCTTTCCTTTGGAACCGTGGGAGAAGTTGAAGCTCACTGCAGGAAGCTCATCGATGTCGTCGGGAAAGACGGCGGATTTATCTTGAAGGGAGAAATCCCCAAAGAGGCCAGACATGAAAACATCCGGGCCATGATCCATACGGCCAGGATTTATGGTCCGGGAGGATAAGCCGCCCGGCGTCTCCGGAAAAGAGGGTCATCCCACCTTGTAGGTTCCCGTGGCCACGGCGATCCGCTGATCCCGGTCGTCCCTGAGTTCCATTTGAACCACGCAGACCGTACTGCCCGTCTTTAACCTGGATCCCGAGACATGATAGGCCTGGCCGGTGCCCGCTTTCAGGTAGTCCACACGCAGGTCGATGGTGCCCACGTTGCCGATCCCCTCCACGATCTCCTCGATGGGTCGTTGCTGCATCTGTTTCAAAACGCCCAGGGCGGCAAGCATACCCCCGGTGACATCGAAGACCGCGGAAACCACGCCTCCGTGCAGCACGCCTCTGACCGGATTGCCCAGAAGTTCATCCCGTCGCTCGAACCGCAGACAACAGTCGTCCAGGGAAAGAGACACCACCTTCAACCCCAGGAACTTGTTGAAGGGGACCAGTTCCATCCCTTTCCGAAGGACTTCGAGCAACCCCGGGTCGGGAGCCCCGTCCGTATCCGGAAGCCGTTCGTGGAGGGTCCGCACAAGATCGTTGAGATTCTCTTTTCGGTTCGTCATGTGAGCAGGCGTTTCTGCATCTCCGGTATGCAGCGGTCGATCGTTTCGATAATCCGGTCGATGGTGGCGCGGTCCATGTTCAGAGCCGGCGCGATGCAGACCGTCTCCATGGTGGAAGAGCGGATGTAAAGACCGTTTTCCCAGCAGAGGTCTACCAGGAGGCTGGGCGCGGCGTTCTCGGGCATGATGGGCATTTTCGTCTCCTTGTCCGCCACCAGTTCGATGGCCGCCAGCATGCCCAGACCCCGCACGTTGCCCACCGAACCGTACTTCTGCAGGGCTGAGAGGCCCTCCAGCAGGTAGGCGCCGTTTTCCGCCGCCATCTCCACCAGCCCTTCTTCCTCGATGACCTGTATATTCGCCAGCCCCGCGGCACAGCCCACGGGGTGGTTCATGTACGTGAAGCCGTGCATGAGCGGCAGCCGCTCGTCCTGGTGCTTCGCGATGGCGTCGTAGATCTCCCCGCTGATGACGCTGGCGCCCAGAGGAATGTGCCCCGAACTCAGTCCCTTGGCCAGGCTCATCATGTCGGGACGGACCCCCCCCCAGTGCTCGTGGCCGAACATCCTGCCGGTCCTGCCGAACCCGGTGATCACCTCGTCCAGGACCAACAGGATGTCGTTGCGGTCGCAGATTTCACGCACGCGGGGAAAGTATTCCGCGGGCGGAGGGATCACGCCTCCCGAGCCGATCACCGGCTCGGCGATGAAGGCGGCCACGGTTTCCGGCCCCTCATCCTCGATGGTTTCCTCCAGATCCTTGATACACTCGAAGTCGCAGCCCGGGTAGGTTTCATCGAACTCGCACTGGTAACAGTAGGGCGCGGCCACGTTCAGGAACCCCTCCGGGAGCGGGTCGATATTGAAGTGGAACGGGAAGATGCCGGTGGCCGCCGTGGTCGCCAGGCCCATCCCGTGGTACGAGTACCTGCGGGAGATAACCTTGTGCTTTTCCCCGTGTCCTTTCAGCGCCCAGTAGAGCCGTGCCAGCTTGATATTGGTCTCGTTCGTCTCCGACCCCCCGCAGGTGAACCAGGCACGCGTGAGGTCGTAGGACGGATCGAACATCCCGGTGATCTTGGCGGCAAGCTCGATGGCCGGCGGGTTGGACACGCCGTGAAAGGAGGTGAAGTAGCTGAGCTTCTTCATCTGCTCATGAACCGCTTCGATGATCCGGGGGTGGTTGTGCCCAACAGCCATGCACCAGAGTCCCGAAAACCCGTCGATGTATTCCTTGCCCTCCAGATCGCGGATCACCGTTCCCTCCCCCTCCACGATGACCCTCGGAGGGTGGTGGAGATCGAAGTCCCGGGGATGGGTCAGGGGGTGGATGAGGTGCGCCTTTGCCAGATCCACAAGTGAGCCTTTGTCAGTCATATTCGGTTCTCCATGAACGAAAAAAATTTACATTTCATCTGGTGACGGCAGCCAGCGATGCTCCCGGTACCAGGCAAGGGTACCGGCCATCCCCTCGAAGGTGGCGGGATGCTCCAGTTCAAAGCCCAGCGCCTTGATTTTTGCCGTGTCCAGAACATAGTCGGTGTTCATGTATCCGAGAAAATCACGGTCGATGCGGGGCCGCACCGCCGGTTCCAGGCCCCGGGATTCTACCACGGTCTCCCACTTCCGTCCCAGGGCGTTGTTGAAGCGTTGAAAAACGGATTCCGGCAGGGCCAGGAGGAGCCGGATCCAGGGCCAGAAGAGACGCGTGGCGTAAGGGACGGCGAACGAGACAGCGAGTCCGGCCTGCTCCATGACGAACCGCACGAAGTCGCCCTGTGTGAGAGGGGTGTCGTCCCCCACGTTGTACGCTTCCCCGAAAGGGCCGGAGACCCGAAGCAGATGCTCGATGGCCCGGGCCACATCCTCCACGTGTACGTGATGCATGGCGGGGCCTCCCCGGAGGCCCGGCAGCCTTTTCCGGCCGCCGGCGTGCAGGAGGGCCATGAGCGCGAAGAGATGCACCTGCCCGTATCGGCTGCGGGGCCCGTAGATACCGGCAGGACGAACGGCCAGGACCGGAAGCCCGTCTACCCTGTGAACCTCCATGGCCTCGTCCTCTCCCTGGATCTTGGTCAGGGAGTAGATATTGTTCGGCTCCCGGGGATGGTCTTCCCGAACGGGCCGCGTACGGGGTTTTCCATAGACCGCGATGGAGGAGACGTGAATGAACCGTTCGACCCCCACCCGTACGCAGGCATCGCAGATGTTCCGGGTAGCTTCCACGTTGGCGCGGAACAGGGTGTCCTCGGGCAGGGCGTAGTCGAACAACCCCGCCACGTGCACCACCGCGTGCACCCCCCGGACGAGTTCGGCCACCGCAGCCGGGTCGAGGAGATCACAGAATACGACTTCGGCACCCGCCTTCTCCGCCCGAAGAAGGTTCGAGGAAGGGAGATCGGTGGCCCGCACGCGGAGTCCGGATCCGCGCAACCTCTCCGCCACATAGGCGCCCAGAAACCCGCCCGCGCCGTCCACGAGTACGAGACCCCGATCCGGGTCCTTATCCGGTTTCTTCTCTGGCACGGCAGGAAACGCTCCCGAAAGGATCCTACGGGCCGTCTCAGATCAGGCCCAGCTTCTGCAGCTTCATACCCAGGGCCATGTCCCCTTTGAACTTCAGCTTCCCGGTCATGAAGGCTTTCTGTCCGGAGAGCTTGCCGTTCACCAGGGCTACATAATCCTTGTCCTTCATGGACAAGGTGATGTTGGGTGTATCCGTCGTGCCCTTGCCCACCTCGATCTTCCCATCGTTGATGAGCAGAAACCACTCCCCGCCGTCGTCGCCCTTGATCTTGAACTGCACCGCTGCCGTGAGGCCGGCCGCTTTCCCTCCGTCGAACTTTTCCGGAAGAATCTTTTCGATGAACTCTTGAGGCGTGCTCACTTCCATGTCGATCTCCTTTCCTGCGATCAGAGTCCCAGGGTTTTTGCGATGAGGTGCCGCTGTATTTCCGAGGTGCCGCCACCGATGCGAAGGAGGCGGGCGATCCGGTAGATCCTCTCCACCGGGAGGTCCTTCATGTAGCCCATCCCCCCGTGTACCTGCAGGATGCGGTCCGCCACCCGGTCGCACATCTCCGAGGCGTAGACCTTGGCCATGGAGATTTCCTTGAGGGCGGTGTCTCCCTGATCCAGAAGCCAGGCGGTGTAGTAGGTGAGCCACCGGGCCGCCTCGATCTCGGTGGCGGAGTCCGCGAGCATCCACTGGATGGCCTGGTTGTTCCCGATCGGCTTCTTGAACTGAACGCGGATCTTGGCATACTCCACGCCCAGGCGAAGCATGTAATCCGCCAGGCCCACGGCGTTGGAGGCCACGATGAGGCGCTCCGCGCTCAGCCACATGGCCGCGGACAGGAACCCGAAGCCTTCCTTGCCGATCATGTTCTCCACGGGCACCCGGCAGTCCTCGAAGAAGAACTCGGACTGGAAGTCGTCGTCCGCCATGGAGCGCTGCATCCTCCGGGTGAACCCCGGTGTGTCGGCGTCCACGAAAAAGGCGGAGATCCCGCCGTTCATGCCCAGCTCCCGGTTGTTGGCGGCGAATACCTGGGCGAAATCGCAGTAGGGTCCGTTGCTGATGAAGTGCTTGCAGCCGTTCAGCACGTAGAAATCGCCGTCCCGGACCGCCGTGGTCTCGATGGCCGCCACGTCGGAACCGGCGTTCGGCTCGGTGAGCGCAAAGCAGGTGGTCTTCTCCCCGCGCATCAGCGGCCCCAGATACTTTTCCTTCTGGAAGTCGTTGCACTCAGAAAGCATCCCGGTGGGTCCCATGGGGGGATCCCCCAGCACGTAGGCGCCCAGGATCCTGGTGCCGGACTTGGCGATGGTCTCCCGGACCGCGCTCAGGCCCACCATGCTCAGGTCCGCCCCCCCCAGGGCCTCGGGCATGTGCAGGGTGTAATAGCCCAGGTCCACCGACTTCTTTCGGATCCCGGCGCCCAGGGTATGGAGCGCTTCGGAGAATTTACCGTCGTCGCACAGGTCGTGGTGTTCCCGCTCCTTTGGGAGGACCTCCCGATCCATGAACTTGCCGATGGCGTCCACCAGTTGACGTATTTCATCGGGCAGCTTGAAATCCATTTCAGTAATCCTCTCTTTCCAGGATGGTCGTGCCCCCCTGTCCGTACCCGCCGCAGATCGTGGCCAGCCCGTACCGTATCCCCCGGCGGTTCATTTCAAAGGCCAGGTGCCCCACGAGACGGGCCCCGGTGGCGCCCACCGGGTGCCCGATGGCGCAGGCCCCGCCGTTCACGTTGATGATGTCCGCGTTCTCGATCCCGAACTCCTTCATGAACACGAGCGGGACCACGGAGAACGCTTCGTTGATCTCTATGAGTTCCATCTGGTCGATGGTGAAGCCCCCCCGTTTCAAGGCCTTGCGCGTGGCCGGGACCACGGAGTAGCCCATGATCCGGGGATCGCAGCCGGCCACCGCCATGGACCGGATCGTGGCCAGGGGCTTCTTGCCCATCTTCAGGGCTTTTTCCTTGGACATGACCAGACAGGCCGCGGAGCCGTCTGCCGTGCCGGACGCGGCCGCGGCGGTGATCCTGCCCGCCCCGGGCATGAAGGGCGTGGACAGGGAGGCGATCTTCTCATAGGTGCTGTTGGCCCTGGGGCCCACGTCGTTGTCCACCGGTATGGTATTGCCCTCCAGGTCCAGGCCCTCGCAGGTCACGATCTCGTCTTTGAACTTGCCTTCCTGCTGACCGGCCACGGCCCGCTGGTTGCTCATCAGGGCCCAGCGGTCCATGGACTCCCGGGAGATGTCGTAATCCGCGGCCAGTTTCTCGGCCGTCATCCCGCCCACCAGTTCCAGGGGATCCAGGGTGCCGTACATGCGGGGGTTCGGGTTCATGGCGCTGAGCATGGTGCCCGGCTTTTTCAGCAGGGCGTCGAAGTCCGTGTCCGGGGTCACCACGGGAAGAGAGAGGTGGGTCATGCTGTCGAGACCGCCGGCGATGTAGATGTCGCCCATCCCGCTCTGGATGCACGTGGCCGCCACCTGTACCGAGGTCATGGCGGTGACACAGGCGCGTTCCACGCTCAGGCCCGGCACGTCGTAGGGAAAGCCAGCCAGCACCACGCAGTTCCGTCCCGGGTGGGCCTGCTCGCCCATCTGCTCCACTGCGCCCAGGATGACCTCCTCCACGTCCGCCGGGTCGATGCCGTTTCGCTTGACGATCTCCTGAAGAACCGTGACCCCCATGTCGTCGGAACGGACCTGGCGAAAAACGCCTTTCTCCTCGCCGGACCTGCAGAAAGGGGTTCGAACCATATCCACGATTACAGCTTCTTTGAGCTCCGCCATCGTTCTTCCTCTCCATCCAGTGGGTTTTGGTTTTCCGTCGTTTGTTCAACACCTGTGAAAAAGCCGTTGTGACACCCGCATGCCAGCTACCAAAGAGGTAGCTTTATATGATCAGGCTTGCTCGGGAGATGCGCGGCGGCGCTTCCGATGAGCTTCTCATCGCCTTTCTGAAAACCGCGAAAACGGCACCGGTCAAAGATAGTCAAGGAGTCCCGGTGTTGTCAAGAAAATTTCACCATTTGGTGAAAAGCACAGCTGCCTTCTTCACTGCCCCTGCCCCAGGAAGTCCTGAATCTCCCTGGCCACTTCAACCGGCCGGTCGATGAGCAGAGCGTGGTCGGCTTCCGGGATGACCCGAAGCCTGCTCCCCGGCAACCGTTCCGCGAGGACCCTGGAGTGAGCCCGGATCCCGTCACGTTCCCCCACCAGGATCAGCGTGGGGACAGGAACACGTCCCGGATCCGGATCCATCCCCCTCTCCCAGACGCTCTTCAGAATGTATGCGAATTCACGGTCTTCATAGGCGTCCAGGGACTGAAAACTTTTCTCGATGAACGTCTTGTCCCTTCCGCGGGCGGTTCGCCGGGCCAAGGCCTTGATCGTCTCTTTTTTCAGGGAAGTCAGGCCGGTTCTCTCCAGGAGGGACACGAATTCGATGCCAAGCTTCCACCGAAGCCGGTAGGGCGGGGGAGGTGCAATGAGCACAAGGCGGGTGACCCGCTCCGGCCAGGTTGCATAGAACTTCTGGGCCACCAGGGCGCCCATGGAGAACCCACCGACGGCCGCCTTTTCGATCCCGAGGTGGTCCAGGAGCCCCAGGAGATCCAGGGCGTAGTCCATGAGTCCGTAGCGCCTGCGGATCCTTCCGGATTTGCCGTGCCCCATCTGATCCGGAAGGATCAGGCGGTGCGTGGCCGCAAGGGAGGGTGCCATCTTTGCCCATGCGCCGCCATGAGACCACAACCCGTGCAGGAGGACCAGGTCCGGGCCTTGCCCCTGGATTTCATAAGAGAGGGAACCGCCGTGCAGCTTCGTAAGGGCCATGGGGTTGCCTTGTCCGGAGTGTTCGGGGGATCGGTTTTTCCAAAGGGTATCCGGGAACCCGCAGCGAATCAACCGTTCCGCGGGAACCCTTGACGAGGGATCAAGGGCTGGATTATCCTTCGGTGGAGCCCCGGTCCGGATGGAAGAACACATCGTGGTGCGTACCTCACGATGGTGCCGATTGCCCACCCATCCGTCCGTTGAAGAACAAGGATTTTATCTTTTTCGTCATTCCGGACTTGATCCGGAATCCAGGGGAAAGGAGTGGGAGGTTCTGTGTCATCCACCCTGGCCGTCCCCAGATCCCGGCCGGCGCTTGCCCCGGGCTCCGATCCGGGGCCGGGATGTCAACAAGATTGCACAAAGATCCTTGAAAGACGAAATCCATGGAATCCCTTTTCTTCCAGCCGAGTCTGATCCGGGCCGTGCCCACCAAGATCTTCTCCCTGTTTTCACCCAAAGCCTATACCTGGCTTGGATCGCCGCTTCGATACGGTGAGGTGGAGAAGCCGGAGATCCCTGCCCCGGAATGGGTCCGTTTGCGAACGCGGCTGGGGGGGATCTGCGGCAGCGATCTGGCCCCGATTACACTCAAGGGGAGCCTGGACAACCCCATTCAAAGCTTCGTATCGTTCCCGATGTTCCTCGGGCACGAGATCGTGGGCGAGGTGGAAGCGGTGGGCGCCGGGGCGGCGGACGTTCGGCAGGGAGACCGCGTGGCGGTCTACCCGATCCTTTCCTGTGTTCCCAGGGGGATCTCTCCGCCCTGTCTCCCCTGCCGGAAAGGGGAATACCACCTCTGCCGCAGTTTCGCGCTGGGGAGTCTGCCGCCGGGACAGTGCATCGGCATGAACAGCAGGACCGGCGGGGGGTTCAGCGAATACCTGGTGGCTCACCGCTCCCAGCTCTTTCCGGTTCCGGACACGGTCTCCGATGAGCACGCCGTGCTCCTGGACCCTTTCTGCGTGGGCCTGCATGCCGTGCTCCAGGCGGACCTTGGTCCCGGAGACCGGGTGCTTGTGGTGGGTGCCGGGATCATCGGGCTTTCGGTCATCCAGATGATCCGGGCCCTGCGGCCGGACGTTTCGATCTTTGCGGTCGCCCGCCACCCGTTTCAGAAGAAGCTGGCCCGTGCGTGCGGGGCCCACCGGGTCCTGTCCGGAAACGAGACGGATGAGGAGGGGGCCCTGCTGGCGGAGGAACTCGATGCCCGCCAGTTTGCATCACGGTTCGTGATGCCCTTCTTCATGGGCGGTTTCGATGTGACCTTCGACTGTGTGGGCTCAGCGGAAACCCTGCAGCGAAGCGTTCACTGGTCCAACCAGAAGGGAAGGATCATCCTCGTGGGCTCGAGCCCCTCCAAACGTTTCGAATGGAGCCTCCTTTACTGGAAGGAGGTCCGACTCGTGGGTTCCATAAGCTACGCGATGGAAACGCTCGGGGGCGAGCGGAAGCATGCCTTCCAGTGGGTGTTGGAACTGATCCTGGAGAAGCGGATCCTGCCCGAACTGCTGCCCGTAAGTACGTTCCGCCTTTCCGACTACCGGGAGGCGATCGGGGGGCTTCTCAACAAGGGGGACGCCGGCATCGTTAAGGCGGCCTTCGATTTCAGGCCTTCTCCCGAGCGGGAGCCAGAAGAAGAAACCGGGGGCCCTTGATGAAAGCGGTCGTGTTCGAGTTGAACGTTGCCCGGATCGCCCTGGCCAAGCTGCTCGGCGTGTTTTCTCCTCGCTTCTATCTGGGCCGGCTCTCCGCCCTCAGGTTCCGGGAGGTCCCGGACCCCGTTCTCCCAGCGGATGACTGGATCCTCATCCGCACGCGGTACTGCGGGATATGCGGAAGCGATTACAAACAAACCTTTGCGGACGGCAACCTGGACAACCCCATGACGGCCCTGATCAGTTTTCCGCAGGTCCTCGGCCACGAGGTCGTGGGCACCATCGAGAAGACCGGCCCCGCGGTTCGCGAACGCAGGGTGGGAGAGCGGATCGTGCTGAACCCCTGGCTTTCCTGCGGGCCGCGGGGAATCCGGGATGCCTGTCCTTCCTGCGCCCGGGGGGACTACTCCCGCTGCTACAACTTTCACAAGGGGACCCTGACACCGGGCATCCACACGGGAAACTCGAGCATGGCCACCGGCGGGTTCGCCCCCCTGGTACCCGCGCATGAATCCATGTGCATCCCCGTACCCAATTCCGTGAGCGATGAGCAGGCCGTGCTGGCCGACCCTTTCAGCGTCTCCCTGCACGCGGTGCTTAATTTTCCACCGGGCGAGGCGGATACGGTGCTGGTCTACGGCTGCGGGACCCTGGGCCTGTTGAACATCGCCATCCTGAAACTCCTCTATCCGAAAACCACCGTCCTGGCGGTCTACCGGTACGAACATCAACGGGACCTGGCGGAACGTTTCGGCGCCGCCCGGACGATCCCCTGGCGGCCGCTCAAGAGGATCCTTCCAAGGGTGGCGGAGATCACGGGTGCCGAACTCCTCGTCCCGCAGCATGGAAAGCCGATGCTCAACGGCGGTGTGAACACGGTCTACGATTCCGTGGGGAGCCCGGAAACCGTGGAGATGAGTGTGCGCCTCTGCGACTACCGGGGCAGGATCGTCGTCACGGGCGTGGGCACGCCCCGGCGGTTCGAGTGGACGCCCCTCTACTTCAAGGAACTGTCCATCATCGGCTCCAACGCCTTCGGACTGGAGTCCCTGGGGGG
>CAYTRL010000066.1:0-5714 GCA_964439795.1 uncultured Thermodesulfobacteriota bacterium
GCGCCGAAAGCCACCGAAGCGAAGAGCAGGGTACCGGCCACGGCCGCCAGGGGCCGGTGCAGGGAGCCGAGATCCAGACGCCAGGACAGGTTGTACACCACCCAGGAGACGGTCATCACCACAGAGACGGTGAGCGCGGGGAAGAGAAACCGTTTCTGAAAGCTCTGCTTTTCCATCACGCCCCCGCCCCCTTGTCTGCCCGGTGCTCCTGGTTCCCTGTTTGTTATCACGGGAAATGTCCGGGGTCAAAAAAGAAAAAACGGGAACTTTAAAAACGGAATACCCGGGCGCCTGGAACATTGCGGTCCGGTCCGGCATCCAATCACCAGACAAAAAGTGAGTCACCTGAAGCACGGGAGGAAGAACATGGTGACCGTGACCGGAAAAGCCAGAAAGAAGTTGATGGAGACCCTGCGGGACCAGAGCGAGGATCCGGAAAAGGCCTTGCGGCTCGTGCTGGCCCCCTCCATCCAGGCTCCGCTGGGGTTCGTCATGGATGATCCGGAAGCAGGGGATGGGACGGTGGAGAGCGAGGAAGGGGTTAAAATCCTGCTGATCGGCCCCGCCGTGGCTGCTGCGCTCCGGGGGGTGCTCATCGATTACGAGGATTCACCCCAGGGGGAGGGGTTCACCGTTTCCCACATGGAACCGGTCAACTGACCGGGCGGCCACCGTCCGGCGCGGAGGCGGGAACGCTTTCGGAGGACCGTCAGAATATCATTGCATTTTCGTCTGAAAAGGCGAATCATATTCATAAGGGTGTTTCGAGGCGATGGGGGAAGTGAAGGCGAGATACGAAAACACGTTGCGTGGCCTGGTTCGAGATTCGACCGGAAGAGAAAGAGGGTGCAGAGCCCGCGGGAGAAACAGGGATGACTGAG
Organism: uncultured Thermodesulfobacteriota bacterium; assembly: GCA_964439795.1. Classification (GTDB taxonomy): domain Bacteria; phylum Desulfobacterota; class DSWW01; order DSWW01; family DSWW01; genus CAYTRL01. The sequence continues at coordinate 882 of CAYTRL010000066.1, forward strand.
AGCATGAAAGATCTGGTGGAGTACGTTGTCAAGGCCCTGGTTGACCACCCTGAACAGGTGAAGGTCAGCGAGGTTCATGGAGAAAACACTTCGGTGATCGAGCTCCATGTGGCCAAGGAGGACATGGGGAAGGTCATCGGAAAACAGGGGCGGACCGCCGTGGCGATCCGCACCATCCTGAGCAACGCCTCCATGAAGGTGAAGAGGCGGTCCGTCCTGGAAATCGTGGAGTAAAGCCAGCTTTCCCCCTTCGCAGGGGGATCGTCTCCGCAGCCCGGACAGGCCCCTGACAAAACCCCGCTTGAACCCAGTGCGCCGGTTTCCTCCCCACAAGGGGGAACGGGCTTGCCGGAACCCTTTGTTGTCGTAACAAGCAATACAGCAACATTTGGAAGCCCCTTTGTATTGCCCCTTGCACCAACGGCTCCACACCCCTCCCGACTTCATGAAAACCCCCTGAAAATCAACAAAGAACCACCGGCGGCTGGAAAACTCGTCCAGGACCGGGTATTCTGAAAGCTTGCCGGCGACGTACTGCGAACGCGGCTCACGCCATCCGTCATCTGACGGATCTCTTCCACCGGCAACCCGAGGCGAGGAGGAACACCGCAGACGGGCGTTTCCCGACGCCGAATGAAAGAAAGGAGCCCATGGCAGCCAAGAGCAACCGCGGCAAGATCATTGTCGGGCTGGTAATCAGTGCCGTCTTCCTCTACCTGGCCTTTCGAAAGGTGGATTTTGGCCAGATGTGGGAGACCTTCCTGACCGCGAACTACTGGTACTTCATCCCCGCCATCGGCATCATCTTCCTGAGCCACTACCTGCGCGCCATCCGCTGGAGGTATTTACTGGACCCGGTGAAGCGGGTGGACACTTTCAGCCTCTTTTCCGCCCTGATCATCGGTTACATGGCCAACGTGTTCATGCCGGCCCACCTGGGGGAGTTCCTGCGGGCTTATGTCCTTTCCAAGAAGCGGGACCTGGCCATGAGCACCACCTTCGCCACCATCGTGATCGAACGGATCATCGACGTGTTCTCCCTGCTGGTGCTCATGGTCGTCACGATCTTCGTGTATCCCTTCCCCGAGTGGGTAACCAAGAGCGGGTATATCATGTTCGCGGGCACCGTGGGCCTGTTCGTGTTCATGGTTCTGCTGAAGAAGAACACGGAAATGATGCTCCGGTGGATCCGGTTCTGCATGAAGCCGTTTCCCGACCGGTGGGAGCAGAAGCTGGAGGAGACGCTCCTCAAGTTCGTGGGGGGTATCGTGCCGCTGAAGCGCAGGATCGACTATGTCACGGTCTCCATCCTCTCACTGCTCATCTGGGCCTGTTACGGAGGGGCCTTCTTCTTCAGCTTTTATGCCTTCGATTTCGTGGCCACGTACCACCTGCCCTGGACCGCGAGCCTGGTGCTGCTGGTCATCACCACGGTGAGCATCGTGGTGCCGTCCTCGCCGGGATACGTGGGAACCTATCACTACCTCTGCCAGGTGGCCCTGGGTATGTTCGCCGTGCCCCCGGGGCCCGCGCTCTCGTTTGCCATCGCCGTGCATGCGATCAACTTCCTGCCGGTGTTCATTGTGGGCCTGTTCTTTGCCCGGCACGAGGGCATGGCCATCTCCAGGATGGCTGAGGCCAGGGAACAGGAGGCCTGACAGGCCGTTGAAAAAGCACCATCTGATGTGTTCCGCGGTTTCTTCGTCACTGCTACGCACTGGAAGTGCGTGCGACGTACGCGTGGTCCGCCGAATGCCTCAGAAATCGCGCGCCTTGCATCTGGCACTGTTGGATTCGGGTCGACCGCGACCCTCACCCTGCGGACGCGTCAGTCCTTCGGATGACGCGTCCAATTCCGCACCACTGGAAAGGAAACGCGGAATTGTGAACGGTCTGCCCAAATAGACTTATTAATGACCTTTTCATCCTGCCCTTTCGGAGAATCATGCTGATCCGGATCCTGGACTTCTTCAACCGGAGGTTCCTCTTCCCCTGGCGGGAGGAACGGGTGGTTTCCGAACTGGCCCCGCTCCTGCCGCCCGGGTCCCGCGTGCTGGACTTCGGCTGTGGCGACGGCCACCTGTCCCGGGTTCTGGCGGACCGCTCGGGCGCGCGCATCCTGGGGATCGACATCTACCCCCCGGAAGATCGCTGGATCCCCAGGATCGTGTACGACGGGGGTCGCCTCCCGGTCCGGGACCGGGCCCTGGACGGGGCCGTGATGGTGGACATGCTCCATCACACCAGCGATGTGAAGGAGTCCCTCCGGGAGTTGACCCGGGTGGCGTGCGATTTCCTGCTCATCAAGGACATGAAGTACCGGACCCGCCTCGGGTACCGGGTCCTGCAGTTCACCGACCTGTGGACCAACAGCCCGGACCCCAAGGCGCTCCTGCGCTACAACTATCTCACCTGGGCCCAGTGGCGGGAAATCTTCGAGGAGCTGGGGTGGTCCGTGCTGCACTACCGGCCCTCGTTCAGCCTGGTCCCGTTCGATCCGATCCAGCGCCTGAACTTCATCGCCCTCCTGGAAAGGAAGGGGACGCGGGACGGGGCATCCATTAAGGATGGTTTCCGCGACGGGATGGAGAGGGAGGTACTGCGGGCCAACCGGGTTCTGTACGATGAGCACGGACCGGCGTTCCGGAAACTGCACCACGAAACCCTGGCCGGGGAGGGACCCTACCTCCGGCACGTGCTGGAGCGCCTGCGATCCGTGACAAAACCGGGACGGGTGCTGGATGCGGGTTGCGGGGACGGCGGGCTGACCCTTATGGCTCGTGACGTATTCCCGGACGTGACGGGCATCGACCTTTCCCCGGCCCTGCTCCGCCAGGTTCCGCGGGAACTGAAGCGGGCCTGCGGCGACGTGCAGAGGCTCCCGTTCGCCGCCGGTGCCTTTACCCTGGTCCTGTGCAACTACACCCTGCACCATCTCTACTCCCTGGACCGGTTCGTCCGGGAGGCGTTCCGCGTGCTGGCGCCCGGCGGGGTGCTGTTCATCGACCACGAGATGAAAACGGACTTCATGCGGCGCTTCCACTGGTTCATCAGGCTTTATGACCGGTTTTTCCGGCTGGACAAGCGCTACGCCCGGGTGGACCCTTCCATCGACCCGGGGAAGGTCCGCCTGGCCGAGTTCCACCACTTTCAAAGGCAGGGGATCCCCCACCGCAGGCTGGTTCGCGAACTGAACCGGGCCGGGTTCCGTGATGTTCGCGTGCGGCATCACGGGTTCGGGGTGAGCCCCTGGCTCAACCGTCTGCTGGCCCGGTTGAGGATCTGGTCCCTGCCCGCTTTCATCGCCCCTCACTTCTCGGTGACGGCGGTGAAGCCGGACCGGAACCCGGTTGACGGGGACGGAGCTCAAATATAATATTTAATTAAATATCGTTTTATACACTTTTTCAGGGAGGAGCGCTCCATGAGAAGCAGCATAAAGGTCGTTGGGCTGGTTGCCTTGTTTTTTGCGGTCCCCGTACTCGTGAACGCCGCGCAGATCGACGTGCCGGACCCCGGCAGCGGAATCGTCACGGTCCAGGACGGGATCGACGCCGCCGTGGACGGGGACGAGGTGGTGGTGGCGGCCGGCACCTATGATGGAGCGATCAACTTCGACGGCAAGGCGATCACGGTGCGCAGCGCCTCCGGGCCGGACGTGACCCTCCTGGAGACCAGCACAGGCACCTCCCTGGTGACCATCAATGCCGGGGAGGGCAGCGGGAGCGTGCTCCGGGGGTTCACTGTACGGAACGCCGGACAAGTCTTCGGGAGCGGTATCAACATCGTCCAGTCGTCCCCGGTGATCGAGGAGAACATCATCACGGGGAACTCAGACATGTTTGTCGGGGGCGGGATCCGCGTGGACGGGGGCAGCCCCGTCATCCGGAACAACATGATCCGGGACAACGGCGTCACCGGTTATTCGCCGGGGGGAATCACCATGAGGGGGGGCGGGATCTACCTCACCGGCAGCGGCACGGCGGAAGTCACCAACAACTTCATCCAGGGAAACAGCCAGGGTTGCGGTGTGGGTTTCTGCATGTACGGGTACGGCGCCGGGGTCTACGTGAGCGGCGGGTCCCACCGGATCATCGGCAACGTGATCACCGGCAACCGGGCCGGCCCCATGTTCGATCAGAACGGGGGCGGCATCTACATCACCGGCACGGACGGCGCCGTGATCTCGAACAACACGGTCTACAACAACACGGCGGAAACCGCAGGGGCGACCGGGGGGGGCGGAGGTGCCGGGATCTACGTGGCCGCGGCCAACACGAACCTGCTCCTGGCCAACAACATCGTGCAGGAGAACAATGGGCAGGGGGTGCTCTGCGGGACGGGTGCCGGGGTGACGATCCAGACCAACGCCCTGTACGGGAACCCGGACGGGGACATGGTGGACTGCCCGGCGGGTACGGGAGATCTTCTGGTGGACGCGGAGATGGCGGACCCGGCCGGGGGGGATTTTCACCTCACCGATACTTCTCCCCTGGTGGATATGGGTACGGACGGAATCGCCGGGATGCCGGGTGACGATATCTACGAGGACCCGCGCCTGGCAGACGGGGACCAGAACGGGTCGGTGGTGATCGACATCGGCGCGGACGAAGTCAACCCGCCGGTCCCGGCATGGGCGGCGGCCACCATCGGGTCGGATCCGGCGCATGGTTCCCGGGCCGCCGGCTCCCTGATCTTCCTGCTGGCGCCCCTGGGGACCGTGCTTCTGTGGAAATCCCTGGCAAGACGCCGGGGAGGTTCCTGAGCAACCACCGGGCGCTTTGTTCCAGAAAAGAATTACTATCGGGCGCGGGGGGCGGTGGGGCCGGGCGG
>CAYTRL010000066.1:5724-13361 GCA_964439795.1 uncultured Thermodesulfobacteriota bacterium
CTGCGCGCCCGCTTGCTTCTTGCGCCGTGCACGGGGCGGTTCCGCCAAGAGCCCTCCGCCTTGGAAGGAAACCTCGGCTAGTTCATCGGGCTGACCAGCTCCGCCACATCGTGGAACTTGAACTCCCTGGCATACTTGTAAGCCGTGTACCCCTCATCATTGGAGATCTCCGGGTCGGCGCCATGCTTCAAGAGGGATTCGGCGATTTCCTTGTGGCCATAGTATCCTGCCGCGATCAGGGGCGTGCTTCCCGGGGGGATGCCCCCATAATGCTCCGTAGTCTTGATGTTGGGATCGGCGCCGTGCTTCAGCAGTGCGTCCGCGATTTCCTGTTGGTTGTTGTAGGCCGCGATCATCAAGGGTGTGCTGTTCGCCGAGATGGACTTGTACATATAGAAGGAACCGTACGTGCACGGGATGTTGGGATCAGCGCCGTTCTTCAACAGGATATTCGTGATTTCCTTGGAGCTGTTTATGGTGGAAATGATCAACGGTGTGCAGCCCCCGGGGACAAACTGATAACCATACTCGCCCTGCAAGTCGGGGTTGGCACCGTTCCTCAACAGGTAGTTCACCATATCCGCCTGGTTGTAATATACGGCCCACAGGAGGGGTGACCATTGATAGCTGTCCAATACGTTCGGGTCCGCTCCCTGGGCAATCAGTTGCTCCGCGAGCTTCAGGTTCCCGTCGTAGGCGGCCCCTGTGAGGGCGGGGGTGGAACTGCTGCACCCTGAGAAGGCGGGAATAAGGAAAAGAACAAGAAACAAGAACAGGAAGCGTGTACGTCTCATAATGGGTCCTCCGGAGAGCAATGGAAGGGTTCTTGAGAACACGGTCGCAGACAGCCCCTTTTATCACCGTCCCAGGTACGGAATCAACAGCTTGGCAGGCCGTTGAAACCCACCAATCTTTTGTCATCCCGGCCCACGTTTTCGAGGGGACAAGCCCCGGAAGGCGTCCATAAACGAGGTATCGTTGCTTCTCTGTCATCCCGGACTTGATCCGGGATCCACAGTTCAGAAGCACTTCTGGATGCCGGCCGGAGCTTGCCCTGGACTTGATCCGGGGCCGGCATGACGGAAGCACAGCCCCCTTTTTCTCAGCCTGTTGGCGTACGGACCGTTCGTGCTGAATGCGGCTTCGATGCACCGGGAAGTGAGAAGGTCCCCCTCAGTTCACCTTCTTCCAGCCGGCGGCCTTCTTCCAGTCGTAGGCCAGGCGGGCAAGGGCGGGGTAGTGCCCCGGGCTGAAGGGGATGCTGGGCAGGAAGCAGTCGATCTCGTGCGTGCAGAAGCAGCCGGACCGTATCTTTCTTCGGCAGGCGTCCGCCACCGGTGAAAGCCAGATCGGTTCCGGGCGGTACCCGGTGTCCCGCAGGTTTCCCCACGGTCGGAGGATCTCGCACGGCGCCAGGGTGCCGTCGTGGAGGAGGACCGAGGAAATTTTGCCCGCCCGGCAGGGGAGTTGTGCCCTGCCCGAGCGCCGGGTGCGGGCCACCAGTTCGTGCATGTACAGGTCCGTGAGGGTCACGAAGCCTGTAGTGTCGTACCGGTATTTGTTTTTGATGCGGCCCAGGAAGGTCTCTTCCCGGATCCGTCGGGTGATCTCCTCGTACCGGGCCAGGGACACCTGGAGCAGGGAGGGGTCCCGGGGGTCCTGCCGGATCAGGTTCAGGGCCACCTTGTCGGGCTTCAGGTCGTCCCGAATGAAATCGAGCAGATCATCGAAGACGTCCTGGTTGTCCGCCATGAACACCGAGCATGTCTGCAGGTCCAGCCGCGGGAACCGCTCCCGGGCCGCGGCGAGTTCCCGGAAGGTTTCCACGGCCCGGGAAAACGCCCCGGTCTTTCCCCGGATCCGGTCGTGCACCTCCTCCGGGCCGTCGAGGGAGATGCCCACGGCCAGGTGGAGGTCGGGACAGGAGGAGAAGATCTGCTCCGTGGCTTCCAGGATCCTTTCTGTGAGCTGCCCGTCTGTGAGCACCACAATATTACGTACACCGTTGTTGCGGTAAAAAGCGTGTACGATCCCGGGAAGGTCCTTGCGCATAAACGGTTCCCCCCCGGCCAGGATCAGAAAGACCAGGGGGCCCAGGTTCAGCGAGATCCACTGGATCTCCTCCAGGCTCAACTCGGGCCGGTTTCCCTCGCTCTTCCAGTTGAAGCAGTGCCTGCACCGGAGCGTGCAACGGTCCGTGACCAGGAAGTTCAGGATCGGCGGCAGAAAGGAGCGGCCCAGGAGCAGGTGGGGCAGCCCGCGAAGGCCCCATACGGGCAGGGACGAGGTTGCATGGGATGACGAGGCCATAAAGCCGTACCTGCTCCTTGATGATGAGGGTGGTCGGGCAAAAGAGGCTACCGCACTATGACGGCAATCAACACCCCCATGTTTCGGGAGTTGTTCGGGCGTCGAGGCCGCCCGGGGCCGTGCGGTTGATGCCTGTTTTCATTATGGGCGGGGGCCGGTTCCCGGTCAAATACTGCGGGAGATGATGGTATCCCTATCAGACCGTTGATAAAATCCAAGTTTTCGTCATCCCGGCGAACGCCGGGATCCAGGGGTGGCCAGAGGGGGGGGATGCCGCAGAACTTCCCTCTCCTCTCCCCTGGATTCCGGATCAGGGGGGCTAAGGGTCAAGACCGGAATGACGGAAAAACATGTACTCCTCGATAATCTATCGCCTCGAAAACAATGGTTCCATCAACCGCGGACCTCGTTTCATTCTTTTGTCCGTTTCGGCCGATGTCTTTAACAGGAGAAGGGCACTTTTCCCCAGGGAAGAAGCGGGTTTTTCCAGACTTATTTGGAAACCACGGGAAAGAATCCTTGAATCAAACAGCGGTTTTGGGCTATCATGTTATAATTATGATGAAGTAGAATGCGAAAAATATACCAAGTTGCCATTATAGGCATTGGCAGCAATCTTTGCATTCTACGGTTTCTTGTACCTACACCAATGCGCCGTTTCCTGTGCGTATTCATCCCGGGAGGTTTTCCATGAGCGGGAAGGCAAGACAAAAGGTTTCCGATTTCTTCTCTATGAATACCGAGCAGGTTGCCGGGTCCGTAACGAAAAACTTTCCCGTGCAGAACCTGCTTCGCTGGTTGACCCGAGAGGATCCGTCCGGGGAGACCCCCCTTTCCCGCCTGTTCGATGCGTACGCGGAAAACCACCAGCAGGGGGGAAGGAGGGAGATCAAGCAAATTCTTCCGTTCGCCGGTCTGGACCTGATGAACCGGATCACCGGGGTGACCAAGGACTACTCGGTAGAGAAGATGTTCAGCCGAAAGTTCGTTACACAGGCGGTGATCCACTCCATCCGGAGCGTGGCGGAACTGGGCGTGATCAAGCCCCAGGAGTTCATCTCCCCGGTTCTCGTGGTGTGGAACTACACCCAGAAGTGCAACCTGGCCTGTTCCCACTGCTACCAGAACGCGGGGGAAAAGGCCCCGGACGAGCTCAAGCTCACCGAAAAGCTGGACCTGGTGGACCAGATTGCGGACCTCCAGGTTCCCCTCATGGCCCTGAGCGGCGGGGAGCCCATGACCGGCCCGCACTTCTGGAAGGTGATCCAGCACATGGGCACCAAGAACTTTCACACCTCCGTGGCCACCAACGCCACGCTGATCAGCAAGAAGAACGCCGCCCGCCTGGCCGACAACGGGGTGGACAACGTGCAGATCAGCCTGGACAGCGTCGACCCGGCCAAACACGACGCCTTCCGGGGCAAGGGCTGCTGGGAGGCAACGGTCCAGGGGATCAAGAACTCGGTGGCCCAGGAGGGACTGGAGGTGAGCATCTCATCCACCATCACCCGGGACAACCTGGACGAGCTCGAGGACCTCATCCGGTTCTGCGTGGACCTTGGCGTGGACTACTTCTACACCTACAACTTCATCCCGGTGGGGCGCGGCAGGGAGATGGTGAACAGGGACCTCTCCCCGCAGGAACGGGAGCACATGTTCAACATCTGCTACAAGTATTTCGACAAGATCGATTTCGGGAGCACGGCGCCGCAGATGATCCGCCGCTGCATGGAGCTGGCCGGGCCCGAAGGGAAGGTCATGTCCAGCCACCTGGCGGCCCAGATGGGGGGGAAGTTCGGCCGGAACTTCGGGGAGATCTTCGGCGGGTGCGGGTGCGGCAGGGTGTACTGCACCGTCCAGCCCAACGGCTTCGTCACCCCCTGCGTCTACATGCCGATCCCGGTGGGGGATGTGCGCAAACAGCGCTTTGAGGATATCTGGAACAGCTCCGAAGTCTTTCAGGACCTGAAGGGCCGGGACGACCTGGAAGGACACTGCTCGTCCTGCGATTTCAAGTACCACTGCGGCGGCTGCCGGGCACGGGCGTACGCCTATTTCGGAGACTACAAGGCCCCGGATCCCGGGTGCAAGTTCAACCAGGACGCCTGGGAGGAGCTGAACCGCGAGCAGGACCTGAAGCCGGCCCCGAACGTTCACTGCAACCTGAATTCGTCACCGAAACAGAAGGTCGCTTGAGAAAAATACCGTTCCCCCTGCAACGATGACCTCCCAGAGACAGTTCTCGCTGTGGAAAAGCCTGCCCGTGTTTCTGCTGGGGCACCGGCGCTTGGTCCTTCTCCTGTTCTTTCTGCTGACCCTCCTGTTCGCGCGGGGGATCCCCCGCCTGTACATCGACAACTCCCTGGAAGGGCTCTTCCTGGAAAGCGACCCCGATCTTGGGGTCCTGAACGCCACGGTGCAGGAATACGGCACCGAGCTGGGCATGGTGGTGGCGTTCCGGCCGGGAGAAGTCTTCCGGAACGAATTCCTGCACCTCGCGGACCGTCTCACCCGGGAGATCCTCCAGGTGGAGGGGGTGGACGATGTCTACAGCGTCACACGAATGGATCACATCGAGGCCGAGGGGGCCGAGATCCGGGTCTGCCCGCTGGTGCCCGATCTGCCCGCGTCCCCGGAAAAGATGCGGGAGGCCAGGAAGAACGCCCTGGAGGACCCGTTCGTCACCGGGCAGATCCTCTCCGAGGACGGCTCCACCGCCGCCCTGGTCATCCAGTTCACCCACAACATCGGGGACGTGAACAAGACCCTGGCAGCCGTTGACGATATCCAGGGGATCCTCCGGGAGCAGGTGGGCTCGAGCTGCGAGTACCACGTGTCCGGCCTGGTGGCGATCACGGCCTTCATGAACCGGTACTGTCTCATGGATCTGGTGACCTTCCTCCCGGTGGGGATCGCCATCGTCTTCGTCATCCTCCTGGCCGTGTTCCGGACGCTGGCCGCGGTGCTGACCACCCTGGGGGCCATCCTCCTGAGCGTGGTGTGGACCCTGGGTCTCATGGGCCTCATGAACGTGCCGATCACCGTGACCACCACCATGCTCCCGGTGCTGATCCTGGTCATCGGCGTTTCCGATGCCGTGCACCTGATCACCCAGTACTACGAGGGGATCGCCGGCGGCAGGCAGCGGGAAGACGCGCTGAAGAACGCCGTGTACAAGGTGGGAACCCCCTGCTTTCTCACCAGCGTCACCACGGCCATGGGCTTTTCGAGCCTGCTCCTGAGCAACCTGCGCCCGGTTCGGGATTTCGGTCTTTATGCCGCGCTGGGAATCTTCTTCGCCTTCCTGATCTTCATCTTTCTGGTGCCGGTATTCCTTTCCTTCCTCGCGCCCCCACGGTCCGGGGCCGTGGAAAGGCTTCGGGCCGGCCGCACCACACGGGTCATGGAACGGATTGCGGCGCTCACGGAACGACACCCGTGGCCCGTCCTCTTTCTTTCCGTGGGGATCATCGGCCTGGCCGCCTTCGGGATCGTACGGATCCGGGTGGATACCAACTACTACGAGTATTTCTACGAGTCCGATCCCATCGTTCGCTCGATCCGTTTCATCGACCGGAACCTCACCGGAATCGAACCGCTGCGGATCCTCCTGCACACGCAGGAGCCGGACGGGGTGAAAGACCCGGCGTTCCTGGAAAAGGTGGATGCGCTGGAGTCGTACCTCCAGGCCTATCCCGAGGTGTCCCGGGTGTTCGGCCTGCCGGATCCGCTGCGCCGGATGAACCGGCTCCTGAACGAAGACCGGCCGGAGTACGAGGTCCTGCCCGGGTCCCGGGAGGCGGCCGCGCAGTATCTGCTCCTGCTCTCCCTGGCCGGCGGGGACGAGATGCTGGGCTTTCTCACCAACGCGGACTACTCCTCCGTGCAGGTGGTGGCCATGCTGCGGCTGGTGGGGACCACCCGGGAGGGGGAGATCCTCCGGGAGCTGAGACAGTACCTGAAAGAGCGGTTCAGCCCGGAGGTCTCCTTCGAGCTAACCGACGCGGCGGTTCTGAACCCCACCCTGGCGCATCACCTGGTGAACAGCCAGTTCAAGACCTTTTTCCTTGCCTTCATGCTCATCTTCGGCGCCATGACCTTCCTGTTCCGCTCGGTACGGGTGGGTCTGCTGACCATCGTGCCCAATGTCCTTCCGGTGCTGGTAACCGCGGGGCTGATGGGGTTCGCCGGGATCACCTTGAACGTGGTGACCGTCATGGTGGCCAGCATCGCCATCGGGATCGCGGTGGACGACACGATTCACATCCTCACCCGGTACCGGATCGAGCGTCTTGAGACCCGCGACCCGTCGGAAGCCATGCGGCACACTCTGGCCTCCTCGGGGCGCGCCGTGGTGTTCACCTCAGTGGTTTTTACGGCCGGGTTCATGATCACCTTCTTCTCACGGTTCAAACTTCCCTGCCATTTCGGGATCCTGTGCGCCTCCATCATGGTGGGCGCCCTGGTGGCGGACCTGCTGCTCCTGCCCGCCCTCCTGCGCCTGACCAGACCCTTCAAGCGGATGCATGAAACCCCCGGGGCTTGAGGGTTGTTTCCGGGGCGGTCTCTAGGAAAATCGAAATCGGAGTGGTTTCACGGACAGGAACCGTGCAAAGGCTCCCTGCATGAAAAAAGCTGGGTTCAAACGGAATTCCACTCCGCTTTGATGACCGCGGGGAGTTACTTCATCTCGGCAGCCCTGTGTACGGATATTGGGGAGACACCCGGGTGTCCATACGTCACGTCCCCCCCCCCAGGGTTTCCCGGATGAAACGGGCGATGTCGTCCACCCGGGAGCCCGGCGGGAAGACCTCGAGGACGCCCGTACGCTTCAACTCGGGGATGTCCTGCGGAGGGATGATCCCGCCCACGATAAGAGGAATCCGCTGACTCCCCGTTTGATCCATGATCTCCAGAATTTCGGGGACGAGGATCCTATGCGCACCGGTCAGAAAGCTCAGTCCGATGAGGTCTACGTCCTCCTCGAGCGCCGTATTGACCACCTCTCCGGGCAGGGAGAAATGCGTGAACACAACCTCCATGCCCTCGTCGATCAGCTTTCGGGCCACGTATCTCGCTCCGCGGTCGTGGCCGTCGCAGTCCATCCTGCTGATCAGAACCTTGATCGGTTTCCGTGCCCTGTCCATCCGTGTGTCCTCTCAACAGTTCTTCATGTGCCGCCATCCGTATTCCTGTTTCAGAATGTCCATGATCTCCTGCTGTGTGCAATACGCCTTTGCAGCCTCGATAATCGAAGGGATCAGGTCCTCCCCGTCCTCCCTGGCGATTTCCTTCACCTGATCCAGGTGTTTTTTGACCTGATCCGC
>CAYTRL010000066.1:13371-18450 GCA_964439795.1 uncultured Thermodesulfobacteriota bacterium
AATCCCTTTCCCGTTTGAGTCTCTTCAGTCTCTCCTCGGCCGTCTTTTCCGTGTCGGATTCCACGCGGAAAACGGGCCTGGGCTCTTCCTCAATCGGATACCTGTTCACGCCGACGACAACGTGATCGCCCTTTCGGACCCCTTCGTGATATTTGTAGGCTTCCTCGGCAATCAGGCCCTGGATCCAGCCCTGTTCGACGGCTTCCACGAACCCGCCCCTCTCATCGATCCTGTCCATCAACTCTCCGGCGGCCCTTTCGATCTTGTCCGTGAGATCTTCGAGGTAATAGCTTCCGGCAAGAGGGTCCGTCACGCAGGTTACGTCGGTTTCGTGCAGTACGATCTGCTGGGTCCGCAGCGTAAGCAGATGGGATTCCTCGGTGGGGATTCCGAGGGCTTCGTCATAGGCGCAGACATTCATCGAGTTCGTGCCCGCCATGGCCGCCGCCAGGGCCAGAATGGCGCCCCGTGCGATATTGTTCAGGGGCTGCTGTGCCGTGTAGGCGCCCCCGCTCGTATGTACGTGCATCCTCGCATAGTAGGCCTTGGGATTCGTGGCTCCGAACCGTTCACGTAATATCTTGGAGTACATTCTCCTCAGGGCCCGTATCTTGGCGATGTCTTCAAACAGATGCATGCCGAGGGAGATCTGAAACCCGAAACGGGGCGCGAATGTGTCCACATCAAGCCCGGCATCAACACAGGCCTGGATCGTTGCGATGGCCCATTGCAGGATAAAAGCAAGTTCCTGCACCGGGGTGGCCCCCGCTTCCCGGGCCAGATAGGAGATGAAGTTCGTGGTATTCCAGGTGGGCATCTCCCGTGTGCAGAACCGGATCAGCTGGACCATGAGCTTGAGCCCGGAGCGGGGAGGAAAGACGGGGTTGGGCATGCAGAACCCCTTGAGGGGCCAGTTCATGCTGTTGCCCCGGAGCATGCCCCTTTTGTAACCCTGCTTCTCGGCGGCCGCGATGAACGCGGGCAACAGGTAATAGCAGGTGTCGCCGGTAATAAGGCTCATATTACACTTGTCCAGCTCGAGACCCTCCACCAGGTCTTCCATGTCCTTCAAGGACCCGAATGTCATCCCGCAACCACCCACAAGACCGTGGGCCCGGGGGTCATCACAGTCGATCCCGCACTGGCTGGGATGGTCCAGGACCAGGTTGTAGACGAGATTCCCGAAATAGCCCTCCATGCCGCCTTTCTTGAGAAGGTCCATCCTGGTCCGTGTGTCCTCGGGCAGACCGTATCCGTGGATCTGCTGCATCATCCAGGGCTGATACTGATAGTGAAGGGGGTAGATCCCGCGGGTGTAAGGATACTCGCCGGGAATACCGATCTCCTGGAAATCGATATGGGCGATGTCCTCAGGCGTGTATACCGGGTTGATGGGCAGGCCGGAGAGGGTGCTCGCGGGCTTCACCTCCTTGTATTTCCGGGTCACCTTCTTTTCCCATGCCTGCTTCAAGTCCCGACTCTTTTTCATCGTCTCTTTATCAAACATTTATTGTTCTCCTGTATTCAACGGTCCGCCAGAACGGCTTCTTCGCAGTACTTGGCCACTTCGAACACCTTGTCCGAGGCAAGGCTCGCCACCGTGTGGACCGAGTCGCCGGCAAAATAGAGCCCCCGGACCGTCGGACATTGGACCCCGATCTCCTCCGGCACGATGGCCCAGGTATAGCGGCCCCAGTTCAGCTGAAGTGTATGGGTCCTGTGCTCGATACTCTCACGAAATCCAGGGAAGGCTTTTTCCATGGCCTCTTCCCAGTTACTCAGGGCTTTCTCGACCTGATCCGGGTCGCTCGGCATCCCAAAGGGAGCCAGGGGGTTCTTTGCTGTGATAAAGGTGAGGACGAGCTGTTTTCCCTGTGGCACCGTGGCGTTCACGAACCCGCCTTCAAGCCAGTCCCCCACATAATTCGGAACCCCTTCCCCGGAATCGAACAGGTGAATCCAGCCGTAATAGTCATCCGGAATCCGCTTTTCCCGGAGAAGGTAAAAGCCGCTCAAGTCCTCGTCGGCGCGATCCGCATAGGACTGAACCGTTGTTCTCCAGTTCTCCGGAAAGATCTCCAGGGGGAAGATCCCTTTTTCCCCAGCTCCCTGGTGGATGGGTATTGAAGAAACCGCGATCGGGGTCTCGATCCGGTGAAGCACGTTCGTGGCCCTGTCCGTGAACCAGACGTCGCTCACTCCGCCGCCCTCGATCTCCACCTTCCGGGCCTCGCTGTTTGTCAGGATCATCCCTCCGGCCTCCTGGATATAGGTGGCGAGGGGTTCAATGATGCTGTCCTGCAGGATGCCTTCGGCAGGGTACCAGAAGGGAACCGCCCCGGAGGCGTAAAACGGCGAATAATAGCCGATGATCTCGCCCGCGGCCGCATCCTCTGCGTCGCACCCGGACAACTGGCTCTGAACGGACAGGACCATGGAGGCGAGTGGGTCCCTGCAGTTTCGAGCAAGCCAATCCGCCCAACTGATGTGGATGAGCTTTCTCTTTTCCTCCAGGGTCATCTTTCCCATGAGCTCGAAGATGCGCTCCATCTCATTCTGTGTTTCCGGACCCATCTCCATCCCGCTTCCGAAGGCGAAAAAATCGAAGAAATTTTTCACCCCCTTTTCCCTTTCAAGACGGAAGAATTCGATCTCCCCGGGGCCTTTGCGGCCCACGAGACCCATGGTCCAGAACACCTCTTTCTGTTGGAGAGGGATGTCCAGCTCATGGAAAAGCCTCTTGCAGAAGGTCTCCTCCATGGATTCCACATATCCCGTCAGAAGGTGGACTCCGTTGTCCACCCGGCATCCATGGAAGGTGACTGGTCGGTATCGTCCTCCGAGTTCATGGCCTTTTTCGAGGACCATCGGCATCATCCCGTTCTTCGCGAGCAGGGCCCCTATGGCCAGTCCCCCGGGACCGCCGCCGATCACCACGGCATCACAGGTTTTCCTCATGGAACACCTCCTCGTTGGGAGATGACCTTCTGTGGACCCGGCAACGGTCCGGAAGGATCTCCTCCGTGAATCCCGGCGGGGGAATCAGCAGGCAGTTCGGCCGTTCCTCGGGACCCACCCGGATGCGCAGGGGACGGTCGGTCACGTTCAGGCATGCGGCAACGTCTTGCGGGCCTACCACTTCGCCTCCGTAGTGAGCCTCGATCCAGACCACGTACTTTCCTCTCCTGCCGTGGGTGATGTCCCAGGTCCAGTTGTAGCTGCCAAAGATCCCCGGCTCGTTCTCCGGAGGTTCCCTGTGCGTCCGGTCGTCGATGTAGCGGCCCTCGTCCAGGCGGATGTTCGACATCTTGAAATTGCCCGCGTACACGGCCTTGGCCAGGTATTTCCCCTGGGATCCGGAAATCACGCGCCAGTGGTCCGGTCCGAGGTCCATACGGTTCTCTTCGGGCGACATGGTCCCGTCGACGAGCACGGGTACGGGATTGCGCGAGTTCCAGAACCGCATCCCTGCGGCACGGTGGTTCAGATCCGTTCCGATCGAGATGCTCATGGAGGAGGTGAACAGGGAAGGATCAAAGGGAATGGCCAGAACGAGGGCCGAGGTGAAAAAGTGCGGATAGTAGATGAGGTCTGAATCGATGTTCGGTGTCTGGAGCCCCATTCCGATCTTGACGGCGGTGCGCTTTTTGATGACGACCCGCACGGGTCCGTCGATATAAGCAGGGACCCGGCTCACGAAGTCCGGACTGTGGATGACGATCTTCACCAGGGAGAAGAACAGCTTGATCCGGACCCAGATCTTTGCGGAATCGAAAAAGTTGACGCCGTCTCCGCCATGTTCTTCCGGAACCGAATAGGACTCCATCACGGCCTTCTGCTTTTCCTTCTGCCGGGAATACCCCACATCATAGTACCGGCTCCGGCTCCGGTCCGAGCCGGGATCATAGCGGATCAGGTCCACATTCGAGAGCGGAGGCGGTTCGTCGAGATAGGAATACAGGTAACACCATCCCTTTTCGCCGGTCAGGGGATCCGTGATCTCGATCTCCGCGGCTGCGGTCAACCCCTTGGGCCGGTCCGCGGGGTCGACCCGGTCTCCCGCGGTTGCCGCCATGAAGACGATCTCGTCCCGTCCGGCCAGTTCGCCGTCCATCTCATCCCGGTTGTTTTCCTCTCCCAAGGGATACAGGAACCTTCCGTCATCACTCTTTTCATCGATCTGAAAGGGGACGGCCGTCCAGTTTCCGCCGTGGCAGGCCAGCAGGCGGAGCGAGGCGTTGGCCCGTCCCAGCATTTCCGGGACCTGTTCTCCCACAACTTTCACGACGTCGGTGATCCTGTGCCGGAGCCGAACCCCTTCATCGCAGGGGGTGGATTCAGATCTGTGGAAAGAGAGATCCGTCGGTTGCGAATACCCGCGGCTGGGCCAGAGGAAGAGCCCGCAGGTCAACAGGGGGATGAAGACGGGCAGGCGTTTCATGGGGGTTCTTTCTTGAAGCAAGAAGAACGAAGAACCCTGTCAAGGCTGATGGAATTTAATAATACTTTTTTAAAGTCAGACTAAAAAATGAATAACATGTTTCCGGTTCCACTGTCTATTGTTTTTCTTCTCCCGGGTCAGAATCCTTCTCGAACACCCGGGGGTCCGTCTGCATAATCCCGGCCGAGCCGTTTCAGACGGTTGAGCCACTTATTCCACATGATCATCGTGCCGGGAACCTCCCGCCAGGGATATTTCATCAGGAAAGAGAGCCCCTTGGAAAAAGGCACGGCGGTCCGGTAAAGGTTGTGGTATTCGCCATAGAAATCGGTCAGGGGCAGCTTCGTCGGCAGCAGGGTGTGGATAAAGTCGAAATAGTCATAGTTGTGCGTAACCAATCGATCCTTTTCCTGCTCCCACAGATCGGTTCCTGGCAGGGGGGTGAGTACGGAAAACGAGGCGAAGTTGAGTTCCAGCCGGCGACAAAACCGCCGTAGCGCAGCGAAGTCGTCCCTGTCGAAATCCGGGCGTACGATAAAGGATGCATAGATATCCAGATCCAGGTCGTGCAGGATCTTGACCGCTTTCTCATGATCGCCGACCGTGGAGTTTTTGCTGATGTATTTCAGGTCCTCGTC
>CAYTRL010000067.1:0-18432 GCA_964439795.1 uncultured Thermodesulfobacteriota bacterium
AGAAAAAAATGGCGGAGGGAGTAGGATTCGAACCCACGGTCCTTTCGGACTCTGGTTTTCAAGACCAGCGCCTTAAACCACTCGGCCATCCCTCCGAAAGAGGCGGGGCGGGGACGGGGTCAACCGTTGCCGCCGTCTGTGCAGCGGAACCCGGTCCGCGGGGGGCGGGTCCCTGTACTCTCTTTGTACCAAACCTGACGGATTTTTTCAAAATTTACGCGCTGTTTCTCCCTGGGACCTTTTTTCAAAACTTGATTTGAATCGGCACATGGGGTAATTTTTTTATTCAAATCTATGGAGTTGAACGCGCCCCATGCAAACAGGAGACAGAAATGGACGTCACGAGCCGAAGGATGACCAACGCACTGAAGACCGCCATCCGGAGAGAAGAACGGACCGCCGCCGCCTACACGAAAAAGGCTGCCAAGATCCCGGATCCCACGGCCAAATCGGTCCTGGAAAGCCTGGCCAAACAGGAGATCGCGCACGCCAAGAAACTGCAGATGGTCCTGAACAGCCAGATGGACCTGTCCCGGCTCGGCAAGGGCGGGAAGAGGGTGCTGAGTACCCTTCACGTGATCAACGACGATGTGCGGAAGATGGAGAAGGTGAGCGAGGCGGTGAAGGTATTGCAGAAGGCGCTCGTCTCCGAAGAGAATTCCTGCAAGCTGTACCGCTCCCTGGAGAAAATCTACAGCGGGCTGGACCTGGGGGAGCTGTTCGGTAAGCTGGCGCAGGAAGAGGAAAAGCACGTCAGCCGGCTGGAAAAAACCCTAACCAAGATGGTGAAGAACTACTGATATGGCCCTCTGCGGGTTCCGTGCCGACAACTACCGATTCGGTCTTCTGGAGGGAGAGGGCCTGGGTAAGGTCCTCTCCCTGCTGGAAAGGGTCGAGGGTGGTTTGAACAGGGAGCAGGCCGCGGAGGAGGAGCCCCCGCTGCTGGAAACCTTACGGAAATCCGGTCTCGTATCCTTCCGGGAAAACGGGATCACCCTGTCGCCGCAGGGCGAAGAGCTGCTCGCAACCTGCCGTGCCCTGATGGGCCCCCGCCCTCCCGCATCCCCGTAGTTCGCCGGATCAGGCGAACAAGCCCTTCCGAAACCCCTTGATGTAGCGGCGGCAGTATGAGTCATTGCCCAGGAGGGCTTCCGTGCTGAGAAGCACCTGGACGATGTTCGGGTCCGTGGGGTTCAGGATGGCGCCGTCCATGCCGGCCCCCATGGCCAGGGACAGAAAACCGCGGTTCATCAGGGAGCGCGCCGGGAGCCCGAAGGAGATGTTGGACAGGCCCGCGATGAAGTGGACCTCGGGCCAGCGTTCCTTCATGGCGGGAATGGACTGAAGAAACACGGACCCGGCCGTGGAGTCGGTACTCACCGGGATCACGCAGGGGTCGATGAAGATGTCGGCTTCCGCGAATCCGGTTTCCCCCAGCTTGTCCAGGAGAAAAGCGGCGTTGTCCAGCCGGTCCTGGACCGTCTTGGGCAGGCCGCCGTCCCCCACCAGGAGCGCCACCACCTTGCACGACACTCCCTTGAGCAACGGGAGAAAGCTGGTCCAGCGCTCCTTTTCCGCGGAGACCGAATTCACCATGGGCGGGGCCTTGACCAGCGACAGCGCCCGCTCCAGCGCCTCCGGGTTCGTTGAGTCGATGCACAGGGGGATGTCCACCGCGTTCTGCACCACGTTCACGAGCCACTCCATGCAGGCTACTTCTTCCCCGGCGACCCCGCTGTTCACGTCGATGTAGTCGGCCCCGGCCTCTGCCTGATCCCGGGCCATCTGCGCGATGGTCTCCTCGTCCCGGTCCGCCCAGGCCTGCTGGGGTTTCTTGCGGGTCATGTTGATGAGCTCTCCCACGACGATCATGACAAGCTTCCTTTTTTTTCGATCTTCGGTTGAGGTTGACGGCGTTGCGGAAAAAGAAAGCGGCCCGTTGCGGACCGCCTTCCGGTCATCCCAAGGGGGACGGCATCGCCGGAGGTGTGCCGGGCCCGCCGGTTACACGTTCAGTTCCACGGCCGAGTTGGTCAGGTTGTACTCCTCGGGCCGTTCCTTGGTACGTGCCCGCACCAGGATCTTGCCGTCGGACTCCTTCCACATCTCGGTGATGATGGTGTCCCCGGGCCACGCCGGGCGTGAAAACCGGACCTTGATCGACTTGAACTTTGCCGGGTCGTTGTCGCAGTAGGTCTTGAGAACCGCCCTGCCCACCACCCCGAAGGTGCACAGCCCGTGGATGATCGGCCGGTCGAACCCCGCCATGGCGGCGAACTGCGGGTCGATGTGCAGGGGGTTGTAGTCCCCGGACAGACGGTAGATGGCCGCCTGCCGCTTCAGCGTGGGGGACTCCACCACGGCGTCCGGTTCCCGGTCCGGCGCATCGTTTCCGGGGGCCGGACCCTTTTCCCCGCCGAAGCCCCCTTCACCGCGCACAAAGGTAGCGAACCGGTTGTAGAAGATCTCGTTTCCGTCCTGGTCCTCGGTCAACACGTCCAGCTCGATCAGGGCGCCCTTGCCCTTGTCGTAGATGTTGGCGATCCTCGGTTTGGAGATCAGGGTCCCGGAGGTGGGCAGGGGGTGCTTGCGGATCTCCAGATACTGCTCCCCATGGAGGATCATCATGGGGTTGATCTCTATCCCGGGGACGCTCATCACGCCCATCAGGGCCGGGAAGGGCGGAACCACGCCGAAAGTGGGCAGCACCTTCAGGCCGTTTTCGTACACAAAGGGAAGCTCGTCCCCTTCGGGCACGGCCCCCACGCCCAGGGCGTACAGCATGACCTTGTCCTGGGTACATTCATAGTTCATGGGTTCCAGTTCCGCACCTACGGCCTTTTCCAGATCGATCGGCATGGCAGGATCTCCTCTCGGCGAAAATAGTTCGTTTCGACACGCCCGTTTTCAAAATAGGGTTTTCAAGCGTCCCATTATAGCGAAAAGAAGAGGGATGTCCAGACAAGGGGCTGTCCACTGGAGAGGGCCCGGGGCCCGTGGAATGCCCGGCTGGAAGACGGCGGAGCGTTTGAAAATCGGCGTGTGTTCCCGTACTCTTGGCCCAGCGGAACCGCCGCAGACGGACGGTTTCCATTGTTGGATCCATCTCCAGCCGTGAACAAGGAGGACCGGAATGAAAGTGACCACCCACGGAGGGGCCCGCACCGTGACCGGGTCCTGTTTTCTTTGCGAACACGCGGATGTTTCGTTTCTCGTGGACTGCGGGATGTTCCAGGGGGGCCGGGAATCCGACCAGAAGAACCGGCGCCGGTTTCCGTTCAAGCCGGAAAAGCTCGATGCGGTTCTGCTCACCCACGCGCACATCGACCACAGCGGGCTCCTGCCGCGGCTGGTCCGGGAGGGGTTCCGGGGAAAAATCTTCACCACGCCCGCCACGGTGGATCTCTGCAGGATCCTGCTTCCGGACAGCGCCCACATCCAGGAGATGGAAGCGGAGTGGCAGACCCGGAAGAATCTGCGACGGGGCAGGAAGCCGCTGGAACCCCTCTACACCGCCGCGGATGCCGAGAAAACCTTCCAGCACCTCCAGGCCGTTCCCTACAACCAGAACTTTCCCCTGTCTAACTCCGTAAAGGCCCGTTTCCGAGATGCGGGGCACATCCTCGGGTCCGCCTTTGTGGAGATCACCTTCCGGGATGAGCAGGGGGAGCGGAAGGTGGTCTTTTCAGGGGACCTGGGAAACCCGGGTCAGTTCATTGTCCGGGACCACGAACAGCCGGAGAGCGCCGATTTCGTGTTCATGGAGTCCACCTACGGCAACCGCCTGCACCGCCCCATGGACGGGACCATGGACGAGTTCGCTGAGATCCTGAACCGGGCGGAGAAGGACCGGGCCAAGGTCATCATTCCCGCCTTTGCCGTGGAACGGACCCAGGAGGTCCTGTACGCCCTGTACCTGCTGCAGTCCCAGGGCCGGGTGCCAGTGATGCCGGTGTACCTGGACAGCCCCCTGGCCATCTCCGCCACCACCCTGTTCCAGAGCCACCCGGAATGCTTTGACAAGGAAACCCTGGAGATCCTGGCGCAGGGCGACCACCCCCTGGACATGCCCTCCCTGACCTATTCCCGGACCGCGGACGATTCCCGAAAAATCAACACCCTCCCCGGTCCGCACATCATCATCTCGGCCAGCGGCATGTGCAACGCAGGGAGGATCAAGCACCATTTGAAACACAACCTCTGGCAGGAGAAGAACCATGTAGTGATCGTGGGGTTCCAGGCCCGGGGAACCACGGGCAGGAAGCTTGTGGACGGTGCCAAAAAGGTGCGGATCTTCCGGGAGGATGTGCAGGTCCGGGCCTCGATCCACACCCTGGGAGGGTTCTCCGCACACGCGGATCAGAAGGCCCTGGAGGCATGGATCCGGGGGGTGAACCCGGCCCCGCAGCAGATGTTCCTGATCCACGGGGAAGAATCCGTCTCCGAGGAGCTGGCCGGCCGGCTCCGGGAGACCCTGTCGGTGCCAGTTTCGGTCCCGCATCCCGGGGAAGAGATTTTTCTGGGACGTCCCGGGGAGGAGGCACCCCGGGCGGCGGCCTCGGACGAAGGGAAGGTCCTGGGGCAGAACGCCCGGGAGCTGTCCCGGCGGCTGCAGGGACTGTCCGACCTGTTGGGCGGGAAGAACTGGGACGAGGATCCCGTCCTGCGGCATCAGATGCTGAAGCAGATGCGCAAGATCGCGCGCTTGACGGAGAAGCTGGAAAAGATGGGTGCAGGAGATGGTTGAACAAAATGCGTCCCCACAGCCTGGCAGCGGACGGTTCAGAACGGCCGCAGCCAGAACAGCGGAGCGGTTGTTTTCCGTGGACCGCACGGCGTTCCTGCTGGCACTGATCCTCCTGCTCGCGGCTTCATCGGTTTTGCGAATTTTCATGCTCCTGCAGATCGCATGGCCGGAAAAATCCGGGTGGACGGTACTCTGGGGGATCGTGGCCGACTTTCCGCTGACATCGGTTTTTGCCTATCTGGCCGCCAGACTGAGCAAAGCAACCGGTTGGAGCAAATTCGTTTGCCTGCCCCTGTGCACGGTGTTCTTGTTTGTCCTCGGTTTCTGGAAAGCGCTTCAGTATTATTACTTTGCAGAATTCCACACCCGGCCGGACCAGATATTCGTGGACTATGTCGTGTACACCGCGGAAGTGACCGGCACGGTCTGGGAGGGTTATCCGGTCGTTGCCGTGATCGCGGTTCTGTTTATTCTGGCCGTATCCGTAACCATCTTCCTCAGGAGAACCGGGGCGTCCCAAAAAGGGCGGCGGGTTGCGTCATGGAATCTGACCGGTAAAGCCGGTGTTCGTAAGGCGGTGCTGGGCCTGGTTGTCTATTCCAGCCTGGTGGGCTTCTTCACCCTGCAGCGGGTTCCTTTTCAAAGTAAAACGCTGTCCGAAGTCGCGGATAACGGCATTATCCGTTTGCTGAGGGCTATCCGTTTGGGAACCCTGGATTTTCATAGTTACTACGCTCATCTTCCCGATCCCGCAGCACTGCGGGAAGCCCGGGAGTACCTGTCCGGGGATCCGCAGTTCGTACGGTTCGATGGGGACGGGCTCAAGCACCTGCGTACACCTGCAGCCGGAAAACATCCGTCAGGACCCCTCAATGTTGTTTTGATTCTTTCGGAAAGTCTGGGAACGGAACTGGTGGAAGGGTTGAGTCCCCAGGGCTGTCATTTCCCGACAGGAACGGATAACAGCCCGACGCCAAGATTGCATGAGTACCTTCAAACGGGGATCGTTTTCCCGAGGACCTATGCCACGGGTACCCGTACCGCCCGCGGTATGGAAGCGGTATTTTGCTCTTTGCCGCCGGTGCCCGGCCCGGCCATATTCAAACGGCGCAGCATTCGAGCGCTCGACTCGATCGCTTCCGTGCTTGGATCGAGGGGATATGAAACGGTATTTATCTACGGCGGCGGCCTTTCCTTTGATCATATGGATAAATTCCTGCCGGAGATCGGGTTTCAACAGCTGATCGGAGAGAGCCGGATCGAAGAGCAACTCCAACAAGAGGCGTTTCGAAACAGTTGGGGTTATGCGGACGAGTTTGTCTTCGACCAAACGTTGAAAGAAATGGTCCTGCTGAGGGAGGAGAAAAAGCCGTTTCTGATTTCCGTTCTGACGTTGACCAACCATCAGCCGCGTACGTTTCCCGAAGGGCGAGTCAAAGCAGCGATCGGCAGCAATGAAGGCGCCCTGGCTTATGCGGATTACGCCCTGGGCCGGTTCCTGGATCAGGCTAAAGAAGATGGATTCTTTACGGATACACTCTTCGTGATCATCGCGGATCACGGCCCCAGGGCTTATCTGTCCGAGCAGCTGCCCCTGGATGCTCATCGGGTGGTTTTTGCATTGATGGGCGCCGGCATTACGGAACATGCGGGACGTTGTGACCTGCGCAGAATATCGAATATGGATGTCACGCCAACGGTTCTGGGGGTTCTCGGAAAAAGCTACGAATCAGTGTTTTTCGGGCATGACGTGCTGGCCGGAGCGCCGCAAACGTACGCCTTTGTTCAGGATAAACGCGATGTTGGTTTTGTCACGGATGATCAGCTGGCGATCATCGGTTTTCGCGGGGAAGATGCCGTAGCCGTTCTCGACGGATCGGATCAGCCTCTGGACATCAAGGCCGCCGGAACGGAGCATCCGCTTGTGCGCCGGGGCACGGCTCTTCTTCAGGCGGCCTATGGGATGCAAAAAGGCAAATGGTGATCCCGGGTTCTCGATAGGGACCTTTACGCCAGGCCGGCGGCGCTGATGATCTCCGGAACCACCTCTTCCTTCCCGATGGCCATGATGTGCACCCCGTCGCAGACCTTCTCCTCATCGAGGGTGCGGATCATGCGGCCCGCGATCTCCACCCCCTTGGCGATCTTGGTCCCCTTGGGGGCGGCCTCCATCTCGTCGATGAGGTTCTGGGGTACGAACACGCCCGGAACGTTCTTGTTCATGTAGATGGCCATTCGGTGGGACGTGAGCAGGATGATCCCCGCCAGGATCTTCACGTCGAACTTCCGGGCATAATCCATGAACCGCTTGAAGTTCTCCAGGTCGTAGATGGCCTGGGTCTGGATGAACTCGGCGCCGGCCGCCACCTTCTTCTCGAATTTCATCAGCTGAGGCTCGATCGGGTCGGCCTCCGGCGTGACGATGGCCCCGGCGCAGAATTCCACGGCGCCGTCCAGGTCGTTCCCCCCCAGGTCCTTGCCCGCCTCCAGGCTCCGGATGGTACGCAGAAGCTGGACCGAGTCCAGGTCGAAGACCCCCTTGGCGCCCTTGTGGTCGCCCACGGGCACCGCGTCGCCCGTCAGGCACAGGACGTTCCGGATCCCCCGGCTGTAAGCGAAGAGAAGATCCGCCTGCAGGGCGAGCCGGTTCCGGTCCCGGCAGGTCATCTGCAGGATGGGCTCCCCGCCCTTCTCCTGGATGAGCAGGGTCCCGCCCAGGGATGGAAACCGCATGACCGAACTCTGGTTGTCGGTCACGTTCATGCCGTCGACCTTGTCCTTCAAAAGGTCGATGTGGTGAAGCACGGGTTCCAGGTTCGTGCCTTTGGGTGGACCGATCTCGCTCGTGATAACGAACTTGCCCGCATGAAGGGATTCACGGAACGTTTGCGTCATGGCTCCTCACCCTCCCTCTTGAGAGACGACCACCTTGCCCGGCTTGGGCATCGCCTGAAAGTTTTTCGGTTCGGTGTACCTCTCCATCAGATCGAGCCTTCCCATCTCTTTGAGCCGGTTGTAGATGAGGGTCCATGCGCAGTCGATGGAGTTGTCGATCTCACACTTCCCGCTGTTCGTGCCCCCGCAGGGGCCGTTCAGAAGGCCCTTGTGGCAGGAGGTCACGGGACAGATCCCTCCCGTGTCGGCCAGCACGCACTCACCGCACTGCATGCAGACCTCGGAGAAGTGGCCGGGGGCCGTCTCCAGGGCGAAGAACAGGGTGTCCAGCGCGGGCTGCACCGGGCGGCCGCTGTACCCGGCAACGGTCTGCACCCCGAAGGCGCAGGACATCACCACGACCACCTGTGCGTCCTCCAGGGCCTGCTGGTTCTGCTCCAGGCACGCGTGGGTGACGGTGTCGCAGGCGGTGGGGATGACCAGGGTGCCGGTGACCAGCTTGCCCGCCTCTTCGAGGGATCCGCTCATGGCGGCTACCTCCTCCACCCCGCCGGTCCTGCACAGGGTGGCGCAGGTGCCGCAACCGGCAACGAACACACGGTCGTACCCCGCAAGCGCACCGATCACGGCCTCTATGGGTTTCGAACGGGTGATGGACTTCATGGCAACTCCTTTCTGCCGGTTGTCTATTTTTCCAGATCGCACCGGAGGCAGCGCCTGGCCTCCTTGCGGGCATGTGCCTCGGAGAACCCCATCTCGATTTCGTCGAAACCAGCAATCCTCTTTTTCGGGGGGCGCACGGGCATCTTCAACCGGGGTTTTTCCCCGAGGTCTTCCTGGAGATCGTCCACGGTCTTGTCCCGCGGCGGTACACTCTCCTTCAGATCGTAGAGTTCCACCCGGCTCGTATCCCCCCTGAGGTATTTGTCGATGGCCACCGCACCGCGCCGCCCCGCCGCAATGGCCGTGATGACAAAGGCCGGTCCGGTCACGAAGTCGCCTCCCGCGTAGACCCCCGGGACGTTCGTGGCCAGGTTGTCGGGATCCACGCTGAGCATCTCCCACCGGGTCCGTTCCAGCTTGGAATCCGCCGGCAGGAACGACAGGTCCGGGGCCTGCCCCACGGCGGGGATCACGGTGTCCACCTCCACGGTGAACTCCGAACCGGGGATCGGGACCGGTCGCCGCCTGCCGCTCTCGTCCGCCTCGGCCAGGCGCATCCGGATGCACTGAAGCCCGGTCACGTGCCATCGCTCGCTCAGGATCCGGGTGGGTGTGCACAGGAAGTGGAACTGAACGCCCTCGGCCACGGCCTCATCGTACTCGACGTCCGTTACCGGCATCTCTTCCCTGGACCGGCGGTAATAGACCTCCACCTGGGAGGCGCCCAGGCGCAGGGCCGTGCGTGCGGAGTCCACCGCCGTGTTGCCGCCTCCGATCACCGCCACCCGGGGTCCCACCGAAACCCCTCGGGCCTGCTTCACATCCCGGAGAAAGCTCAACCCGTAAATAACACCGGTCATGCCGTCTACCTCGCCCGGGATTCCGATACGCTGGCTCTTCTGTGTGCCCGCCGCGATGAACACGGACCGGTATCCCTCGCCCATCAGGTTCTCAACGGTGTAGTTGACGTTGATGGGAGAGTTGTACCGGATCTCCACGCCGCAGTCCCGGATGTAGTCGATCTCGTTCTCGATGACCCCCAGGGGCAGGCGGAAGGCCGGAACCCCCACGGACAACATGCCGCCGCCCACGGGAAGGGCCTCGAACACCGTTACCGGGTAGCCCATGCGCGCCAGGTGGTAGGCACAGGAGAGCCCGGTGGGGCCGGCGCCCACCACGGCCACGCGATGGGATTTCGTTTGTTCAAAGGGCCCCGGGGGCTTTTTCATATTGTTGATGTTGTTGAAGTAGTAATCCGCGGCGAACCGCTTCAGGCTCCGGATGGCCACGGGATCGTCCAACTCCCCGCGGCGGCATTTCACCTCGCAGGGGTGATGGCAGATCCGGCCGCAGATGGCGGGAAAGGGGTTTCTCTCCCGGATGATCTCCACGGCGTGCTCGTAGTCCCCGTCCCCCACGGCGGCAACGTATAGAGGCACGTTGATCCCCACGGGGCATGTGTGCTGGCAGGGGGAGATCATCAGGGCGTCACAGACCGCAGCGGAGCAGCGTTTGTGACGGATGTGCTCTTCATACTCGTGGGCGAAATGCTGGAGCGTGGAGAGTACCGGTTTGGGACAGGTCTGTCCGAGGCCGCAGAGGGAGCAGTCTTTTACCGTGTCGCCGATCCTTCTGAGTGCGGCGATATCGGCTTCACGCCCCTCCCCGCGGGTGATGCGCGTGAGGATGGCGAGCATCTGTTTGGTCCCGAGCCGGCACGGGCTGCACTTTCCACAGGATTCGGATTGGGTAAAGCTCAGAAAGTACCGGGCGATCTCCACCATGCAGGTGTTCTCGTCCATGACGACCATGCCGCCCGAGCCCATGATGGCCCCGATCTTCTGGAGCGAGCCGTAGTCGATGGGCAGGTCCAGGTACCGCTCCGAAACGCACCCGCCGGACGGGCCTCCCATCTGCACGGCCTTGAACTTGCGTGCCTTGGGGATCCCGCCCCCGATGTCGAAGATCACCTCGCGCATGGTGGTGCCCACGGCCACCTCCACCAGCCCGGTGTTTTTCACCTTGCCGGCGAGGGAGAAAACCTTGGTCCCCTTGCTTTCCTCCGTGCCGTGTTCGGCGTATTTCTCCGCCCCCTCCAGCAGGATGATGGGGATGTTGGCCAGGGTTTCCACGTTGTTGATGCAGGTGGGCTTGCCGTCCAGTCCGGACTGCACCGGGAACGGGGGGCGGGGTCTGGGCATCCCCCTTTTTCCCTCGATGGAGGCCAGGAGCGCGGTTTCCTCCCCGCAGACAAAAGCGCCCGCTTCCTCCTTGATCTTCACCTGGAACGAGTAGCCCGAGCCCATGATGTTCTCGCCCAGCAGGCCCATGGTCCCGGCCTCCCGCACGGCGATCTTCAAATGTTCCACCGCAATGGGGTATTCCGCCCTCACGTAGATGTAGCCCGTGGAAGCCCCGATGGCATAGCCCGCGATGAGCATCCCCTCCAGCACCCTGTGGGGATCGCCCTCCAGCACCGCCCGGTCCATGAAGGCGCCGGGATCCCCCTCGTCCGCGTTGCAGACCAGGTATTTCGTGTCCCCTTTGGCGGCGTTGGCGAACCGCCACTTCCTTCCCGTAGGGAACCCCGCGCCCCCGCGTCCCCGGATCCCGGATTGTTCCACCTGGTCCACCACACCCTCCGGGCTCATCCCCGCAAGGGCCTTGGCGAACGCCGCATACCCGTCGTTTGCGATGTAGTGGGAAAGGTTGGTGGGGTCGATCCTGCCGCAGTTGGCGAGCACGTTGCGTACCTGGTTGCGGAAAAAGGGGATATCCCCTGGGTGGACGCAGAGCCTGCCCTTCTTGCCTTCCTCCTGGAACAGCAGCCTTTCCACGATCTGGCCGTTCAAGAGGGTCCGGCCCACGATCTCCTTGGCATCGGCCGGGTCCACCTGCTGGTAAAAAAGACCCATCGGGTCGATGGCCATGACAGGCGCCCTTGCGCAGAACCCGTGGCAGCCGGTTTCGCGGATCTCCACATCGTCGGCGAGTCCCTTCCGGATCACCTCTTCCAAGAGGGCGTCCCGTACGTCGGCGGCCCCGTACGCCCTGCATCCGGTCATGCAGATGCGAACCACGGGCTTTTCCGGATCGATCCTCCTGCGGATCTCATTCCGGGTTTTTTCGAGCGCCAGGATCGACTCAACCCTCTCCATGTTCCTGCTCCTTTTTCGAAGGCGCATACTGTTTCAACACGTTCATCACCCGCGGGGGGGCCAGTTTGCCGAAGTACTCCCGGTTCACCATCATGGTGGGCGCCAGGAAGCACGCCCCCAGGCAGGCCACGGTCTCCAGGGTGAAGTTCAGGTCTTCCGTGGTCTCTCCCTCTTCCAACTCCAGGTTCTGTTTCAGAATCTTCAACACCGATCCGCTCCCCCGGACGTGACACGCGGTCCCGCGGCAGACCCGGATGATGTTCCTGCCCCTGGGCGAGGTGTAGAACTGGGAGTAGAAATTCACCACGCCCTGCACCTGGCTGGGGAAGAGCTGAAGGGCCCGGGCGATGGGCTCCATCGTGTTCGGCGGGATGTACCCGTACGTCTCCTGGACCTGCTGTAGAAGGGGGATGAGCGCCCACTTCTCCCCCTTGAAGCTCTCCAGAATCGGGTCTAGTTCCTTCAGGTCTACCTCCTCGGGTACGGCATTAGTTTCCGGCATTTACCACCTCCACTCTTACGGCCAGACGGTGCATGTGCGGGGTGCCCGACTTCGCATCCCGGGACTTGAGCCTGAAAAGCGCGTTCGGAGAAAAGGAGGACCCACAGGTGGCGGCGAGGATCCCCCTGGGCACCTCCCGGTTGAACGCCACCGTTGCATGGAGCGATCCCTCGGGGGAGGTGACGACCGCCTCGTCTCCCTCCCCGATTCCCAGGGGGGCTGCATCGAACGGGTTCATGACCACGTTCCCGCCGTTTGGTACCTGAAGGAGGGCCCGGGAATGGGCCGTCCGCACGCCGTCCGTGGAATGGAAAAGGGTTTCCGCGGCCACGAGCCAAAGCGGGTATTCATCCTGGGGGTCCGGAGCCGTCTCGGCCGGCGCCGCCAGGTCCGTCTCCGCCGGGGAAGGAGGGGGCCCATCGGCGAAAAGAACCGGAGTGTCCGGATCCCCTTCGCCGGAACAGGGACGGAAGAGGCCTTCCCGTTCCCGGTTCAGCCGGGCATCTGTGATCCCCTGATACGATGCCACGAGTTCGTTGATCTCGCCCAGGATATCGGCCGGTTTTCCCTGGGGCGCCTCCATCCCTGTCCGGCCCATGAGATCCATGAGGATCTCTCCATCCTCCCGTGACTGTCCCGCCGTCTCCATGGCCCGGTTGAGCCTCTGAACCCTGCGCTCCAGGCTCGTTACGGTCCCCGTCTTTTCCGCGAAGCTCGTCGCGGGAAGAACCACGTGGGCCAGTTCCGCGGTTTCGGTCAGGAAGAGATCCTGGACAACGAGGAATTCCAGCCGGGAGAGGGAACGCTGGACCCCCGTCCCGTCCGGACAGTCCCGGACCGGGTTCTCGCCCACCACATAAAGCGCTTTGAGGCTCCCCGCATCCGCCGCCTCGATCATGGACAGGTAGTCCATGCCTTTTTCCCCTGGAAGCTCCGCCCCCCATGCCTGCTCGAACATTGCCCGGGCCTTCGGATCCTCCACGTCCCGGTACCCCGGAAGCCACTCCGGGCAAACACCCATGTCCATGGTCCCCTGATCGTTCAGGGATCCCGCGATGGGGAACAGGCCGCTGCCGGATTCCCCCATGTCGCCGGACAACAGTACGAGAAGGGCAAGAAGGCTCCCGGAGATGCCGGCCTGGTCATCCCGGGCAACCCCGGAACCGGGGATCACGGCAAGCCTTCGCCCGGAGCCCAGGCGCCCGGCCGTATCCGTGAGCAGTTTTGCCGGAATCCCGGTGTGATCCTCCACCCGTTCCGGCGTCCAGGCATCCAGGACGGACCGCAGGTGGGAGATCTGTTGATTTCCCACGGGCCCTTTGCGGAGTGAAGTCGGTTCCCTTTCCAGGATCTCGCGTATGAGACCGGCCAGGAACACGGGGTGGGTCCCCGGATCCGGGCGGATCCACGTTCCGGCAAAAACGGAGAGATCCCTCGGCAGGGGATCCACCAGGGTCAGGCAGGCGCCCTGGAGTTTGACGGCCTGCTTGATCATCTGGCCCACGATGGGGCTTTCGGCCAGCGGGTCCGCGCCCACCACGAGGATTTCCTCCGCCCGGCGGATGTGGGAGATGGGGTGTGTCATGCCGCCCGACCCCAGCACCCGCGCGATCCCGTCCAGGAGCGAGCGGGACCGCAGGCGGGCCCCGCTGTCTATGTTGTTGCTGCCCAGCGCCCTCCGGACGAATTTCTGGAGCAGGTAGCCCTCCTCGTTGGTGCAGCGGGAGGCGCCGATCGCACCGAGGGAAGCGCCGCCATGGGTTTTCTTGAGCTCGGTGAGCCGTCCCGCCATGAGACCGAGCGCTTCCTCCCAGTCCGTGGGAACGAGTTTTCCGTCCCGCCGAACGAGTGGAGAGGTCAGCCGCTTATCGGAGTTGACGAAATCCAGGCCGTAATGCCCCTTGACGCACAGGGAGACATGGTTCACGGACCTCCCGTCTTCGGCGGGCCCGGATCCGAGGATACGACCGTCCCGGTGCTCGAGCAGGATCGCGCAGCCGGTGCCGCACAGGGTGCAGACCGTCCGGGTCGCATGGCATGAGGTCGTGGTGGAAACCCGGGCGCGGTTGGACAGGGCCCCGGTGGGGCAGACGGAGACGCAGATTCCGCAGAAGTTGCATTCGGTTTTTTCCAGCGGGGCGTCCAGGAGCGTGGCGGGCCTTGATTCAAAGCCCCGGTCCGTATAGTCGATGGCGCCCACGACGGCGATCTCCTGGTCCGCGCGGATGCACCGGCCGCACCGGATGCACTTGCTCAGGTCGCGTTGGATGAAGGGGTTCAGGTCCACCACGGGGTGATAGGTGGGGATCTTCTCCATGCCGACCAGGCCCACCCCGAGGTCCGCCGCGATCTTTCTCAGGGTGCAGCGGTTCCCCTTGTCGCACACGATGCAGGAGTCCGGGTGGCTTGCGAGCATCAGCTCCAGGATCACGCGCCGGTTCTCGAGGACCCGCGGGGACCGGGTCTGGATGACCATCCCCGGAGAGATGGGCGTCACGCACGAAGCCAGAAGCCGTCCGGTGGTCTCGTCCTCCACGATGCAAACGCGGCATGCGCCCAGGGGACTCAGGTGGGGATCGTAGCACAGGGTGGGGATTTCGATCCCAAGCTCCGCGGCGAGTTCCAGGATGGTCATGCCCGAATGTCCGGAAACCTCGGATCCATCCAGTGTAATGGTGACCGTTTCCAGGGGACTCTCCTTTTTGTTTGTCTGTTTACGACCGTGGAAGCAAGGCCTCAGACGTCGGGCGGGAACAAAACCGTTCGAGATGCTTGTTTCGAGGAGGATCCGGTGCTGACGGTTTTGCCCGCGTCACAGGGTTCCCAGCTTAGCCGCGTCCAGGAACTTGGGCACCTTGGCGTACCAGCCCACCGGGATGATGTGTATCCCCTGACAGAGATCCTTGAGCCCTCCGACCAGTTCGGTGAAGATCTCGATGCTCGCCTTCAACTTGTCCGGGGCGCGTGTCAGCTTGTCCACGACCCTGTCCGGGACCTTCACGTTCATGTGCTTGCTCACGAACCGGGCCATCTCCCCGGTCCGCAGGAGCATCACGCCCGCCAGGATGGGCACCCGGAAGGGCTCCACCCTGCGCATGAACTCCTTGAACTCGTCCAGGTCGAAGAACGGAGGGGTCTGGAAGAACCGGGCCCCGCCCACCAGGAGCGACTCCATCTCCCGCAGCTCCTGGTCCGGTGTTTTCTTGCCCTGAGAGGCGTCCACCCCGGCGCCCAGGCAGAAGGAGACCGGGCCGCCGATTTCCTGCCCCTTGATGTCGATCCCCTCCTTCAAGCACTCCATGACCGAGAACAGCTTTGCGGAATCCACGTGAAAGAACATCTTCTCCTTCTTGGTGGTGCCCGAGAGGGTGTAGTCCTCATTGAACACGAGGACGTTCTCGATGCCGAGCTGGTGGGCCTTGATCAGGTCCGCCTCCAGGGATGGGCGGTGCTTGTCCCGTGTCGTGGTCTGGTAGATGGTGTCGAACTTGTTCTCGGTGAACACCTGGCTCATGCTCAGGGAGTCCACGGCCTTCGGGGGTTTTTTGAACTCGGGGATGTTCAGGCAGTCCACACGGCCCTTGATACAGTTCAGGTTCGTGAGCAGGTCGTGCATCTCTTCGTCCACCGTGGGCTGGATCTCGATGGTGACCACGAAGGGCTTCTTTTCCAGCTTTTCCAGGAATGCCATGGCAGCCTCCTTTTCTTTACGCCGTTACGGTTTTTTCTCGGTCCGGCTCACGGCTTCGTAAGGCTACAGGGTCATCCATGCGCGCCGGCGGAATGCTCGTCCCCTCCCGGATACAGAAGTTGCGCAATCTCCTCTTTCAGCTTCTCCAGGGGAAGAGGCTTCGAGAAACAGAGATCCGCGCCATACTCCCGCATCTTTTTGTAGTTCTCCTCATCCAGGTAGCCCGAGAGAACGATGATCTTGATGTGCTTGGTCTCTTCCGTGGATTTGAGCTTGCGGCAGACCTCGTAGCCGTCGATGTCGGGCATCATGATATCCAGGATCAGGAGATCCGGTTTGAAGTGGCTTACCTGGATGCCCGCCTCGAACCCGTCCGCAGCTGAGATCACATCATAGGCGTGTTCGTCCTCCTCCAGCCCGGCGGTGAGGGTTTCCACGATCACCTGGTCGTCGTCCACTACGAGGATCCGTTTCATCTTCTTGCCCTCCTCTTCCCGGACCGGGGATATTCCGAAGGCAGGCATATCATGCTCTTTGATGAACGCCTCCAGGTCGGATCTCTCGACCCGCCTGTGCCCGCCCGCGGTTCGATAGGCCTTTAGCCTGCCTGCTTCGATCCAGTTGACGATTGTCTGTGGGGAGACCTGAAGAAACTCGCTGACCTGATTCACGGTGAAGACGTTTGCTTCCGCTTTCATTGAATTCTCTCGCTGTAACTCTCATAAGCAAATCAAAATTACTCGAATATATCAAATTATCCAAATAACTAAAATATCCATAATTCACAAAATAACCAAACATGTGGGTGTTTGTCAAGAAAAAAACCAGGAGTTTCAAAAAAAAAGCTCTATTGCAGTGTAATACATTGAAATTGAACATTAATTTACTCTGTCCCGAGTTGTTGTCATCCTGGCGGAGGTGGGGACAGGGGTGGCCGAACGGCTTATTTTGGTGGGGTTGTTGAAAAGGGGCTGACAAGTATTCGTTAGGGGTAAATACAATGATGCATCGCAGGGAAATTGCGAGGAGCAGCCGAAGACAGTGACGAATCCCCTGGAAGACCCGGATATAGCGAGGAGCCGATTGCTGAACACCGACAGCTGACAGCTGTTCCGGTTAACTCTGCAGGGGAAGGGTGATCGTGAAGGTCGTTCCCTCACCTACCTCGCTCTCCACCTCGATCCTTCCGTTGTGCTGGTGCACGATTCCGAAGCAGACCGACAGCCCCAGGCCCACGCCCTTCACATCGCTCTTCGTTGTGAAGAACGCCTCGAAGATCCGGTCCCGGACCTCCGGAGGGATCCCGGCGCCCGTATCCGAAACCTTGAACAGCACGTTTCCGTCGGAGGTCAGGGTGGCCATGGTCAGGGTGCCGCCCCGGCTCATGGCGGTCCTGGAGTTCATGATCAGATTGAGGAGCACCTGTTTCATCTGATTGCCCGAGGCGAATATCGTCGGCAGGTCGGGCTCGAGATCCTGTACCACCTGGATCTTGAACTCGTGGAGCTGCTTGCCCACGAAGAGGATCACCTCCTCGATGATCGTATTCAGGTTCACCTCGGACTTCACATCCTCATCCGGGCGGAAGAAGCTGAGCATGCCCTTCAAAAGCTCGGAGATCCTCCTGGTTTCGGAGGAGGCCATGTCCAGGAACCTTCGTTTCTTGCTGCTCTCCGGAACCTCGGATCTCAGCAGATCCAGGCAGTTCATCACCCCGTAGATAGGGTTGTTGAGCTCGTGGGCGATCTGAGCGGTCAGGCGCCCCATGGCGGCCAGTTTTTCGGATTGGAAAAGCTGCTGCTCGAGCTTCCTCCGCTCGGTGATATCGATGAAGAGGCCCTGGTATCCGAGAACCGTTCCGGATCTGTCCTTCCTCACGTGAGCGGTAAGCAGCACGGTGAGGGGCTCTCCGCTCTTTTTCTTGAAGAGAACCTCGTAGTCCTTCACATAGCCCTGGCTCTCCACCCGCTGCTGGAATTCCATCCGGTGCGACGGGTCCAGATAGAGGTCCCTGGCCAGGTCCATGGCAAAGACCTCCTCCTTGTTCCCATACCCCAGCATGTCCACCATGGCCTGGTTGCAGTCCAGGAACTTTCCCTCCCGGCTGCTGAAGTAGAGGCTGTGCCGGACGGTCTCGAATATGTCGCGGAACTTGGCCTCGGACTCGAGCAACTCCTCCTGGGCCTTGAGGATCTCACGCAGGTCGTAGAAGATCCCCACACTGGCGATCTCGCGGCCGTCCTGGTAGATCAGGGCCCCGGACAGGCTGATGGGGAGGTGCTCCCCGCTCCTGGACACGCCGATGATCCGGTGCGGCATCAACCGGCCCTTGCCGCCGGATTCATCCCCGCGCAGCATGCGCATGAGGTCCCGGGCCACACCCGGCGGGTAAAAATTCGACACATTGAATTTTCCCACGACCTCCTCGGCCCGGTATCCCAGGAGCTCTTCGGCTCCCTTGTTGAAAATGATCACGGTGCCTTTCATGTTGGCGGCAATGATGCCGTCCACCGAGCTCTCGATGAGATTGGACAGGAACTCGTTGGCCTCCCGGAGCTTGTTCTCCATACGGAGCCGCTCGGAAAGGTCACGAATGTAAACGTAGGTCTTCTTGCCGCCCTCGGTGACCCGCGTGGAGCTGAAGCAGACCTCGCAGCTGCGACGTTTCTTGGAGGCCGTGATCAGTTTCCATTGCAGGCAGATCCGTCGCCCCTCGGCCTCGGGGTCTTCGTCGTACAGGTCCACGAGAAACTTCCTGTCCTCTTTTTCCAGGAGG
>CAYTRL010000068.1:0-18381 GCA_964439795.1 uncultured Thermodesulfobacteriota bacterium
AGAACGTCGATCCCGGGATCCTGGATCAATGCGCGGGCGTCTTGGAAAAGGGAGAGCCCGTCCAGGCACAGTCCCCGATCGCGATCCAGGTCCAGATCGGCGATTCCCTGGAGGCGAAGAGGAATGTTCGTCCGGGTTTCAAGCCAGGCAGCATCCTCCATCAGTATTTTTGCCACGCCGGTCCCCACCGTTCCGAGACCGGCCAACCCCACCCGTAACGCTTTCAAGGATCTCCTCCTTCCCTTTGTGCAGCCGTTGCTGCATATCAGTCAGGCGTATCTCCCATGAGAAACTGCCGGACCCCGCGGACCGCCTGCTGGATCCGATGATGGTTTTCCACCAGAGCGAAACGAACGAAGCCTTCCCCGTATTCGCCGAACCCTACGCCGGGAGCCACGGCGACTTTGGCGTTCTGGAGAAGGAGCTTGCTGAACTCCAGGGATCCCAGGTGCCGGTAGGGTTCGGGAATCCGGGCCCAGATGAACATGGTGGCTTTGGGCTTTTCGATCTCCCAGCCCGCCCGAGCCAGCCCGTCGATCAATGTGTCTCTCCGGCTCTTATACAGGTTCACGATCTCATCCACGCAATCCTGAGATTCGTTCAGGGCGATGATCGCCGCGATCTGAATGGGTTGAAAGATCCCGTAATCGAAATAGCTCTTGAGCCGCATGATGGCAGAGATCATCTGACGATTGCCCACCATGAACCCGACACGCCAGCCGGGCATGTTGTAGCTCTTGGACATGGAGAACATTTCCACGCCCAGATCCCGTGCTCCCGGCACCTGGAACAGGCTCGGGGGGCGGTACCCATCGAAGCAAAGATCGGCATAGGCGAAATCGTGAACGATCAGGATCTGGTGCTGTCGGGCGAAGGCCACGATTTTTTCAAAGAAAGCCAGGTCCACGGTGCGGCCTGTGGGGTTATGGGGAAAGCTGAGAATCATCATCTGAGGACGGGGCCACGTGTCCCGCACCGCCTTGGCCATGTCCTCGAAGAAATCCCGGTCCGGGCCGATGGGAACGCTGCGGACATCCGCTCCCGCGATCACCACCGAGTACATGTGAATGGGATACGTGGGGTTGGGCACCAGCACCACATCTCCGGGGCCCAGTGTGGCCAGGGCCAGATGGGACATCCCTTCCTTGGCGCCGATGGTCACGATGGCCTCCGTGTCCGGGTCAAAGGAGACGCCGTATCGCCTCTGATACCAGTCTACGATCGCGAGCCGCAGCTTGTAGATCCCCTTGGAAACCGAATACCGGTGGTTCCGTGGGTTGGCGATCGCCTCCTGGATCTTGTCCACGATGTGCTGGGGCGTTCCCTGGTCCGGGTTCCCCATCCCCAGGTCCACAATGTCCTCCCCCGCCTTTCTCGCCTGCATCTTCATGGCATCCACGGTGCTGAACACATATGGCGGCAACCGCTTCATCCGAGGAAACTGCAGTTCCGGCACTATGGTCGGCCCCTGATCATTGTTGTCCTGCACGGCTTGTACCCTCCTGCCCATGGTTTAAGAAAGATGGTTGCATTGAAGAAAATTATGAAGCATACGCTTGCCAGCGATGGTCAGAATCGATTCCGGATGGAACTGAACACCTTCCACAGGATGTCTCCGGTGTCGAAGCCCCATGATTTCCCGGTCCTCGCAGGTGGCTGTCACACGGAGAACATCCGGAACCGTATCCGGAAGAACGGCCAGGGAGTGGTAGCGGGTGGCTTCGAACGGGTTTTCCAGTCCCCGATAGATCCTCTTCCCATCGTGTTGAACCTGCGACACTTTTCCGTGCATCAGTCGCCGGGCGGGACCGATCGTTGCCCCGAATGCGGCGGCCACGGCCTGATGGCCCAGGCAGACGCCCAGGATCGGGATGCGACCGGTGAAATACCGGACGGCATCCACGGAGATCCCTGCCTCTTGCGGCCTCCCCGGCCCGGGAGAAATGACAAGTGCAGCGGGTTTCTGTCGGGCGATCTTCTCCACGGAGACAGCATCGTTTCGTCGGACCACGACCTTTTGACCCAGTTCCTGTAAATACTGGACCAGGTTGAATGTGAAAGAGTCGTAGTTGTCAATCATGAAGATCATATTCCACATTCTCCTCCCAGTCTTCGGAAAGCACAAGACCGTTCCGGGCCATCTGGATCGCCTTGATCATGGCGCGGGCCTTGTTCAGGCATTCCTGGTATTCCCGGTCGGGTCGGGAGTCGGCAACAATACCGGCCCCGGCCTGGAAATGGAGTGTGTCGGGCATGGCGAGGATGGTGCGGATGGCGATGGCGGTGTCCATGTTCCCCGAAAAGCTGAAATAACCCACCGCACCCCCGTAGGGACCGCGCCGATCGGGTTCCAGTTCCTCGATGATCTCCATGGCGCGGATCTTGGGGGCGCCGGAAAGGGTACCGGCGGGAAAGCAGGCACGAAAGGCGTCATAGCAGTCCTTCCCTCGTGCCAGGCGTCCTTTCACGTGGGAGACCAGGTGCATCACATGCGAGTATTGTTCGATCACCATGAGTTCTTCCACCCGCACACTGCCCGGGGCGGAAACCCTGCCCACATCGTTCCGCCCCAGATCCACGAGCATGATGTGCTCGGCGATCTCCTTTTCATCCTTTTTCAGGTTCGTCATCAATTTGCTGTCCGCGCGGGCGTCCTTTCCCCGGGGTCGCGTTCCCGCGATGGGTCGGACCTCCACCGACGGCGTCTCCACACGCACAAGCACTTCCGGAGAGGAGCCCGCCACGGCGTATTGCGGATTGCGCAGAAAGAACATGTAGGGGGAAGGGTTGACCCGCCGCAGGGCACGGTAGAGGGAGAACGGATCCACCGACTCCTGTACCTGGAGCCTCTGGGAGAGTACGGCCTGGATGATATCGCCCTTGCGCACGTAGGATTTGGCCCTGCGGACCGCCTTCATGTAGTCCGGACGGCTCATGTTGGATTGGATGCGCAGTTTCTTTGAGCCGAAGGGGTGCGAAACGCGCGTCCGCAGGGGGGAACGAAGTTTCCGGATGATCGCTTCGTTCTTCTCCACCATGCAGTCGTATGCCTTTCTGG
Organism: uncultured Thermodesulfobacteriota bacterium; assembly: GCA_964439795.1. GTDB lineage: Bacteria > Desulfobacterota > DSWW01 > DSWW01 > DSWW01 > CAYTRL01. Next base: position 3,059 of record CAYTRL010000068.1, read on the forward strand.
GACCGGAAAAATGGGGGAGATAGCAGCAGGAAACGATCCGAATGGTATGCTGGACGTTGTCGAAGATGAGCAGACTCTCGGGGACCACCATGTAGATGTCCCAGACATCCAGGACGTTCGCTGCCGATTCGGGCAACCTTTCGAAATGTCTGACCGTGTCGTAGCCCAGGTAGCCGACCGCACCTCCGTAGAACCGGGGCAGATCCCGGAGGGAAGCGGGCCGGTAACGGCGCATGAACTCCTGAAAGCGGAGGAACGGGTCGACCACATGCCGTTGCACGGTCTTCCTGCCTCGTTCAATGATTTCGACGCGGTGTCCCCGGGCGCGAAAGACGGACGATGCACCGGTCCCCAGAAAACTGTATCGCGCCCACCGCTCCCCGCCTTCCACGCTTTCCAGCAGGAATCCGTGTTTTGTGCCCCGGGAAAGCTTCAAAAATGCGGAGACGGGGGTGTCTTCATCCGCCAGAAACTCACAGGATACGGGCACCAGGTTTCCCTGACCTGTCAGGGACCGGAACTCGGAGTAGGTGGGGCGTACCGGATGCATCGAAAACGCTTCCTCCGGTTATCGTTCCAGGACCGCATCGGCCCCGGGATATTCACGTGAAGGCTGCTGCCGGAAATTCAACCAGCGGCCGTTTCGAAAACGTGTCCATGACTCCACGACTCTTCAGGTGAATCAGGGCGTCCCGGACCGTATGAACAGGCCGTGAAACCCCTCGTTGTTCTCCAGGTCCGATTTTATGCGTCCGGCCCGTTCCAGACTCGAGAAGGGGCCTACGAACACACGGCAGAGCGACGGACCGGACCCTTGGGGAGGAGCAGAGACGCTGTAAAAGCTACGATACCCTTTTCCCCGCAGGGTCTGAACCATGCGTTCAGCTTTTTTGGCTTGCCGGAACGAGGCGACCTGGATCAACCGGTCGCCTGGAGCGTGAGGCGCCTCCGGTCGGAGGGCAGTCGACCCCGGGATAACGTCTTGTCCCGCCTTTCGCTCCACAACACCCGAGGGTTCGGCCGGCGCTTTCCCAGCGGGATGATCTTCGAAAAGCGGGTCCGAAACCGGGCCCGGGTCCCGGAAATCCGGAGCCGTTTTTCCCAGGACCCCGGGGAACGTCAGGGAACTGGGGGAGGCCCCCTCCCCGGCTCGTTCATAGACCGGAAAGCTCCTTCCGGCGGTTCGGGTCTTCTCCGCGTTGCCCAGGGCGTAGCCGGCGATGAACGCGACGAGGGTCACCCCGATCCAGCAGAGGAAAAGGCAGACCAACGAGAACAGGGTAAATTGTATAGGGGCAAGACGTTCCTTTTTTTTTTCTGGACATCCCGTTGCATCCCGCAATCCCGGTCGTTCTCGTGAGGATCCTCCGTCCGGACCTGGATTGTATCCCAACATGCAGGACGGGTCAATTTTTCCAAGATGGCCCGGCTCTATTGGATTTTTTCGTATCGGTATGTCATTCTGACAGGCACCGGCAGCCGCCCCTTCCCCCGGAGAAAAAACCGATGAATGTTGTGCGTGCCTTTGGCCTGTTCTGCCTCTTTCTCGCCCCGTTCCTGGCTTGGACGAACACTCCCGGTCCCTGTTCCGCACCCGCTGTTTCCTTCGCCGGGACCGTCGAGGCTCCCTGCCTGCCGGATCCGGAAGACCTTTTCTCTGCGGAAGAGATGGCCCTGTGGCAGGAAGATCACCGCCAGAAACGAAGGTTCCATTATTTTCGCGTGGGATCGATCCTTACCTTCTACTTCATCTTCTTTTCCCTGGGGCTCAACCGGCGCCTGAAGGCGGCTGCGGATCGCTGGACCACACGCCTGTACGAACACCCGGGACTCGCTCGACTGGGTCGGCGGTGGCCTCTGCTGTCGGCTCTGCGCCGGATCCCGGAAGGACTGTACGGGGACCGGCAGTGGCTCACGGTTCTTCTGTACGCTCTCGGCTTCGTTTTCCTTCTGCGGTTGTTGTTTTTCCCCTATTCCTTCTACCGCACCTACTGGTTCGATTTACAGACCGGCCTGTCCAACTACACACTGGGGCTCTGGTTCCTGGATTATGGAAAGGGCCTGATCCTGCACACCCTGCGCTATTCTCTCATGGTGTTCGGGATCTACGGACTCCTGGTGCGAGCGGGACGCCATTGGTGGGTGTTTCTATGGGCCGGGGTTACCCTGGCCATCTTCGTCTGGGTATACATTGTTCCATACCGCCAGATGGTGTTCAACGAATTCCGTCCTTTGGAGGAGGGAGAGGTGCGAACGCGCCTGGAGAACCTGGCCCAGGAACAGGACCTGCCACTGGAAGATATCTACGTAGTGGATGCCAGCAAGAGAACCAAGAAAGTCAACGCTTACGTGACCGGAAAAGGGGCCACCCGGCGCATTATCCTGTACGACAATCTCGTGGAAAATTTCACGCCGAGGGAGATCGCGATGGTCATGGCTCATGAGTTCGTGCACTGGAAAGAGCCCGAGAAAAAGAGCCAGTATCTGGTGTTCTCCCTGACGGTGTTCGGGGTGCTGTTTCTTGCCAGCCGCATTCTGATCTGGGGGAGCCGGGTGAGGTTCTTCCACTACGACGGTCCCTCCGATGTTGCCGGGTTGCCCCTTCTCTTGCTTACGTTCTCCCTGATCTTCATGTTCATACGGCCTGTTAACCTCTACGTGAAGCGGAGTCGTGAACTGGAAACGGACCGGAAATCCCTGGTGATGCTGTGCGATCCCGAAGCGTTTGTTCAGGCGCACACGAAGCTGGCACGCTTGAACCACAAAGAAATCGATCCCCACCCGCTGGTGGTGTACCTGTTCTACTCCCACCCCCCGTTTCTCCAGCGCGCGGCGGTCGCCCTGTGCGAAGGGTGCGGGGCGGATCCGGTCTCTCGCGAGGATGCGCCGCCTTACGGGGAGACGACCCAAGGCCGATAGCCTGTTTGGGTGCGTTTCCGGGATGGGCGGCACCTCAGGGGACCTCCCCTCACTGATCTATCCAGCATCCACAGAACGGAACTCCGGTTTCCCCCGTAGATCGTTGCAATCTCCTCTGAAAATCCATAGCATGGATTGGATCACCGTATCCATTGGGCCGGGCCTTCTTTGATTGACGCTGCGGCCGTTTTCCGGCGTCCCCGGCCCGTCCGGGCACGGATGCCGAAACCTGAGGAAACCTGCTCCATGACCGACCGGGACGATCCCAACGCCGAACCCAGCGAAGCACCCGACAGGTCCGGGACAGCCCCCGCCCCCGAGGCGCCGGAGCCCGCATCCGCAGGGAACGTACGGAAGAGCCTTCCCGCCGTTTCCACCGCACCCGGGAGCGAAACAGCACTCGTACGCCCGACGACCCTCCAGCTCTACCTGGCCAGGATTCGTCAGTATCCCCTGCTCACACCGGAGGAGGAGCACGAACTGGCGGTACGTTACCGCGAAGAAGGCGATCGGGATGCTGCGTACCGTCTGGTAACCTCCAACCTGCGGCTGGTGTTCAAGATCGCGCTGGAATTTCAGCGCACCTGGATGAACAACTTGCTGGACCTCATCCAGGAAGGAAATGTGGGGTTGATGCAGGCGGTTAAAAAGTTCGACCCGTATAAGGAAACGCGGCTCTCGTCCTATGCTTCCTATTGGATCAAGGCGTACATCCTGAAGTTTATTCTAGACAACTGGCGCCTGGTGAAGATCGGAAAGACCCAGGCCGAGCGGAAGCTGTTCTTCAACCTGTACAAGGAAAAGGAGCGCTTGAGCCGTCTCGGATACGATCCGGGCCCCAAACTGATCGCAGAGCGTCTCAACGTGAAGGAAGACGAAGTCATCAAGATGGATCAGCGCCTGGGTTCCTGGGAACTCTCCCTGGAGAAGCCCATGGCGGATGACCCGTCATCGCAGACCATGAAGGACATGCTTCCCGCGCGCCAGGCACCGGTGGATGAATCCCTGGCGGATGAACAGATCCGCACCCTGGCCCGGGAAAAGCTGAAGGAATTCCGTGCGACGCTGCACGGAAGGGAGCAGGAGATCTTCGACGAGCGACTGATGGCGGAACACCCCGTCACCCTGAAAGATCTTGGAGAACGCTACGGCATAACCAAGGAACGGGTTCGTCAGCTTGAAAGCCGCCTGTTGAACAAGCTCCGGGACTACCTGCTCAAAGAAATACCGGATGCGGAACAGGTTATCCCCGCCTTTCTCTCCAACATCACCTCCCCGTAATCGGCTTCCGATAAACGCCCATCGGCTGCGGGGAGCCTTGCATATGGATCTTTCCCGGTTCCGGGGAATCCGGTCTTTCAGTCGGAGGGTTCCTTCTCGGTTTCATCCTGGATATATTCTTCGTGGATGATCACGTTCGCCTTTCCTCGCAGATCCTGGTCCAGTGTCTGACGGATCTCACGGCGGTTTTTTGACTCCAACTGCCGAACGATCCTCTCTTTGACCTCCTCCAGGCCCAGCAGTTTTTCCGGCTGCCGGTCTGAGAGCTTGACGATATGATACCCGAACTTGGTTTTCACAATGTCGCTCACGTCCCCAACGTTGTCGATGGAAAAGGCGACCTCCTCGAATTCGGGCACCATCCTCCCCCGCTGGAAGTACCCGAGATCCCCTCCCCTAACGGCCGTGGGCCCCTCGGAGTTCTGCTTGGCCAGCTCCGAAAAATCCTCTCCGGCACGGGCCTTTTTGAGGACCGTCTCGGCCTTGGTCTTTGCCTCGGCATCTTTCTCCGGACCGGCGTTGGGCGGAACGAGAATCAGGATCTGGGAGGCCCGGATTCTCTCTTTCTGTTTGTACTGGTTCTTGTTCTCTTCGTAGTATTTCTGCACCTCCACATCGCCGATATTCCCTTGTTCCCGGGCCACGGTCTGGTACAGTTTTTCCGTGACCAGGCGGTTTTGATAACGGTCCACCTTTCGCTGGATCTCCTTGTCGTTGTGGAGACCTCGCTTCTGGGCTTCCTGGCGAAGCAGGCTTTCCTTGATCATATTGTCAAGACGTTTCTTCTTCTGCTCGGCGGATTTCAGCTGTTTGCGGGTGTACTCCGGCAGGGAATCGATTTCGTTCTGAAAATCTTCGACGGTAATAATTTCCCCGTTCACACTGGCCAGCACGGGCCCCTCTTCCTTCTGTTGCTGGCGAGCGGCGGGTTCCTGGTCCGTGGGGGAAGTCGCTTTTTGGCAAGAGGAAAACGCGGGGACCAGCAGGAACAGGCAGGCCAGAAAAAGGGTCTTTTTACCGAGCATTTCGGATCCTCCATGGAAAGATGGTTGAACAGGGCATACGTTTTTTCAATGGAACCGCCGAAAGCCTGAACGGCGGAACAAAGTTCAATGATTAGCACAGAAAAGAGAGAAACGCAATAATTCTACACGATAAAAAAGATATGTCGGTGAGAAGGGGTTCGTCTTGAAACGGATCCGGAAAATGCATACAGTGAGGAAGGTGGATGAAACCGAATTCCTGAGGACCGTGCATCGATGCAAAAAGACCTGTATGAAGCGCTGGATATCAGCCCCCAGGCCAACGCTGACGAAATCAAGAAAGCGTTCCGTCGTGTGGCCCTGATCTGCCATCCGGACAGGAACTTCCAGAACCGTGAGGCGGAGGAACGCTTCAAGGACGCCAACTACGCCTATTCCATCCTCGGAGACGAGGAGAAACGGAGGCGGTACGACCTGTACCGCAACTTCCGGAACCGTTCCGCCCAACTGGGGTTTGTGGTGCCGCCTTCCCCTGTTTACGAAAAAATCCTGGAAGATTTTTTCCTGAATTCATCCGTCCCGGGGTTCGCCTCGGGGTTTCAATGGAATTGGGACGCCCTGGCCCGATTGCATCCGCTGTTTTCCGTGTCGAGGAGTTCGCTGCTCTTTATGAAGCGGCTGGTTGTTGCGCTTCGCAAGGAAAAGGTTTTTGCTTCCTCCCGGGGATACTCCATGGATGTCGATCCGGCGAAGCAACGGCAAACGGGAAAAGAACGGATGCCCGGATTCGGGTTCTTCTCCCCGAACGGTTCAAGACGTTCCCGGGGCCGGCCCCCTCCCCCGCCACGAAGGTCCAACAAAGAAAATACCCCGCGGAACCAGAGGGACCACCATGGAGACCGGGAATGGGATCTTCCCCTTTCCCCGGAAGAGGCGGAACAGGGCACGGTTCTCACCCTCTCCCTGCCGTCGGATTCTTCCTGGGAACGGGTTCGGCTCCGTGTGCCTCCCGGGGTTCGGAACGGAATTCGCCTTCGGGTTCGAAACAAGGGGAAACGTTCCTGGGGGGGCGGGACCGCGCGGGGGGATCTCTATCTTCGTATACGGGTGGAATGACCCGGCGCCGGTTCCCCCAATCGTATCTCAGCCCGCGAACAATTCGTACACAAGGTAACCGGATATGACCAAGAAAAACGACTACTATGACCTGCTGGGCGTCTCCAGGGGCGCCTCCCCGGAGGAGATCAAGAAGCACTATCGAAAACTGGCAATGAAATATCATCCGGACCAAAACAAAGAGGATCCGAAAGCGGAAGAACGCTTTAAAAAGATCAACGAAGCCTACGCGGTCCTGAGCGATCCCCAGAAGAAAAAACAGTACGACACCTTCGGTTCCGACCGCTTTCATCAACGGTACCGTCAGGAAGATATCTTCCAGGGGTTCGATATCGGAGATATCCTGAAGGACTTCGGTTTTTCCTCGGACGATATCTTCTCCAGCATGTTCGGGCGCGGGCGCGGCAGACGAAAACACAGGCCCGGAACCCGGAACCCGTTTGCTTCTCAGGGGATGAACTATCAGGACATCTTCGGGGCTTCCTCCCCCTTCGGGAGCGGCGGCGGCTCACCCCGCGGGGAAAACCAGCAGGCGGAACTCCTTGTTACCCTGGAGGAGTGCGCCCAGGGAGCGCAGAAAAACGTCGTTCTCACACGGGGCGGTCGGAAGGAAACCCTCTCCGTCAAGGTGCCGCCCGGGACCCAGGCCGGGCAGAAGCTGCGACTGGCCGGCAAAGGGGGCCCCGGAACCCCCGGGGGGGCGGCGGGGGACCTTATTCTGACCGTTCGCCAGCAACCCCACCCCGTCTTCCGACCGGAGGGAAGCGATCTTTTCCTGGAGGGGGAAATCAAATATTCCGAGGCGCTGCTCGGGACCGTGCTGGAGGTCCCCACGCTGCTGGAAGGCCCCCGCCGGGTCCGCGTTCCGGCCGGGACCGGCCCCGGAGCCAAGATCCGCCTGCGGGGCATGGGGCTTCCGCTTCCCAAAGGCAAAGGGAAAGGCCGCGGGGATGCGTTCATCACGTTGAAGATCCAGGTCCCCGGAAAACTGACCCGGAAACAAAAAAAGATCGCGGAGGAGATGGCCCGCGAAGGGCTGTAGGGTCCCGCCTGATTAATCGATCACACCGTTCTTTTGCTGGAATGCCTGAATATCACTTCACGACATTCTGACTCCGGGCGATCCCTTCAGCCCGCATGCTCCAGCCAGCGAAGGATGTGCGGATACACCTCGGTTTCGCAACGCGTTCCGATCAACAGATCGCCGTGACCGTATTCTTCCTGCTGGCCATGTTCCTTCCCGAGAATACGCAGTTCCTTTTCCGGGGAAAGCATGGCCTGGTATACGGCACCGATGCTCTTCGGCGGACAGAGAGCGTCCCGGGTGCCTGCCATGAACAGCAGGGGGCGGTTCATCCCGGCAAACCCCTTTTCATAGGAGTGGTTGCCGTCGAAAGTTCGAAATTCACGGTTCCGCATGACGTCGTAGAACTGCAGCATCTCTCCACGGGATACATCGGAAATCAGATGGCACACGGCCCGCAGGATCAGGATTTTGTCCACGTTCGCCGGGTTGTACACCAGTCCAAGGACGGATGCGGGCAACCAGGGAAGAACGGGGGCAAATATAGCTGCCAGGAAACGCTGGTGGATGCGTGGGAGAAAACGTCCCAGCCCCCACAGGGGTAAGACCCCGGGAATCCTGCGCACGTTCCGGAAGTCCCCCGGGGAAGCCACGGCCACACCGGAGGCGATCTCCTCGGCCCGGGGGCCCTGGAGGAGTCCGTAGAGGATGAGCCCTCCCATGCTGTGTCCAACCCAGTGCACCCGGGAGGCGCCGGTCACGCCTCGGATATGATCCAGGGCAGCGGGCGCGTCTTTCTGCACATAATCGTCGAACACGTAGGGTTGGGAGTACCGGTCGTTTTTCCGGCCGATCTTGCGACTGTATCCTCTGCCGCGAAGTTCCAGCACCCAGACATCGAAACCCCGATCCTGCAGGTACCGGGCCAGGGATTTCTCCGCTCCCAGGTCGAAATTGTACCGGTTGGCGGCCAGCCCGTGACACAAAACGACAGGGGTGTCGTGGCGAACGGATCGGGGGGGGTAACGGAACAGACCGATGCACCATCCATCCTCCGTACGCACCAGATGCACCTGCTCGTACCCTGGATCGAAGGAGTATACCCTCCGCCAGAATGCGGCGATCCACCCCAGAGCGGCCGCCAGCAGGAGAACGATCAGGAATCCTGCGAACATCATCCACATACAGCGATGCCTCCCTCCCCGATGGAATCATTTTTTCCAGAATTCAGGCAGAAACAGAACCAGCAGCGTGAAGATTTCCAGCCTTCCCAGCAGCATGCAGGCGATCAGGACCCATTTCCCTGCCGGGACAATGGCGGAGTAGGTTTGGGAAGGGCCCACGGCGCCGAGGCCGGGTCCCACATTGCCCAGCGACGCGGCCGCGGCGGAAAGGGCGCTGACGAAATCCAGGCCGAGAAACGACAGGAAGGCCGAGGCCGCCAGGAAGATCCCCACGTACAGGAGAAAGAAGGCCGTCACGCTTTCCATCACATCCGGCGGAACCGACTCCTGCCCCAGTTTGATCGGGGAAATGGCCTGCGGGTGGATGAGGTGGTAGATCTCCTTGTAAGCGTGTTTCACCAGCAGAAGAATCCGGATGCATTTGATGCTGCCGCCGGTGGAGCCGGCGCAACCGCCGAAAAACATGAGGGCAAACAGGGCGAACTGGGCCATCCGGGACCACTGTTCGTAGTCCGCGGTAGTGTACCCCGTGGTGGTGAGAATGGAGACCACCTGGAAGAAGGAATAGCGAAGCGAAGCACTCCAGGTGGCATAGGTCTCGGTTCGGAGAAGGACCGTGAGCACCATCGTGATCCCCAGGATGGTGAACAGGTAGAAGCGAAATTCCGGGTCGTGCAGATAGCGGCGGGAACGTCCTTTCAGGAAGAGGTAGTGCAGGGCGAAGTTGGCACCCGCGATCATCATGAAGATCGTGATCACCCAGTCGAAATAGGCGCTGTGGTAGCTGCCGATACTCGCGTTCCGTGTGGAAAACCCGCCCGTGGCCATGGTGCCGAACGTGTGGCAAACCGAATCGAACAGGCTCATTCCCCCCACCATGAGGAGCACGGCTTCCACCAGGGATATCAGCAGGTAGACGATCCACAGGGTCTTGGCGGTTTCCCGGATTCTCGGTTTCAGGCGGTCCGGGACCGGTCCGGGCACTTCGGCCCGGTACAACTGCATACCGCCCACACCCAGCATGGGAAGGATCGCCATGGAAAAAAGGATGATTCCCATGCCGCCGAGCCAATGGGTCAGACTCCGCCAGAACAGAATGCCCTTGGGCAGCACCTCGATATCGTCCAGGACGGTGGCGCCGGTTGTGGTGAACCCGCTGGAGGATTCGAAAAACGCATCCAGGAAATTGGGAAAAGTTCCGGCGAAAAGGTAGGGGACCGCTCCCAGGAGGCAGACGGTCACCCATCCCAGCCCCACGATGGCAAACCCCTCCCGGTGACTGATCTCCTGCTTGCCGGAACGGGAAAGCAGGTAACCGACCCCGCCGATAACCCCGCAGAGCAGAAAGGACCAGAGGAATGCAAGGGTCTCGGGTTCACCGTACAGGTACGAGACGCCCATGGGAAGCAACAGCGTGCCGGACAGGCAGATGAGCAGGAAGCTCAGAATGGAAAAAACACGGCGGAAGTCCATGGCTCAGAAATATTCCAGATTGACCTTCATGGCCTTTTCCATCTTTGGGATGGCTTCCGGCAGGGCAAATACGATCACGCGATCACCCTCCTGGATGATCGTCTCCCCGTCGGGGATGATGACCTCGTCCTCCCGGACGATGGAGCCCACCAGGGCTCCTTTGGGGACCGAAATCTTGCGCAGGGGCTTGCCCACGATGTTGGAGGTGTCCAGGGCCATGAACTCGATTGCCTCCACAAGTTCCTCCCGGAGCGTGCTCACGGAAAGGATTTTTCCCTGTCGGACGAACTGCAGAATGGCGCTCACCGCGGACAGCATGGGACTGAGCACAACATCCACGCCGATGGTGGATGCCAGGGGAATGTACTCCGTGGTGTTCACCAGAGACACAACCCGTCGGGCACCCAGGCGTTTGGCCAGGAGCGCTGTAAGAACGTTTTCCTCTTCATCGTCCGCGGCGGAGATGAACATGTCCACGTCCCGCACCCCTTCCTGCAGGAGCAGCCGTTGGTCGGTCCCTTCTCCGTGCAGCACCACGACCCGGTTCAGGGTGGCAGCGAGGTGTTCCCCGCGCAGCCGGTTCCGCTCGATGATCTTGGTCTGGATCCCCTTGGCGGACAAACGCTTGGCCACACACTCTCCCATGCGCGATCCGCCGGACACCAGAACCCGCTTTGTGTGTTCCTGTACCGTCACGAAGCGGTCAAGCACCTGACGGGCTGTCTCCGGGAGGGTGACAAGAAAAAGCGTATCCCCCTCGATGATCCGCGTGTCCCCGCGGGGAACGATGGCTGTTTCCTGATGATACACGGCGGCCACGAGGATCTTCTGTTCCGTATCTCCGGCAATGTCCATAAGCTGCCTGCCGTCCAGGGGACTGCCCGGCTCCACCTTGATCCCGATCAGTTTTACCCGTCCGCCGGCAAACTCCAGCACGTCCGAAGCGCCCGGTGTGTCCGCCAGGAGGGCGATCGATTTCGCCACTTCTTCTTCCGGGCTGATCATCAGGTGGATGTTGAGGCCGCTCTGGTCGATGATGCCCTGATCCCCTCGGTACTCCGGGTCGCGCAGGCGCGCCACGCGGATGATGTTTTTCGAGAGCGTCTGGGCGATCAGGCATGCCACAATATTGGTTTCATCACTGTCCGTGACGGCGATCATGATCTCGGCGGAGGCGAGCCCGGTACCCCGCAGCACCGAAGGGCTGCTGCCCTTTCCCTGGATGACCTGTACGTCGAGCAGTTCGCGCACCCGCCTCGCTCGTGCCTCGTCCTTTTCGACGATGACGACATCCTTGTTTTCCAGGGAGAGCTTCTTGGCGATGTGGAAGCCCACCTCTCCCGCGCCGACGATAATGATCTTCAAAGCCTGGGTCCTCGTTCGATCTTCACGGCTTGACGGGGTGCTGTGGTGCGGGAAAGGGTGCGTTCTCGAATGGAGGCCGCTCCCCGGTGATCGCAACCATGTCACCCCTTCTTTTTGGCATCACGCAGGGACTCGATCTCCTTTTTCATGGCCTCCGGCGACCGATCCCGTACCCGCTTTCCGTTGAGAAACAGGGTAGGTGTTCCGGTCACCTGGGCCTTCGAGGCCGTGCTCATGTCCTCGGTAACCAGCTTTTTCACCGTGTCGCTCTGGTAATCTTTATCGAAGCGGCTCTCGTCCAGCCCGATCTGTTTTGCATATTCTTTGAGATCGCTGTCCTCGAGCTTCTTGGTGTTCTCGTAAACCTTTGCGTGCATCTCCCAGTATTTCCCCTGAAGCCCGGCCGCAATGCAGGCACGGGCCGCGGGTTCCGCCCGCTTATGAAACCGCAGCGGATAGTTTTTGTACACGTGCTGCAAGTCTTCGGGATAGGCTTCCAGAAGAGTCTGGATGAGAGGCTGCACGCGTTTGCTGTAGGGGCATTGAAAATCGGAGAACTCCACCAGGGTCACGGTGGCCTCCTTCGCTCCCCGGAACGGGGAAGATCCAAGAGCGATGTCATGCACCTTGTTGTAATCCACTTGCCGTCGCTTCCGTTTCCCCTTTTTGGAAGCCGTCAGGATCTCCTGCTGAGACTTCTCCAGCTTGTCGAGCCGTTCCATGATCTGTTTCTGTCCTGCGGCAAGTTCCTGGAGTGCGGATTGGCCTCCAGACCCCATCCCTTCACAGGAAGCGGAGGCAAGCCCCAGAACGACAATCATGGAAACGGTAAGAACGCCCCGCAGGATGTGCCAGGAGCGGAAGTTTGAGCCAACGGATCCAGGTTGATTCGTCATGATCTGTTCTCCCTTTTTTCAGTTTGAGCCCGGAACGAACAGTCCCTTTATTTTCCGTTGCCGGGTAGCCATGTTTTTCCGTACACGGTATCGTACACGGTATTTGAGTAGCATAGTATGTCCCCCCCGGCGACCCTGTCAAGGCGGAGGGAAATGTTCAAATGATCCGCTGGAAATCGACACATCATCCGTGCCGTACCCACTGAAAAGGCCATGGAATTTGCATGACCGGCACCCTCGAAAAAGAGGTTCAATCGTTGGGGGAGTCTTCTGTTCCGGTTTCGGGCTTCGCTCGGTGTATCCGAACCGTTCCCCGGTCCCCGTCCACGGTGATGATCTGTCCCGTCTCGATTCTTTTCGTTGCGGTAAACACATTGAGCACCCCGGGGATTCCGTATTCCCGGGCCACGATGGACCCGTGGGACAGCAGTCCTCCCACGTCCACCACAATGGCCGAAGCGATCAGGAACAGGGGCGTCCATCCTGCGTCCGTAACAGGTGCCACCAGGATCTCGCCCTCTTCGATATGAGTGTCCGTTCTCGGGTCGGTGATGACCCGTGCTTTCCCGGTCACCCGGCCCGGACTGACCGCCAAACCGGTGAGAACCGTCTCGGCTCCCGCCGGGTCATCCGGCGGGACAAGTTCCGGATCGGTCAAGGGCACCGGCCGACCGCGAAAGGTTTCCGGGAGACGGATCCGTCGGTTCCGCTCCCACGTCTTTCTGCGCGCGGGGATCCGGTCATAGGGATCAAAGGCAGGTTCTCGACACAACTGAAGGATCTCTTTGCGGGTGAGAAAGTAGAGGTCGAGCCTCTCTCGCAGTTGTCCGGACTCATGCAGGCGACGGGACAGTTCGAAGAACACGTTCTTGACCCCGTGAATGCCCATCATGAGCAGGGCCTTGTTCTTTTCCCGTCCGGTGATGAAGGCCTGGGCCTGTTCCTGGATCCACAGGAAGAGCCGGCGTTTCCCAGGGGAGAGCCGGTTCCGGGCTTCCCGGACGGCACGGTGCCGCTCCTCCGATCGTTGCCGCTCCACGGCTTCCGGGTCTTCCGGGCTTCGAGCCAGGAGCAGATTCCGGATCATGGACAGGACAAATCCCGGATCCTGATCCCAGGAGGGAAGCATCATCTCAGCCTCATTCACACAGCGGTAACCGTAACGGGCCAGAAAGAGGTCCAACTGCTCCAGGAACCGCAGGGCGTCCGGCTGCCCTCCTGAGCGGAGCGTATCCAGCAGGGCTTCCGGTGGAGATTTCAGCACCTGATCCCGCAGCGTTGGAGAAGCGTTCACGCATCGGTACAGCTGGTAGATCTCACGGTTGGGGCGCGCCGACTCCAGGGTAGTCAAACCGGTGACCAGCCTGGCGGCCGTGGCGCCGGAATTGTCTCCGAGCCAACGGGTGCAGAGCGTTCGCAGGCCTTCGTAGAACCCCACGGCCATCAGAGAGTTTTCGATGTGCAGGACCATCACCTGGAGCGCGTCTTCCTGGTCCTGTTCGATCATCTCCAGAAGAGAGTCCAGGGGAAGCGATGCCAGGTCCAGGTTGCGGAACGTCCGGTATTCCTCCTGGACGATCTCCGTGAAACGTTCCAGCTCACGGGGCACCCTCCTCCACATACGGTGGGCGTTCCGGAGAAACCGGGCCAGGAACAGGAGGGAGCGGGGTGTAAGCCGGAAAGGGACGGCTTCCCCTTCCCCGCCCTCGCTCCCGGGAAAGGGACGGTCGAATTCGGCCACGGATCCCCCCGGGATCTGGGATGCGATTTCACGAAAGCGGGTGAGGTTCAGGTGGGGGCGCCCGTAGAAAAGTCCGAGAAAGATCAGGTCCGTCTCGTCCTCGGGAAACGGGTCCGGGTAGAGCCCAAGGTCGTAATTCGCCTTCCAGAACCCGTAGTCCAGGGGTTTGAGGCCGTGCGCCGTCAGGGGAGTCAGCACCCCGGGCAACACCTCGGAGATGTTCGCCGATGTGTAGGTGCAGGGGGGATCGGAGACGGGGGTGTCGAACTCGTCATCGTCGGGGCCCGGGGGGGACTCTCCCGCTTGCTCTTCCCCCCCCTCCGTTGACCGTATCCCGGTGATGCGCCTGGACTGCAGGATGAAGAGCGTGTTCCTTGAAAAGGCCCATTCCACGTCCTGGGGGACGCCCTCGTACTTCTCCTCGATGCGGATCCCGGTCCTTGCAAGGTCCTCGATCTGCCCGGGGGAAAGACACCCGGAACCCCGCTCCGTTTCATTGATCGGCACACGATGTGTTCCAAAGCCTCGATCGGTATCCAGGGAGATTTGAAACGGCTGGTTCCCGATGCGGCTCTGGATGAGCCTCATGGATCGTTTTTCAACGACGAATTGATCCGGGGTAACGGCACCGGATACCACCGCTTCGCCCAGACCCAATGCCGCATCCACAAGGATCTGCCCGGTATCGCCTTTCACGGGATCGGCGGTGAACAGGACCCCGGCCACGTCTGCCTGCACCATCGTCTGTACCAGCGGTGCCACGATCACGTCTTCCGGCCCCAGGCCCAGTTTCAATCGGGTACCGGCGGCCCGGGCGGTCCAGGCGGACGCCCAGCACCTTCGGATCCCCTTCAGAACCTGTTCGATTCCGGCAAGGTTGTGATAGGTGTCCATCTGTCCCGGGAAAGAGGAACGGCTCCCGTCCCGGGTGGCCACCGAGGAGCGAACGGCCACAAGCGGGGCCTCATCGGTTTGGGAGAGAAGGCGGTCCCAGGCGTTCCGGACCGCCTCCTCCACCTGGGGCGGGAACGGTGCCTGTTCGATCATCTCCCGTATCCTTGCTGCATTCCTCTCCAGGTCGGCGATGGGGGTCGGCCGCAAGCCGGAGGAAAGACGAGAGACCCGTTCTCTGAGACCCGCATGATCCATCAAGGCGTCCTGGGCCGCGGCGGTGACGCAGAACCCCGGCATGGCGGCCTCGGTCGGCATCGGGGCCTGGGTCGGAGTGCCCTACTGGCGGCTGCCGAGGGCCGAGCGGGAGCTCTCGGAGCTGCACGTCCTCCTGGCCCCGGGCGCCCCGATCGGCGTGGCCATGGGGGTCCTCGGCACGTCGCTCATGCT
>CAYTRL010000069.1:0-18370 GCA_964439795.1 uncultured Thermodesulfobacteriota bacterium
GTGCGCGCCGTTGTAGAAATCGAAACGGAAGTCCGACGGCGGGTCCGGGCTGCGTTCCGCCTCCCATGTCTCGTCGTAAGTGCCCAGCAGGGAAGCGCGGGGTTGCCATCCCCTCCCGTAGAATCCGAAACCCGCGGGGAAGGGGTGATCCGCCGGGGTCTTGATGGGGTTCCCGGGATCCTCGATGTTGGGCAGCAAAGCCTGGTGGATCACCTTCTTGGTTTTTTTCACAAAAAACCCCTTGCCCACCGGATTTTCCACGCACACACCGCCCCCCTCGGTGTCCGATCCGCCGAAGGCCTTTTCGTAGATCAGGTCCATGGTGCTGAAGGGCGCCGGTTTGGAGGAGCTTGCGGGCAGAAGCCTGCTGGACCGTTTCCAGATACGGTCCCCGAAAACGCGGAGGGTCTTGCGCGTATTTCCCACGCGCAGGGATGCGTCCAGGAACGGGACCGCCTTCCCCCCGGGCGCGTACGCCCGCCCCACCAGCACGATGTCCGCGGAGGGCTTGAACGGACAGATGTCCGACTCGAACCGGACGCTTCCCTGCGCCTCCCCGGGATGAAACTCGTCCCCGTAAAAGATGGGGATGGGGTCGGCAGCCGGATTGACGGGCCGGTCGGGACCGAACTCAAAGGTCCCCTTGACGATGATGGCGATCGCGGGTTTGTCTTCCGGGCCCTTCACGGGGAGCGCCGCGGCGTCAAAGAGGGTTTGATTATCGATTTTCATGGGGCATCCTTTTCCTGTGGGATCTTAGACCAGGCTTCCGGGGGCGCCGGTTCCCACGCCCGCCAGCACGGGCCCCACCGGGACGAACGGCGGGGCATAGGTCGGCACCGGGCCGGTTCCCAGAACGTTCTGGACCATGGTGGTGCCCTTGAAGAAGAGGAACACGCAGCTGAACGCCTGTGCGATGGAAAGGAAAAGATCCTGCGCGTGCAGGGCCGTGGGGTCGCCCAGGTTGGCCATCATCATCCCCGAGGCCGCATTGGGGGAGAGGCCGGCCTCCCCGGGCGACGCGAGGGCGATCAGGGGCAGGGGGATGTTCGGCGTAGGGGGATGGACCGGGGAGGGGCACACCGCAAAGGTGGGCGGATACATCAGCATGCCCGAGAGGCCCAGGTGCCACGTCTGCCAGAGGGTTCCGAACGCGCTGGCGATGGCGTTGGAGTATTTCATCTCCTGCGGGGTGCCCATGGGGGCGGAGGCGAGGATCAGGGGTGCAAGCGGAGCCCCCTGAACGCCTCCCGGTGTCAATATGCCCACCGGGCCGTTGATGATCACGCTGGCCACTGTGGATGTCTTCATCCACTTGTCGATTCCGGCGCAGATGGCGCCGCACACACCATCGATGTAGTCGGCGAACTGGCCCCCGATGGTCTTGGCGGTGTCTACATGGTACTTGTTGAGCGTTTGTTCCCGAAAAAGGTTCATGGGGGGGGAGGGCGGCACCATCCTCTCGCTTGCCTGAAAGGCATCCGGGTACTGTTCCCCCGGATCAGGCCAGTTCATGGGCAGCCGGACCATCTTTCCTACGAAGAACATCTTGCTCAGTATGGAGTACATACGGGCTTGCGGTGCGGGCATGGGTTTCCCCCCGGGGATCGGTTTCAGACCTTTCTTGCCTGCAGGAGGTGGACAAGGAAAAGGCTCCAGTGCCTTTGTTCGTGCCTCATGATCCACGGCACTTCGGGCAGATCCCGGATGACCTGATACCGGAGGTCCATCTGAGTGAACAGGCTCCCCTCCAGGATCCTCCGAACCGTTTGGGGCGCGTCCATGTCCTCGCTCTCCAGCCACTCTTCCGGGTCGGAGATGTCCGCGCGCCAGGTATAGGGGGAGCCGAGGAGCATGGTTCCTCCCGTTTTCAGCAGGGCGTCCATCTGGCCGATGAGCACCAGCGGCAGCTTGACGCTGTCCAGCAGGTTCAGGGACGCCACCAGGTCGAAACGGTCCGCTTCAAAGGGCGGGTCCAGGGCGTCCCCCACCAGGAAGAGCACGTTTTGCGGCACCGGGCAAGGAGCCTGGATAGGATCAAAAACATTCCCTCCTCTTTTTCGATGATAACAGAGAGACCGGGATCTCTGGATTCCGGCCGCCGCGGCGACCTGGGCGAAGTTCAGGTCCATTCCCACGGACAGGTCGCTGAACCGGGCCAGTTCGAAGGTGAAGCGGCCCACGGAACAGCCCAGGTCGATCGCGTACCCGACCTTCCCGGGTGGCGGGGGCGCCGCCGCTTCCGCTGTTTTTTGCAGGAGGGAACCTATCCCGGAAAGCGCCGGGGGTGTTTCAACCCGAACCATGTCATTGTAATGGGAATCCATGTAGGAACCCAGCAGGGTCTTCTCTGCGACACGGTCCGGTTCGCTCACGTGCAGCGACCTGAAGAATTCACGGATTTCCGGAGACCGGCCGGGGGCGCTCGAAGAACGGTGATGTTGAGCGTTCCACCAGCCCTTCAGGTCTTTCAGGATCACCGGAACCCCGGCCAGGATCGGATAGACGGCCCGGCATTGTGGGTTGGAACAGAGGAACAGGCCCTCGATAACAAAACCCTGCTCTCGGGAGAACACCTGGTCCAGGCGCAGACAATGCCTCACGATTTTCCCGTCTCCCGGCAGGCGGCAGCGGGGGCAGTTCAGTTCCAGATGTTCCAGTTGTTTTTCGTCCATGGCTTCCCTAGCCCCCCACCAGCACGTCTTCGCTTCCTTCGATCATCTGCCCCACACTCCCGCAGTGGGTGTCCATGTCTCCCTTCCGGTGGGCCGGCATGTTGTTGATGAGGACCGTGCTGCTCCCCAGAGCGGCGGTCCACATATTCGGCCCGCAGCAGGCCGTGTGAACCCCCTGGTCTCCCGCGCGCAACGCCGGGCGGTTGTTCACCAGGACATCCGGCGAGCCCTTGGTTGCCGGGCCCGTGGCCGGGTGCGGACATGCCGGACACCCGTGGGCGTCCGCCTCTGTCTGGGACTTGTCCCCCAGCCTTCCCTGCGGAGGCATCGGCTTCCCTCTTTCGACCCTTTTTTCCGATCGATCCTTGTCAACGGCAGGTCCGTGGTGTGACCTGTTACCTGGTTCTTGCATATGGGGTGCCAACCCCTTTTTATGTTCGGCTGTTGGGGTGACAACATCTTGAAATCCAACGAGTTCTTTCCGGGTTGTTCCCTCCGGGAAAACGTGGGAGGGACGAAATAATGAGCGGCACGATTTAATTTCCGAACGGTCCATATTTTATTTTGCAAGGGGTTCTTTTTAAACCCTGATTCCGGAACTCCCGGTTACTTTAATCCAAAGCTTCGTTCCCTGACAATGTTTGTTCTTCCCGGATCCGGTTGCCTGAGGACACCGGGTGCCGGCCGCCGCAGAGGGAGACCCTGCCCCATGATTCCCCTTCTCCCCGGATGAGCTTCCCTGGAAGCCGGTTTGAGAATAAACCCTTGATTTTTCTTCTAAAAGTATATTATTACTCTTGGCAAATATATAGGTCGTTATTTCGGGTCCCCCCAACACGAGGTTTCCAAATGGCTGAGACGAAAGAGATGAGTCTGGAAGAGATGGTTCGGATCCGGCCTGTTTCGCAGAAAATATCCGAAATCCTCCGCAAGCGCCTGGTGCGAACCCTGGAAACCATGGGGCCGCTTTTCAGCCCCAGGAACTACCTGGGGCAGTATGTTCAGAGCGCCTTCAAGGAGAGGGTCAAGGGTGCGGATGATCATTTTCACACGATCCAGGAAGAGTACAGAAGGGTGTGCCAGGCCCCGTTTCACCTGCCGTCCAAGCTGGTGTCACCTCTTCCAGCCATCAAAAGCCGGTTGGAGATCTATCCTTACGAGTACACCTGCCAGATCGGGAGCGATCCGGTCACCACTGTCAAAATGACCTCTCCGGTGAAATGGGTGCTCGGGTACAGTTCCGGCTACAACTACTCTCGTTTCCGGAATGACGTATCCGCGGGTGAAAAAAAGAACCAGGACGCAATCCGGGGGTTTATCGTCAACAGCCTGCTCATCGAACTGGCGTTCAAGAAGAACCCGGGGGTCCGGAAGATCCTGGAGGATCTGCGGTTCCCCGTGCAGAGCGAGGTGCCGGAGGGACTGGGACTGTTCAGCGTAACGACCATTTCTTCCATCCTTCCGTCGTTCCGTCCCGCCGACGATATCGTGCTGGGCGCGGTGCAGATGTCCGGAGGTTCGGTGTTCGAGGAGTTGATCGACCTGGACGCGGTGCACACCATCGAAGACCCTCTGAAGGAGGAGATCCTCCGAGGGGCAGGCCTCTGAGAAGATGGTTCTGTCAGGCAAGCAGGGTTTCGCTCGTGTGGTGGGAATATCCCCACTGGAGCTGCATCGAATTCGCGACCGCAGGAATCGCGGCGTGTACTGAGGGGCGGGCGGAAGAATGAGTTAGAGGAGTGAACGCTCCATCGGAGGGCAGGATGCAGGGGTTTCAGAAGGTACTTTTCATCATCCTTGTCCTGGCTCTGATCTATTGGGTTTACAGCCGGTACTTTTCCGACAGGCGTGAAGGGCGGGACGCTCCACCGGTTCCCCGGGAAATACCGGAACAGGTGGTTCCCAGGGAGACGCCGGAACAGGTGGTGCCCCGGGTTGAAGAACCCGCGCGGGAAGAGGAGATCGACTCTCCCCCGGAACAGGAGGAAGCGGTTCGGGTACGGGAGCCGCCGGTTCCGGCGGTTCTCGTCACCGGGGACGGGGAGGTATCGTATCCAGTGGACTTCGCATATGAGCCGAAGCGGTCGGAGGCGCGCTTTCTCCACGACCCGGACAGCGGCGCCCGGGTCTGGGTCTCCGGGGGCCTTCCCCAGGACCACTTTACCTACCAGGGGGAGGTGCGCAACGGGCTGGCCCACGGAGATGGCGTGGCCGTGCTCCGGGTGGGGCCCCGGGATCACTCCCCGAACCAGATCCAGGGGCGTTTCCGAGACGGCCTTTTCATGGGTGAGGGGCCGTTCCCCAATCCCATCGTCGCCCTGCTGTCCAACGACTTCCTGATCCAGCTCCCCAGCCCCCGGGAAGACGACGCCCGGTTCTGGCTCCAGCGGGGTTTTTATTCGGATTCCATCACGCTTGGCCTCTGTCTCCGGGGATACTCCCCGAATCTGCTCGTGGAGGCCCCCTCCGGCCTCTCCGCCACCGAGGAGGACGCGGTCCGGGACCTGATGACCCAGGCCTACCGCACCTACTGTGGTGTTTGCGGGAAGGTGAGAGAAGCCTGGGTCCTGGTGGTGCCGCGCGAGCACCGGCGCGTGGCCGACGGGAACCGGACCGAATTCGAACCGATGATGGCGCGGGCGCAGGTTGCGGAACCGGAGGGTCGGGAGGCTCAGTTCTACAGCTACTACAACCCCGATGCGGAAGCCGCCAAGAAGCGCAGGGATGCAGAGCGGCGTGAAGAGGAGAGAAGGCGGGAGGAGGAACAAGCCCCGCAGCGGGGCAGGCCCGACGTGCGCGGGCTCCGTCTCGGCATGAGCATCGAGCAGGTGCGGGAAAACCTCGGGGAGGATGTGGCCGAGTGGGAAGGTCCGCAGGAGACGCCGGCCGAGAACCGGCGGTACCACCGCCCCGTTCTCAAGATCCGTCTCAAGGACGGAACCCTGATCAAGGCGGATTTCACCTCCCGGGTAAGCGGTTCCCAGATGTTCCTCCTCCTGTACACGCAGAACTATCGCGAGGGGGTGAAGGTCCGGGAGATCATCCGCAAGCTCGAGCAGAAGTACGGCGAGCCGGACCGTGCGGACCGCCGCGGCTCCGGGCCCTACCGGGCCAGCTACGGGCTGGTCAGCGCCATCCATCCGCCCAACAAGGCGTTCGGGCAGCATGGAGCCTTCTTCAAGGTACAGGTCAACCCGGATCGGGAGAAGTCCGGCTTTGCGGAGAAGCTGGAGATCGTGTTCAACGACGCCACCCTCGGCTACCACGACAAGGGAGCGATCCGGGACGATCGACAGGAAGCGGCCCGACGCGAGTTCGAAGAGAGCAGGAGTAACGAGGTCAAATTTTAACGGACCGCGCTCCCCGTGCTACCCGCCCGCCTGGAGGGCCAGCTCTTCCAGCTCCTCCCACCGCGTATAGGCGGTTGCCAGATCCTGTTCCAGTTCCTGCAGGCAGCTTTTGTGATGTGCGATCTCCCGGCCATCCCCCTTGTACAGCGAGGGGTCGGCCAGGGTGTCGTACAGGGAGCGCTTCCGGTCTTCCATCTCCTCGATCCGGTCCGGAAGCTGTTCCAGTTCACGCCGTTCCCGGAACGTGAGCTTGCGCGGCCCCGGGGATGCGGTGCGCGGCCGGACCTTTTTCTCCTGGGGTCCGGACCGTGACTCCCCCTCTCCGCCCGGTCGCTGGCGCAGCCAGTCGTCGTAACCGCCCACGTATTCCCGCACCCGCCCCGGGCCCTCGAAGACCAGGGAGGAGGTGACCGCGTTGTTCAGGAACGCCCGGTCGTGGCTCACCATCAGGACCGTACCCGCGTACGCAGCGAGCATGCTTTCCAGCAGATCCAGGGTCTCCGGGTCCAGGTCGTTGGTGGGTTCGTCCAGGACCAGCACGTTGGAAGGGCGCGTGAACAGCTTGGCGAGAAGGAGCCGGTTCCGCTCTCCTCCGGACAGGGCCGTGATGGGAGCCCGGGCCTGGGCCGGGGTGAAGAGGAAGTCCGAGAGGTAGCCGATGACGTTTCGCGGCTTGCCGTTGACGAACACCGTGTCCCCGCCGTCGGCAACGTTCTCCTGCAGGCTCCTGCTTTCATCCAGCTGGGCCCGCAGCTGATCGAAGTAGGCCACCTCCAGGCGGGTCCCCCGGCGCACGGATCCCTGGTCCGGTTCAATCTCCCCCAGGAGGATGCGCAGCAGCGTGGTCTTGCCGCACCCGTTTGGCCCGATGATCCCCACCCGGTCTCCGCGCATGACGGTAAAGGAAAAACCGCTGACGATCGACACATCCCCGTAAGCGAACCCCACATCCCGGGCGTGGAGCACGAGCCGGCCCGAGCGTTCCGCCTCCTGCAGCATCATGTGCACGTCCCCGCTTCGCGCCCGGCGCCTTTCCACCGCTTCCCGCATCTCCATCAGGGCGCGCACCCGGCCCTCGTTGCGGGTGCGCCGGGCCCGGAGCCCCTTGCGGAGCCAGGCTTCCTCGCGTTTCACGTGCTTGTCGAACTCCGTGTTCTGCGCCGACTCGTTCCGGAGCCTCTCCTCCCGGAGATCGAGGTAGTCCTCGTAGGCCCCGGAAAAAGAGAAGAGCACCGCCCGGTCCAGCTCCACGATCCGGGTGGCCAGCCGCTTGAGGAAGGCCCGGTCGTGGGTGACAAAGAGCAGAGTCCCTGCGAACCGCAGGAGAAACTCCTCCATCCAGGTGATGGTGTCGATGTCCAGGTGGTTGGTGGGCTCGTCCAGGAGCAGGATGTCCGGATCGCTCACCAGGGCACGGGCCAGGGTGACCCGGCGTCTCATGCCCGCGGAAAGGTCGCCGAAGGAGGCCGTCTCCTCCACGCCCACGCGGGAAATGACCGTCCGGACCTGCCGGTGGAGCTGCCAGGCCCCCCCTGCTTCCATGGCATGCTGCACCTCGTTCAGGCGGGCCATCGTCTCCGGGTCGTTTCCCTCCGCCGCTGCGCGGCTGAGCCGCTGGTGTTCGTGGAGCAGGGCTGCGTTCCGGGGGTGCCCGGAGGCCACCACGTCGTAGACGCTTCCCTCCAGGCCCAGGGGAACCTCCTGGGGAAGCAGGGCCGTCTTGAGCCCCTGTTCCCTGTGGACCGTCCCGGTGTCGGGCGTCAACTCGCCGTGCAGCAGTTTCAGCAGGGTGGACTTGCCCGCACCGTTGCGGCCGATCAGGCAGATCCGCTCCCCCCGCTCGATCTGCAGGTCCGCGCCGTCCAGCAATACCGGACCTCCGAAAGCCATGCGTATATTTTTCAGGGACAGCAGAGCCATGCTCTGTTTTCCTTTTTCACGGGTCTCCCCTGGCTTAACCGGGCGGGTGCGGGGCATACTCCGGATCCTCCAGGAGGTCCGGCCCCGCCGCCGCCCCGGTGGCCAGCGCATCACATCGCTCGTTCTCCGGGTTGCCTGCGTGGCCGCGCACCCAGACGAAGCGTACCCGGTGACGATCGCAAAGATCCAGAAGCCTTGCCCAGAGGTCGGCGTTTCGGGCCTTCTCCCGGGGGGTGCGCATCCAGTTGTTGGCGCGCCATTTCCGGGCCCACCCCTTGCTGATGCCGTTGACCACATAGCTGGAGTCGCTGTGCAGGGCCACGCTGGCAGGGGCTTTCAACGACTCCAGCGCCGCGATGCAGGCCAGAAGCTCCATCCGGTTGTTGGTGGTCAGGCGATAGCCCTCGGCCATTTCGGTCCGTTGATCCCCTTCCAGGATGACCGCACCGTACCCGCCGGGGCCGGGGTTCCCCCGGCAGGCGCCGTCCGTGTACATGACGATCCCTTCCGGTGTTTCGCCGGACGACTCAGGGGGGGGAGGGGGCGTTTTCCGCCGGGAAGGGGCTCGGGTATGTTCCGGACTCTCCATCCATTCCCGGGCCTCCTCAAGGAAGGCAAACCCCTTGTAGCGCGCCCCGGGGTAGTTCCGGATCTGGGCTTCGGCACCGGCCGCGCCGAACCAGGCGCTGTAGATGCCCGGGTGGCGGCCGCGGACCACGGCATAGTACTTTTTCGGTTTCCCCATGGATCGCTCCATGCTTCGGCATGTGCTTACGAGGTGACGCAGTCGTTCCTGAACGGGATGTGATTCCTTCTGCGACAGAAGAGGACAAGCCTAGCGCAGAAAAAACGGGACTGCAAATATCCAGCGGCCCGCACCCGCGGACGGGCGGGAAGTGGACTTCATGGGGCGTGAGAGCGGGAAAACTGAAGGGTTTGTACGCGGCCGGAGAGGGAGACGGTCACACGGCCGCCGGCGGCTTCTCCGGATGCCTGTTCCATACCCTCCTGCCGGTGCCTTTTGTTTTTTCAAAAACCGATTCTTTGATAAATGTGGTTTCAGCAAAGGCCAACATGCGTTGAGGGTGTCATCACGGAAAGGACGGTCAACAGCAGATCACGCTTCATCCGCTTTCGGGGAACCGGCGCTGTCAATTTTTATTGACAGCTCCCATGCGATCTTGACAACGCCCGCGTACAGGAACATTAAAACCGCATTGATCTGGAGCATGGCGCCAATGATCAGGAAGGGCAACTGCACGGACCGGATGCTGCTGAAGAGGAAAAACAGAAGAGAGCCCAGCAGAACCCCGAATCCATACAGGTAGAGAGTCTTAAACGATTTGAAGACTTCCGCCTCATCCTTGAGAACTGTGATCTGAAACCATCGGTCGAGGAATTCCATTTTCACCTCCTTGGGGGGTAGATATCTTTCCTCGGGATTGGAATCGGCGCGACCTCACGCCTCGCCCTGCGGGCACCTCAATCCTTCGGGTGACGTGTCACATCCGGCGCCCTTCCCGGGGGCGTTTTCCCGGGAGGGGAGACCGTGGTGTTTCGCAGAAACCGCTCGCGGTTGGTGACGCCCCGGACACCCTTCAGGGAACCCTCCACGAAGGAAGAGGCCTTCCGGGCCCGATCTTCAAAATCCATCTTCAGAAACGGGTTGTCCCTGGCGGCGGGCCCTGCGGCGGCTGTGCGGTCGCGGATCGTCGTTACCATGCGTGGCAGGGACGACGGGTCGTACCCCGCGCAGGCCAGAAGGAGCATGGCCCCACGGTCCGCCTCCACCTCGTAGCTCTGCAGACGGGGACGGGCAACGCTTTCGTAAGCGGCCGCTGCATAACGCTCGAGCCCCTCCATCACCGGGTCGTTCGGTTCCCCGGCTTCCTTGTCCAGCTCGTTTATGGCCAGGTCCGCCTTGATCTTCATCGGCCGCTCTCCCATCTCGCGCACACCGTGCCGGAGAATGACATGCATCATTTCGTGTGCGATCACCGCGGCCAACTCCGCCTCGTCCCGGCAGGCCCGGACCATCCCCTCCGTCAGGAAAATCTTCCCGCCGGGTACCGCCATGGCATAAAGGTCGTCGCCCTGGAGGACGTACACGGTGAACGGTACATCGTAGGCACCGGTGCATTCTTGCATCCAGACGGAAAGAAGGTTCCCATAGACCTGGAGTTCACGGTTTTCCAGCAGGCCGCGGTCCGCAATGCGGGCGGCGATTCCCTGGCCCACCCCCTCCTCAGCCAGTGAAATCTCGCAGGGGGTGAGAAGGGCCGGGTCCGTCGTGGAGGGCGCCCGAGCGAACCCCTTTTCCTTGAGGAGCCGTGCGGATTCCTCCCGGAACCGGAGAACCTCTTCCGGTGGCAGCAAACCCTGCCCGAACTTCTCCAGTTCATCCAGGCAGCCTTCACGGGCCGGCGAGAAACGCTGTGCAAATCCCCGTACCGCGGCGGACACGGCCGCCGGGGAGGCGGACAGGGACTGCCAGGGGAAGGAGAGTTCGCGAGGGGGCGAGGAAGCGCCTTTTTCTCGGAAGCAGTTCCTCGAAAGCCAGAACCCGGGACCGGGCTGAACCGTTTTTTGTTCGGCTATCAGGCCGGGGCTCTCCAAAAGGACCTGGAACCAGCCGCCCTGCCTGGACAGGATTTCCACCGGGGTGTCCGCCGGCAGGACGCACACCAGGGGGTAGTAGCTCCCGGGGCCCTCGCGTGCGTCGTTCCGTGAGCGCCGGGTGACGTCGGTGTCCCCGGCAAAGGCCGGGGAGAGGGCACAGAATACGGTGATGAGAAGCCCCGCGGCGGTTCGTCCGGAAACCATCCGTAGCCCTCCTTATTTTGTATCCATCTTGTAAGATCCGTCCCAGTCCGGGGGCGGCGGAGACGCGAGGAACGTCCCGCAGCGGTGCAGGTAGATGCGCGAGGGAGTATCCCCCGGGAACGATTCCAGCAGGGATTCGAACACGGCCAGAGCCTTCTGGAACTCCCGGACACGGTACCACCGGAGGCCTTCTTGGAACAAGTCAAGAAGACGTTCCGTCTCCTCCGAAACCTCCCCCTTTCTTCCCAGCAGCTCGTAGCACGCCACTGCGGTCTTTTTCCCCTTGAGACGCAGCCAATCCAGTTCCCGGGCCGTGAACGCACCCTCCGTTGCCCGGAGGGTGGACTCGCTCACCAGAATGCGGGAAGCGAAGACCTTGTTGGCTCCTTCCAGCCGTGAGGCGATGTTCACCGTGTCTCCCATGGCCGTGTACTGCATGCGCAGGGGCGAGCCGATGTTGCCGGCCACCACCGAGCCCGTATGGATCCCGATCCGCGTCTCCAGGGGAGGCGCGCCTGCCGGGGCCGTCCGTTCCCGCTGCCGGAACGCCTCCTGGATTTCCAGGGCGGCGGTGCAGGCCTGTACAGCGTGCGGCTGGTCGGGAAGCAAGGCACCGAAGACGGCCATGACCGCGTCTCCGATGTACTTGTCCAGGAGCCCCTGATTCCGGAGGATCCGGTCCGTGGCCAGGGTGAAGTAGTTGTTGAGCAGTTCCACCAGGACGGGAGGGGACATATCCTCGCTGATAGCGGTGAAGTCGCGAATGTCGGAGAAGAAGATGCTGGCTGTGACCTCTTTTCCCCCCAGGGCCAGCTCCTCCGGGTTTTCCAGGATCTCGGAGACCACCGCGGGGCTCACGTACCGGTTGAACACGGCGCGGATTCGGCGGCGTTCCCGGCCCTCGGTCCGGTAGCTCACCACGGCGGCCAGCGTAAAGGAGACCAGCAGAGAGAGTTCCGGGCCCACCAGGTCCAGCCAGAGGGTGTGCCATCGGAAAAGGGCCAGCGAGACGGCCATCCAGCCGGCACCGCACAGGGCGGTGACGACCACCGCGGTGCGGACACGTTTGCTCAGAAAGAAAGAGGCGCACACCGCCAGGGAGAAAAGGAAGACGGCCGCGCAAGGGACGGCCGGAGGAACGCGGACCAGAAAATCTCCCTGGAGCAGGTTGCTCAACACCGTGGCGTAGATCTCCATGGCCGGGTAGGGCTCCAACCCGGTGAAGGGCGTGCTCCGGAAATCGAACAGCCCGGTGGCGCCGGCACCCACGATGACGATCTTGTCCCGGAACCGTGAGGAGGGGAGCACCGGGGTGTGCCCGGTTTCCTCGGCCACGGCAGAGGTCACCAGCGCTGCCACGGAGTAGTAGGGGAAGCACCCCCCCGGACCGCCCCGGCCGTACCAGGACACCCGGAAACGTCCCTCCGGGTCTACGGGCACTTCCCTGCCCGCTACGCGGAGCCTTCCGGAGGGGAGCACCTCCACGGTGCGGGTGTTCCCGGACAACAGACAGGCGGCCAGACCCAGGTGCGGAAACACGTCCTTCCCCAACAGGGACAGAAGCGGGACACGGCGGCAGATCCCGTCGCCGGGGTCCTCCGTGTAGTTGGCCGAACCCAGGGCGGCCGCGGACTCCTGGAAGAGGGGGATCGGCAGCACCGCGCTGGTAAAGCGTGGAAAACGGTCCCGTCCGGAGGCGGGCACTACGGAGAAGGGGTTGCTCCGCACCAGGGGGTTGTCCCGGTTCAGCAGGTCCTCCCGGTGGAGCAGGTGTGAGGCCAGCACCACGTTGCCCGCGTCGTGCATGGCCTGTGCAAAAGCTCCGTCCGTCTCCTCCGCGTCCGTGCCCAGGCGGTCCGTGTCCGGGTCGGAAAAGAGGATATCGAATACGATCACCCGGGCCCCGCCGCGCTGGAGGTAGCGGACGAGGACGGCATAGATGTCCCGGGGCCACTTCCACACCACGTTGTTCTGCTTGAACGCCTCCAGGCTCTTGTCGTCGATCACCGCCAGGACCACGTCGCGGCTGGCCCGTTCCGGCCGGGCCAGGAGGCGGAACCGGGCGTCCAGGCTGCCGAGTTCCAGGTCCTTCAGCACGTTCAGGCGGACCAGGAAGGTTGTGAGACCCCCGCACACTACCGCCAGCAGCAGCGCCAGGAAGATCCGGTTTCTCTGATGGCTGGACAGGACTGGTTTCTCCTTGGTTCAGGTGGACGACCGGCCTCAGCCGCCGGATGTTTCATCATAGATGTGGGCATACTTCTTCCGCAACGTCTTTTTGTCCGATTTGCCCACGCTGGTTTTGTCGAACGCGTCCACGAACAGGATCTCGTCGGGCAGCTGCCACTTGGCGAAGCTCTTCAGCAGGTGCTTCCGAAGGTCCTCCCTGTCCACCGATCCCCGGAACGCCTCCCGGAGGACCACGATTGCCAGCGGCCTCTCCTCCCACTTGGGATGGGCCACGCCGATCACGGTGGCTTCCAGCACGGCGGGATGGGCCATCAGGGCGTTCTCCATATCCACCGAGGAGATCCACTCCCCGCCGCTCTTGATCACGTCCTTGATGCGGTCCGTGATCTTCAGGTAGCCTTCGGCGTCCACGGTCCCCGCATCCCCGCTCTTCCAGTAGCCGTCTTCGGTGAACGGCTGAGCACCCGACTCGGGATCGTGGTAGCTCCCGGTGATCCACGGCCCCCGGATGCAGAACTCCCCGGGGGTCTTCCCGTCCCGGGGGACTTCCCTGCCGCCCGGATCCAGGACCTTCACGTCCAGGCCGGTGACCACGTACCCCTGCTTCCGGCGGAGGTCCCACTTCTCGTCCTCGGAGAGCGACTCCTCCAGCCAGGGTTTCAGGCGGTTCACGCTGGTCAGGGGCGAGGTCTCGGTGGCGCCGTAGGCGTGGACGATCTCCGCACCGGTCAGGTGGAAAAAATCCTTCATCATGGCCAGGGGGGGCTCGGTGGCGCCGCACAGGAGGCGCGCCCCCCGCAGGTCCGGTTTCGGGTCCAGCTTCTTGATGTACTCCAGCATGGGCATGAGCAGGGCCGGCGCTCCTGCGGTGCTGGTCACCCCCTCCTGCACCATGAGTTCGGCCAGCAGATCCAGCCGTTCCAGGTTGTACATCCCGGGCAGCACGAACTTTGCGCCCACCAGGGTGGAAAAGTAGGGGCCGCCCCAGCCCATGGCGTGAAACATGGGCACCAGCTGCAGGAAGCAGTCCTGGTAGGACATCTGGATGTTGCAGCAGATGGACAGGGCGTGCAGAAACGTGCTGCGGTGCGAATAGTAGACCCCCTTGGGCCTGCCGGTGGTGCCGGTGGTGTAGCAGGCCGCGCACGCGGCCCGCTCGTCCATGACCGGCCATGTGAAGTCGGGGTCCGCGTCGGCCAGCAGTTCCTCGTAACTGTACACGGGGGACAGGGTGGTCTGGATTTCGGACAGTTTCTTGTCCGTGAGGATCACGTATCCGGCCACGGTCTCGCACGCGGGCGCCACGGCCTCGGCCATGGGGAGCAGGGTCTCGTCCACGAACACGATGCGGGCCCCGGCGTGGTTCACCACATACGCGAGGTCCTGCGAAGAGAGCCGGAGGTTCATGAGGAGCATCACGGCCCCGGCTCCCGGGATGCCGAAGTACAGCTCGTAGTTCCGGTGGGAGTTCCAGTCCAGCACCCCCACCCGGTCCCCGGCCTGCACGCCGAGCCCTGCCAGGGCCTTGCCCAGGCGCTTGATCCGCTCGTACGACTGCGCGTAGGTGGACCGCAATATGCCGTCCGCGGTCTTGCTCACGATCTCACGCTTCTCGAAGTTCCGGGCTCCGTGCCGGATGATGTTGATCACGTTGAGCGGATAGTCGTCCTGCATGGTGGACGGAAACCCCTGTACCGTTTTCATGCGCGTCTCCCTGGCTTGTTTTCTTTTGTTCCGCACGCTTCCGGCTTGTTCTTCAAACCGCCCATTTTGTATCATCCGTCGCGGAGAAAATCCATGGGCGGCGGGTTGTGGGGAAGGGAGAGATCGGCAGGAAGACACAGCCCCGTCCGGCCCCTGTGAACGGTTCCTCCCCGAGCCTCACGCCCGGGGTATCGTGTCCGGCGTACGCGTCTTCCAGTCCCGGATCTTCTTGATCGCGTACTCGTAGCCCATTTTCGCGATTTCGTCCACGGAGGACATCTCCAGGAATCCGAACTGTTCAACCGGCGGGTTGAGATACAGGGTGGAGCGGTTTTTCACTTCGTTCCTCTTGGCAACGCTTCCCAGCATGGCCGTCCGTCCCATTACGGACAGGATCGTGGGCACCTTGATTTTTTTCTCGAACGGATTGATGCGGTTCCACACCATCTTCCAGGGAGACGGCATGGTCTCCATGGCATCGTCCAGGAGCAGGTCGTTCTGGCTGCTGACGTCCACCGCGATCACCGTTCCTCCACAGGCTTCCTGCATGACATCCACGGGAAGGTTGTTCAGCACGCCCCCGTCCACGAGCAGGTTTCTCCCCTGGATGACGGGGACCACAATGCCGGGGAGTGAAACGCTGGAGCGGATCGCTCCCCACAGGCTGCCTCCCCTGTGGACGGCCACCTCTGCGGTGGACAGATTGGAAGAGATGCAGAAGAGGTTCAGCCAGAGGTCCTCCACCTGCATATCCCCGAACCCTTCCTTGAGAAGCCGCTCCAGCCTCCGGCTCCGGAGGACGGATATGATCGGCAAGGTATACTCCCGGAACGGATCATGCCGGCGGAAAAGGTCCCGGTTTCTCTCGGCGATCTCCTCGCACCTCATGCCCATGGCATAGGCCGCGGCAATCACGGCCCCCATGCTGGCTCCTCCGATCATGTCAACGGGAACCCCCTCCTCTTCCAGGGCCTGAAGGGCCCCGATGTGGGCATATCCCCTGGCCCCTCCTCCGCCCAGGACGAGCCCGACGGCGTTTCCCGTAAGGACACGAGCCAGCCTCGAGAAGTCGCTTGTCTTATTCCATCGCACGTGATGATGACACGCGACCTCCCGATGATCGAGCCACGTCCGGGTTCCGGTCGGGTGGTCCTTTTGTGCCGTGTGCAGGAGAACCAGGGAACGGTTTTCCGGCGGCACGCAGTTTCCGTTCCCCAACAACGCGGTTTCCATCTTCCCGGGAACAGGATCGCCGTCCGCCTCCCCCACGATGAGGATATGGTCCGCCTGTCTCAGGCAAAGGTTCGACCATTGGGAGGCCCCGCTGTCGGCTTCATACAGGACGACCTCGTGGTCCATCTCCTGCTCCCCCAGCCAGGTGAGGAGGCGGATGTGGTTCGGGTGTTTTTCCGAGGTCTGAGATATATCGGGAGTTTGCAGGGCCTGGTCCACGATCCTGCTGTTCAGATGCCTGAGGGAACCGTACCGGGAAAGGGCCCCTGCCAGACGTTCCGTGAATTCGGACGCGGGTACGGCGGTCCCGGCCGGGATCATCGCCAGGTTGATTCTGCTCCGGCGTTTCGGGGCATCGGTGATGTTCCTTGTCAGGCGCTGCACCAGGATCTTGGAAATATTGATGATCATGTGAGGGAATTCCGCCTGCAGGCGATCAAACGCCTCGCTGGGCAGCCGGGCCACTTCCGTATCCCGGATGGCACGGACATCCGCGGATCGGGGTGCGCCGGAGATGAGGGCCATCTCTCCCACGCATTCCCCGCGGGAGATTTCCCCCACCGCGTTGCTCCCCCGGTTCCCTGAGCGCCGGACGGCCTGCAGCCGCCCGTTGATCACGATATACAACCCGTCCGCCGGGTCCCCCTGGCGGAAGAGGGTCTCTCCCCTGCGAAGGTGGAGCCACTCCAGGCTGGAAACAAGGCTCTCCATTTCCGGAACCGTCAACGGACCGAACAGGTGCGGCAGGACCTCGATCAGACTGTTGATCTGCTGACGCCTTCGGATGAATGCGGCGGAATGCCTCAAGACCTCCGGTGTGTTCTCCACGAGGGTTTCGAACGCCGCCTTGGAGATCTTCACGAGCTTGCTGTCGACCCGTGCGGACACCTCCGCCGTCCGGCTTCCGCCGGTCAGGATCTGGATCTCCCCCACCGGGTCGCCCTCGGCGATCTCTCCCACCACCGTTTCCCCACCGTCCTCATGCCGGATCGAAACCCGGAGGCGGCCGCTCTCCACCACGTAGAGGGCATCGCTGGAATCCCCCTGTCCGAAAAGAAGCGCCCCTTCCCGGAGATGAACGACCTCCAGTTGATCCGCGATGTGTGCCAGCTTCTCCCGGTCCACTCCCTTGAAAAAGGAGGAATCCACGAGAAAATCGAGCAGAGGTTCATCTCCTTGCGTCTGTTTCATTTTGTCCAAGGGCCGTTTACCCCTTCATGGATCGCTGGATCGGATTTCGCGAGCTCCCGGCTTTTCCGGATTCCGCAGAGATTTTGTGCTCTTTATAATAAACCAATTTTATCAAATGTCCCTGCCCTCATCAACCGGAGTAGCTCCTCTGCAAAGCCGCACTGCGGTGCATTCCGGCCGGGGTGCGGGTACGCGGGACCGGCGGTCTTCCCGGAACCTGCTCATCCACCTGTTTCCGGGACGAAACACGAAGAAAGAAAAACGATCCATTTCCAAAATGAACACAGGGTTACGTTAAGAATACCTGGATTTGCGGGTCCGGGGGTTAGAAGATAGACTGGAAGGGATGCAACCGGTTTTTCCATGCACCGAAGGGACCCGTCGTTTCGTGGGGCATCCGCCGTGTCTATGCGCACTTTCGGGGTACTTGTTCTGTTGGGCTTGTGGGCAACTGCCTGCGGTTCCGGCCACAGGGAGGATCTCGCTTCGGCCGGGCCGCAGGAAGTTTCCTTCCTCCTGCAATACCACCAGGGCGTGGTATTTACTCCCGGCATCCGTCCTTTTGAAGAGCAACTGGAGGACATGAAAGCCCTGGACGCGGATACGGCCAAGTTCTGGCTGAACTGGTCGGCGGTCCAGGAAGAGGCGCTGTACTACGATCCTGCCAGTGGCCGCGTGTCTCCATCCAGGGAGGAGGGGTTCCGGTGGCTGGAACGGGAAGACCTGGACGTTGATCCGGGACTTGTGCAGGCGTACGCCTTTCCCGGGGGGCCGGACGGGAGGTTCCATGGCCATGTGGATTGGGCACCGGTTGACACACTGATCCTGGGACTGGACGGCCGGGGAATTTCGCCTCTCCCCCTGATCGGGGATGCGACCACCGCCCCGTTCGTCCGCACGGAAGAAGGGTATCTACTGAGGATAGCCCCCGAGCCGGCAGGATGGGAGAGCGTGTCGTGCGCCGAAGGAGAATGCAGCGGGTACCGCGGCGTGGGGCAGGGGGCCTACCTGGGGCAGCTGGCGCTTCATACGGCGGCGGCGGCTCGCAGGTACCAGGGTGTGGTCATGCTCTGGAACACGGAAAACGAGCTGAACTGGACCCCGGTTCATGTGCTTGTGGCCGGGTGGCGGGAGGGCCGGGCCTGGTTCGATATGGATTTTCTGGGGGGGTTGCTTCAAACCCTCTACGAGGCGGTTCATATCGTGGCGGCGGAACGCGCCCTTGCCACCATCAACCTCAATATCCAAGACCCCTACTGGTATGCCCGGCTCCGCGACTGCGTT
>CAYTRL010000070.1:0-18287 GCA_964439795.1 uncultured Thermodesulfobacteriota bacterium
CAACGGTTTCGGCATCGAAGAGCGTCACCTGGAGAAGATCTTCGAGAAATTCTACCGGATCAAGAACGACCAAACCCGCTACATCACCGGAACCGGCCTCGGACTGCCCATTGTGAAGGGGATCGTGGATGCCCTCGGGGGAAAAATCGACCTGGAAAGCCAACCGGGCGAGGGCAGTATCTTCCGTGTAACCCTGCCAAGCTCATCCGGGGAATAAGAAGCACCCGTCTGCTTCGTTGGGCTCAGTCCGTGTCGTTGCGGCGACCTAAGGTCGCTGCGGCGACCTACAGGTCTGTCTCACGACCCGCACCTTCGCCTGGCATGTGCACCAGAAGCATCCCTCTGTGGTGTCTGTGCCGGCGAAGGGCGGGAACTGTTCGGTCTTTCGGCCTGGCCCTTCGCCAGGACTTGCATACGAACCCTTCTTGCTCGCCTGAATTGAATGAAGAAAAACCTTTGGGTTCCGTGGGATTCTTCGCAGAACGAACGAGCCGGAGGATTGCCACTGAAGGCTTGTAAGGACGAGAAGAACTCTCCATAGCATTCAGGAACGGGTCCTTCCTTGAGAGCCGAACCGGAAAGTGGGAAATTGGGGACAGTCACCGATTTCCCGGAAGACGCAGGAATTCTGTCATTACAGGAGTTTATGGAAGCATGGCCCTCGAGGTCCTGATCCTGGATGCACCTGAAAAGCGCGAAGGGTTCCCCCTGGAGAATGGAAGAAAATGCGGGAAAGGGGTCTCTATTATTCCAGCAACCCCTTCACGCTCTCGGTGATCTCCTCCGCCGTGGCAGGTTTGGGGAGATAATCGTCGGCCTCCATGCTGGCGCCGTTGTGATGGGAGTACTTGGTGGTGGCCACGTGCGAACTGACCGCCGTAAGCATTACAATGGGGATATCACTGAACTGATCGCTCTTTTTCAATTCGGAACAGACCGCGTACCCGTCCTTTTCCGGCATCATGACGTCCAGGACGATAGCGTCCGGAGGATTGGCCTTGACCTTTTCGAGACCCTCCACCCCGTCATAAGCGATCTCCACCTCAAACCCTTCCTTTTCCAGGTATTTTTTCACCATCTCCGCGTAATCGGGCTCATCATCCACAACCAGCACTCTCTTTTTCCCTTCCATCGTTACACTCCTCCTGACACTCGCTTATGAAAAGGATGGTCCTCTTATCCGCCGCGAAATCCCGATCCGTAATGAGAAAAACTTAGCAAACCCTTGATTGGAAAGTCAACTCCGGCGAAGATAGTTTCGAGATCCGTAAGGCGCTTTTCCCGGGAACCGACTCCGCCGGCTTCACCGGGCGTGTCCTCCGTGCGACGGGAATCCGGGGTTGACACCGGAAATCCGCCTGTGAACTCTTTTTATCGCGGGCCCACATTCTGGATATCCACTCGAAAAAGTTAAATAAATTCCGAAGCCTGCCGATCTATAGAAGAGCGCTCCCCCTATTCGGGGAAGTTGTATATAATAAATGATCCAGAAACGAAACGGATCGTTCATGAACATCGTTCACTGGCTTTCCAAACGAACCAGCTACACCTTCAGCATCGCCCTGCTGAGCGTACTGGGCGGTCAGGTCGCCTCGTTCTACGGGTTTTTCTATTTATACGGGTTGTGCTACCTCAAAGGAGACACATCTCTTCTGGAAATCCTTCCCAACATCGTGGGATTCATCTTTATTTTCATGCTGGTTCTGGTTTCCCTTCTGCACTACTTCTGTTTCGGCTTGCTCCGCACCTTCGGCCTCCGCTGGGAATTAGGGAATCTTCGCGTCATCAACGATCATGTACAAGGCTTTCAGGTTGAAAACGATCTGTCCGAGGATGAACTCTCCCGGCTGCTCAAGGCCCTTTCCCGGTTCCCCCTGATGAACACCGCAACAGCGGGCATCCTGGCTTCCTCCGTCGTTCTCTGCCTCCTAATCTTCATCTCGTTCAAACTGGGCTCGAATGCACATCTGTTCATAGGACTTCAGGCAGCTTTCGTTGCCGTGCCCATCTATTTGTACATCACCTACCTGATCTCGGACTACTTGACCGTTCCGGCCCGATCCCGGGTGAAAAAAAACCTCCACCGGATGGGGGGAAGCTTCCGGGAAACGTACCGTTTCTCCCTGAAGGGAAAGTTCGCCTGTTTTTTCGTCTTTCTGCTGGTCACCCTGTTCGTGATCCACTCTTTCAGCCTGGCACCGGACACCCACCCGCCGGATCAGAAGGTTCTTACCATCTTTACCGTTCTCAGCATCCTGATCTGCAGCTTAATCGTGATCCTCTACTTCTCATCGATATATCGGTCCATGGAAGAGGCCCGGGCCGCCTCCGAGGAACTGGCTTCCGGCGGGTCCGGGTACATCTTCTCGGGAAGCCTGGACCGGGAGGTCCTCCAGCTGAACAAGAGCATGGTCACCGCGGCGGCGGAGGTGAACCGTTACCGCAACAAGATGGAAAAGCTGGTCCGGCAGAAGACACAGGCCCTGGAGAGATCCCTGGCCGACCTTCACGAGAGCGAGAACCGCTTCCGGTCCATGGTGGAAAACGGGTCGGACGTGATCGCCATCCTGGACGCGGACGGGTCGAGGCGGTACCTCAGCCCCTCCGTAGAGCGGGTGCTCGGCTACACGCCGGATGAGTTGATCGGGAAAAGCCCCTTTGATCAGATCCACCCGGAGGACCTTCCCCGCGTCGCCGCTGCATTCAAGCATTTGCAGGAAACGCCGGAAACCACCCTGAACGCCAAGTACCGAATCCAGGACAAGTCGGGTGAGTGGCGGACCCTTGAGACCATCGGCAAGAACCTGCTTCACAACCAGGCGGTGAGCGGCGTGGTGCTCACCTCACGGGACATCACGGAGAGCGAGAACGCCACGGAGGAACAGCAGAAATCTCTCTCGCTCCTGCGGGCAACCCTGGAGTCCTCGGCCGACGGCATCCTGGTGGTGAACCGGGAGGGGAAGATCGAAAGCTACAACCAGATGTTCTCCCAGATGTGGGGGGTCCCGGAACACCTGCTGGAAAAAGGGGAGGACGATGAGGCGTTTGCACACGCGCTGGACCAGCTGGAGGACCCCGAAGCCTTGGTCCAAAAGGTCCGGGAAATTTACACCGAGCAGGACGCGGAAAGTTTCGACCTGCTGGAGTTCAAGGACGGAAGGATCTTCGAGCGTTACTCCAAGCCGCAGAAGATCGGGGACCGGACCGTGGGAAGGGTGTGGAACTTCCGGGACGTCACCGAACGCCGGAAAGCGGAAACCCAGCTGCAGGAATACCATGAACACCTTCAGGACCTTGTGGACGCCAAGACCCAGGAGCTGAAGCAGGAGATCCTGGAGCGGAAACGGGCGGAACAGGAGGTTCGGAAGCTCAACGAGGGGCTGGAAGAACGGGTGAGAGAGCGGACCGAAGACCTGGAAAAGGCCTACGAGGAGCTGAAGATCCTGGACGCCATGAAAGATTCCTTTCTCTCTTCGGTCTCCCACGAACTGCGCACGCCGCTCACCTCCATCCGGTCCTTCTCGGAGATCCTGCTGGATTACGCCGATGAAGACAGCGTGACCCGCAAGGAGTTCCTGGGCATCATCCTCACGGAGACGGAGCGGCTCACACGGCTGATCAACGACTTCCTGGATCTTTCCAAGATCGAGGCGGGGAAGATGATCTACAACGACGGATTCGTATCCCTGGCGGAGATCATCCAGGAGGGGATCAAGTCCCAGGTCCACGAAATCCAGGAGAAGGAACTCCGGGTGACCCTGGACATACCCCCTGACCTTCCACCCGTCTTCGTGGACCGGGACCGGGTCTACCAGGTCATGATGAACCTGCTGGGGAACGCCATCAAGTTCTCCCTCCGGGGCAAGGAGGTCGGGATCCAGGGGGAGGTGTTCCCCGGCAAGCGAACCGGGGAATCGCCGAAATGGGTCCGGGTGAGCATCACCGACCAGGGCATCGGCATCGACGAGAACGACCTTCCGATCATCTTCGACAAGTTCAGTCAGGTCACACAGGACACCCTGAAGGACAAACCCAAGGGGACGGGCCTGGGCCTGCCTATCTGCAAGGAGATCATCTCGCACTATGGTGGAAACATCTGGGTGAAAAGCCGGAAGGGCCACGGCAGCACCTTCTTGTTCACCCTCCCCGCCTTTGCCCGTCCGCCGGCGACATCCGAATCCGCTTCCACCCGCAGCGAAAAGAACGAACGCCGGGGGAACCGCAATACCGCCGCTTCCCAGCCGGAACGCCTCGGGGATGATCCAAAAGGGCCGATCACCTGAGCAGTGGGGGGTCAGGCCCATTCATGGGCGCCCGCACCCGCTACGGAAACGTGGACCACCGGCTCGAGCCCGGTTTCCTTCCGGTAGGCGCGGGCGACCTCCTCGCGGAAGCCCTCCACCGCACCCCCCTCCAACAGGTTCACGGTGCAGCCACCGAACCCGCCTCCGGTCATGCGCGCTCCCAGGCACCCCGGAAGTCCCCGGGCGATCTCCACCATGATGTCCAGTTCCCGGCAGCTCACCTGGTAGTCGTCCCGCAGGCTGATGTGCGAGGCGTCCATCAGCCTGCCGAACCGTTCCAGGTCTCCTCCCTCCAACGCTTCCACGGAGTCCAGGACGCGGCCGTTTTCCCGGATCACGTGACGGCATCGCTTTCTGACCGTTTCGGGCATCTCCCCCCGGTATTCCTCGAACTGCTCCGGCGTCACATCCCGCAGGGCATCCACCTCCGGGAAAACCTGTTTCAGGATCCCGACGCCTTCCCGGCACTCGGCCCTGCGCCGGTTGTACTCCGAAGCACCCAGTTCGTGCTTCACCATGGTGTTGCAGATCACGATCTGAACCCGCTCGGGCGCCAGCGGGACCTGCCGGTATTCCAGGGTCCGGCAGTCCAGGAAGAGGGCGTGTCCCCGCTCGCCGTGAACGGAGATGAACTGGTCCATGATCCCGCACTTCATTCCCACGAACCGGTTTTCCGCGAGCTGGCCCAGACCGGCCAACTCCGCGGGCGCCAGCGTCCGGTCCGCCGTACCGAGAAAGGCCAGGGCCGAGGCGATCTCCACGGCGGCAGATGAGCTCAGGCCCGAACCCACCGGAACGGAGCTCTCCACGTACAGATCCGCCCCGGGCAGGCGGATCCCCTTCCCCTCCATCACACACGCCACACCGGCGATGTAGTCACTCCAGTGGTCCCGCTTCTTCTGGTTGAGATCCAGGGAAAAAGAGCAGGATTCCTGCATGTTCTCTGACCAGATATTCACCTGCCGGTCCGTCCGCGCTGAGACGGCCACCGTGGTGTACCGGTTCAGGGCCATGGGGAACACAAACCCGTCGTTGTAGTCTGTATGCTCCCCGATGAGGTTCACCCGGCCGGGCGCACGAAAACAGCGCGGGGTGCCAGAAAAATGCCGTTGAAAGGCCCGTACGATCTTGTCCCGTTCCAAAAACGTTCCTCCCGATCCTGGTAAACCCGTCTGTGAAGCTGGCTCGAACCGTTCACATTCCCTATAAAGCTTCCGGTCCCCCAGGGCGGGTACCGAAACACGGCCTTTACCGGCTTCTCCCGGCTGAAGGGAACGGTGAGAAAGCGTGGCGGCACCCCGGTACCGTGGGAAAATAGTACAGGAAACGCTGCCTGAGGGCCAACCACAAAGGGGATGCCTTTGGTTGTTGAAAACCGTCATCGGTGTGATACATTGAAGAGGTTTTTCCGACCCAAGTTACCACTCACAGGGAGGATTCTTATGGCACAAACCGCAGCCAACGGCATCCGGATTGAATACGACACCTTCGGCCCGCCGGACGGGCGGCCCCTGGTCCTGATCATGGGGCTGGCCAGCCAGATGGTGGGCTGGCCCCCGGACTTCTGCAACAAGCTCGTGGACCGGGGACATTACGTGATCCGGTTCGACAACCGCGACGTGGGGCTCTCCTCCAAGATCGAGGAGGGGGGCATTCCGTCCATGGAGGCGATCCTTGCCGGCAGCCTGCTGGAGGGGGGAGACGTGGATGCGCCCTACACCCTCTCGGACATGGCCGCGGACACCCGGGAACTGATCCAGGCCCTGGGGATCCCGCAGGCACATGTGTGCGGGATCTCCATGGGGGGCATGATCGCCCAGACCCTGGCCATTGAGCACCCGGACTGCGTGGCCGGGCTGATCTCCCTGGAGTCAACCACCGGCGAACAAGGCCTCCCCCCTCCCAAACCCGAGGCCGCCCAGGTCCTGTTCCAGCCTCCGCCGGCCGACCGCGAGGGGTACATCAACCACATGGCCATGGTCTTCCGGACCTTTGCCGGGGGATCCCCGCTGTTCGACGAGGCCCTCCAGCGGGATATCCTGGCCCTGGCCTTCGAGCGGTGCTACTACCCGGTGGGGTTCCTGCGCCAGATGGCCGCCATCATGGCCGCCGGCTCCCGCCGGGAGGGGCTGAAGTCGGTCACGGCCCCCACCCTGGTGCTCCACGGCTCCCTGGACCCGCTGGTCCTTCCGGAACACGGCCGGGCAACGGCCGGGGCCGTCCCCGGCGCCAGGCTGCACATGGTGGAGGGTCTGGGGCACGGCATCGCCTTTCCCCGGCTCTGGGACGAGATCGTCCAGCAGATATCGGAACATACGGCAAACGCTGCTTGAAGGGGAAGAGGAAGGGAACATGGAATTCACTGAGATCGCCTACGAAAAAAGAGGGGAAATCACCATCATCCGGTTCAACCGGCCGGAACAGCGCAACTGCATAGGACCCACCACCCATCAGGAACTCATCCGCGCCTGGACCCGGTTCCGGGACGACGATCAGGCCAAGGTGGCGATCATCACCGGCACCGGGGAAAAGGCCTTCTGCGCCGGAGGGGACCTGAAGCGGCCGGACCTCCTGCCCGAGACCCCGGCGGAAATCGCCGCACATGACCGGGGGGAGCGGCCGGGCATGCTGGGGCCGAGCCGGTGGACGGACATCTATAAGCCGGTGCTGGCCGCTGTCAACGGGGTGGCCTACGCCGGGGGGCTGGAGTGGGCCTGCTTCGCTGACCTGCGCATCGCCGAGGAGCACGCCACCTTCGGGGTGACCTGCCGCCGCTGGAATATCGGCCTGGCGGACGGGGGCACCCAGCGCCTGCCGCGGATCATCGGCATGGGACGCGCCATGGACCTGATCATCACCGGCCGGGTAATCGACGCCCGGGAGGCGGAACGGATCGGGCTTGTGAACGAGGTGGTCCCGCGCGGACAGTCCCTGCCCCGGGCCCTGGAGATGGCCGAGTTCATCTGCCGGCTGCCGCAGCCCGCCATCCACACCGACAAGGAAGCGGCGGTCCGGGGGTTCGGCCTGCCCCTGGCCGAGGGGTTGCGGATCGAGGCGGAGTGTTTCAACCGGCTGATCGGCGGGAAGGAGATGGCCGAGGCGATCCAGCCGTTCTGGGACAAGACCCACCCGGACCTCCAACCCGGGGCGGTCCCCCTCACGCTCGGCATGAAAAAAGAGTGAGCCAACCCGCGTTCAGCCCGCAGGAGGGAGGAAACCCATATGCCGCTCGTTACCATCACAATGCGGAAGGGAAAATCCAGACAGCAAAAGAAAGCCGTTTCAGATGCGGTTCATGCCGCCCTGGTGGATTCTTTTCAGATCCCGGAACTGGATAGAAACCAGAGGCTCATCGAGATCGAACCCGAGGATTTTCAGGTTCCGAAGGGAAAGACCGTGGATTACACAACCATCGAAATGACCGTGTTTCCCGGCCGGTCGCTGGATGCGAAAAA
Organism: uncultured Thermodesulfobacteriota bacterium; assembly: GCA_964439795.1. GTDB lineage: Bacteria > Desulfobacterota > DSWW01 > DSWW01 > DSWW01 > CAYTRL01. The sequence continues at coordinate 7,760 of CAYTRL010000070.1, forward strand.
AAAGCTGTATCAATCCGTTGTGGCCAATCTGGGTGCGTTGAACATCCCCCCCATGGACCTGCTGATCGTCCTGCATGAACCACCACTGGAAAACTGGGGGATCCGTGGCGGTGTTCCGGCCTCGGAAGTGGATCTCGGATTCAAACTGGATGTATAACGCCTTCCATTTCCTTTGCCTGGCGGCCGCATGAACCCTTTTCCCCGGAAAGAAAAACAGGAGGCAGGAACATGAGCAAGAAAACCAACGAGCACCTGATCGTGAGAAGGCCCATGAACGTGACCGAGCTTCCGGACCATGAACTGGGAGACGTGATCCCGTTTCCCCTGCTGATGTGTAAGGACCTGGTGCCCGACACAAGCATGTGGGCCTGCTATCTTTACATCAAGGAGATCACCCAGGAACTGGTGGACCTGATGGACCAGGTGGGCAAGGCCACCCCGCACTGTCACGATTTCGATGAGATCTACCTCATGATCGGAGACCCGGGAGCCATCACCTTCGAGGTCATGCTGGGGGAGGAGTTCTACGAGGTGGAAACGCCGGGCGCGGTCTTTCTCCCCAAGGGGCTGGCCCACGCCATACGGCCCGTGAAGGCCACGGTGGGCCTCACCGGCGGTCTGATCCCGGTCTGCGCCAACCCGGAGTACACGACCCTGCCCGTGTGAAGCAGCGTCCGGGCGGCAGGGGCGATGTTCACTCCCGGTCCACGTACCTGCTCACCAGCTGGAATACCGTCTCCAGGACCCATTCGTACGGCATCCGGCTGGTGTTGAGCACCATGTGGTAGAGGCTGGGGTCATCGATGTCTTTGTCGAACAGGCGGGAGGCCAGAGACGCACGCTCCTTCTCCTTGTCGCGGATCTCGGTCTCGGCCTGGGCCCGGGACACGTTGTGCTGCTCCAGGAGAAACTTGACCCGGTTTTCGTATTCCGCCACCAGGAGGAGGTGCACGACCTTGGGATGGTCCTGGAGGATCACCTGGGCCCCGCGGCCCACGATGACGTATCCGCCTTCGTTGGCCATGGCGGTGAAGATCCGGGTCAGGAAGTCCATGTACCGCCTTCGCTCTATCTGATATCCCGGAGTGCCCGGTTTCTTGTAGAAGAGCCCGCGGGAGACCACGGTGGACAGAAGGCTCAGGACCGTGCTGGTGGCCTCCTTCTCCATGGCGGTGAGCCAGTTGGGGTTCACCTTGTCTTTCTTGGCCAACTGCTCGATGGTGGATGCGTCCACGAGTTGAAACCCGAACCGGTCGCAGAGCTTCTCGCCCAGGGTGAGCCCGCCCGCGCCGAAATGCCTGGATATGGTCACAAGGGCCATGTCAAACACCTCCTGGTTCATATATAAAAGGACACAAGAGGTCTGTCAACGAGAATCGTACGGAACACATCACCCTTCCATGCAGGGAGGTTGTTCAGGAAAAGGGTCTCTTCCGCGACCTGTCCAAACCATCGACGGAACGGTCCCGGACCGGGAAACCACTTCCTTCTATCAAAGGAGTCTGGTCATGAAACGGCAACGGCTGGGCGGGTCGGACCTGGAGGTCCCGCCCGTAATCCTGGGTACGTGGGCTCTGGGAGGCTGGTTGTGGGGGGGCACCGAACAAAATGACCCCGAGGCCGCGGTCAGCGCATCGCTGGATGCAGGCATCAACGTGTTGGACACGGCCCCGGCCTACGGGTTCGGGCTCAGCGAGGAGCTTGTGGGCCGGGCCATCCGCGAGCGCCGGAACGACGTGGTGGTAGCCACCAAGTGCGGACTGGTCTGGGACGGGCGGGACGGGTCGACCCTGTTTTTTCAAGCCCGGGACGATCGGGGACAGCCCGTAGAGATCCGCCGGTGCCTGAACAGGGAGTCGGTGCTGGCCGAGTGCGACGCGAGCCTCCAGCGGCTCGGGGTGGAGGTGATCGACCTGTACCAGTGCCACTGGCCGGACCCCGGTACCCCGCTGGACGAAACCCTGGACGCCCTGACCACCCTGCGGGAACAGGGAAAGATCCGCGCCTTCGGCGTGAGCAACTTCGGGGTGGACCTGCTTGAGCAGTGCCTGAAGCTGGGCTGCGTCCCGGCCTCCAACCAGGTGAAGTACAGCCTGCTCTCCCGGGAGATCGAGGCGGATGTGCTGCCCTTCTGCCGGGACCATGAAATCCCCGTGATCGCCTACAGCCCCATGGAGATGGGCCTTCTCACCGGAAAGATCGGCTGCAGCCGTTCGTTTCCGGAGACGGACACCCGCCGCAACCGGCCCTGGTTCGAACCCTCGAAACGAACGCAGGTGCTGGAGGCCCTTGAACGGATCAAGCCGGTGGCGGACCGGCTGGGGGCAACCCTGGGCCAGCTGGCCGTTGCCTGGGTGACCGCGCAGCCCGGGGTGACGGCCGCCATCGTAGGCGCTCGCGACAGCAGCCAGGCCGAGATGAACGCCCGGGCCGCACGGCTCGAACTGTCGCGGGAGGACGAGGCGGATATCCGCCGGGTCTTCCTCCCCCTGGAACTGGACGAACCGTTCGATCCGACAACCGCCAAGCGGTAGGGAAGAATCTTACTCCTTCCGACCTTTTTCGTAGTGGCCGATACGGCTGTCCCAGTATTTATTGGCCTCTTCAATATAGATCTCTGCCGGGATAAAAGGCCGGTCCAGCTTTTGGGCTGTGGATTCCGAAATTCTCCCCGTTTCAACCACTTCTCTTGCCGCCTTGCGGACATCCTGTTTGTACTCTTTGACGATCGGGCCAGCGGGAGTCGTGTCTCCCATTTTTAACAGGATGGCTTCTCCCTTGTGTATTTCAAAGACGACTTCTGAGTAAAGATCCACGGCCAGGCGGTTGAAATACCGGCTGACAAATTCACAGCACGCCTGTTCCGGAAGAGCCCCCGTAGCGATCACCCCGAATTTGGGATACGCATCATGCTTTTTGATGTGCCCCGTAATTCCGTTTTCCATCTTGACCAGGTGAGGGTCCACGACGGGAGTCAACCGGTCGAGAAAGGTCTTCAGGATGCCTGTCACGTTATGGTTGTAGATCGGCGTTGCCATGACGGCAATATCCGACTTCATAAACGTTTCAAGGAGTTCCGCCATATCATCTTTCAAGGCGCACTTGCCGGGGGTCTTGGTCCAGCATTTCAGGCATGCCATACAATGTTTGATCTTCTTCTCCGCCAGAAGGATCACCTCCACATCCGCGCCGGCCTCCCTGGCACTTTCGGCAAATTCTTTGATAATCACATAGGTGTTGCCCCTTTTTTTATGGATGCTTCCATAAAAAATGCTGATCTTCATTTGTTGCCCCTTCTCCATGCAGCGGATTGTTTTTCCTGGATGGTTTGCCGCGGTAGAGCGCAGTATAATCGCAGTCAGGTGCAGCGCCTTGTTAAGGCGTTTTTTGCATGTCCGGCTTCCCCGCAAACACATAAGCCCGTCGGCTCTGGTACTCCACGCCGGGATAGGGTTCTCTCTCGATGGTCTCTATCTTTTCAAATCCGTTCTTCCGGAGACAACCGGAAATGAAATCCGACGTGAAAAACATGAAATCGATATCGACTTTCTTGCCGAGAAACTCGTCGATGTGGAGTGTCTCCTCACCGATGTGGTACGTGAAAAGGAAAATCCCCCCGGGCTGCAACACCCGAAACACTTCACGGAAGGCGACCCCTGCCTGTTCTTTGGTGAAGTGGACGACAGCATAGAAAGCAACAATACCCGCTATGGAGTCGTCTTGAAAATCCAGATCAAGAAGGTTTCCTTTTCGGAAGTGAATTTCGGGGTGTAGATTTCTTGCCTGTTCCAGGACTCTTTCCGAAAGATCCAGGCCCGAGATTTCAACACCCAGGTCTTTCAGAAATTTTGCAGTCTGCCCGGGACCACAGCCGAAATCCCAGACCGGCCTTCCGTCTCCGATCATCTGCGAGAAGCGGTGGAGAAGTTCCCGGTCTTTCGGTTTCTTTTCGTGTTCACCGGAGAAGGCTTCCGCATACTCCTTCGCTACCGTATCGTACAGGTTCTCCACTTTACGAACATCCTGCCCCATGATCATCCGCCCTGACTCACGATTGAACTGCCGGAGGGCCGCACCTCTGGGTTCAGGAAGAGCCGGGTTCGTGCCGGTTCAGTTCATCCAGGGTCTCTTGGGAAACCAGGCCCCGCGCCAGGGCGTCGTCGATCCTGTCGCGGGCAGGGTCCTCCGCGGCTTCCTCCGCCCCGAACACCATTCCGCGAACCTGGTCCACGGTCTGCCGGTCCACCAGCTTCAGCTCGTACAGGGCCAGGGCCAGTTGAAAGGAGGATTTTACCGGGACCACGCGCCTGCCGTACGCGTCGAACCGGGAGGGAGGAGTGTTTTCGGCCAGGTGGATGAAGATCCGCTCCACATGTCCCCGTTGGGAGGGCAGACGGTCCAGCAGGTCGAACAGGTTTTTCCGGTCTTCCCTGGAAACCCCCGCTTCGATCAGTCTTGCCACGGTCTCCCCGGCCGACAGGCTCCCTTCCAGGATCCGGGCGTACAGGTCAAAGGCCAGGGCGTCCTGCTCCACGTCGTCGCCGAACAGGTATTCCACCGCCTCGGGTCGCCCCAGCCTGCCCGTGAGCAGGGCGCACGCCTTGTACCCCACCTGCTCCCGGAGGCGGCCCGGCCTGCGCTGCTTCAGGGTCTTCACCCAGTCCTTGAAGATGATCCCGTCGTGCTCCACCCCGTCCATGAGCATCCTGGTCTCCACGACGCCCCTCAGGAACGGGGGGCTTCCGGAGACGAAGTAGAGCGGAGCGCAGGCATATTCAGGTCCGGCTCCCCGCCTCAGCCCCCGAAGGACGGCCGGCATGCCCGGAACGGCCTGCTTGTCCACGGCGAACTCCAGGGGGATGCGGCTCAGTCCGCCCAGGGAGGAAAAGTGCGTGGACAGGTAGGTCTTGTCGATGTCCCACACAAAAACAGCCCCGTCGTACCCTTCCGGAAGCGTCCGGTCATTTTGCACGCTGAGGGGATAGCCCTCCCCCTTCTCCCGAACAAACTTCAGTCGATGGAATTTCGGCATAGGTCCCTCAATATAGCAACCCGGCGGGGTATTTCACTGGTACCGCAGGGCGGAAAGCTCGTCTCCCACGGGGATGGCCATGAGCTGGGCCAGCGCATCCGCCACCTTCCACCCCTCGAAAAGGATCCCGTGCACGGCGCGTACGATGGGCAGGTCCAGTCCCCGGGACACCGCATGCCGGTGCACGGCCTCGGTGGTGGGCACGCCCTCGGCCACCTGGGTCATGCTCTCCAGGATTCCGTCGAGGGTCTCTCCACCGGCCAGACGGCTTCCCACCTGGTGGTTCCGGCTCAGGGGAGAGGCGCAGGTGGCCATCAAGTCCCCGAATCCGGCCAGCCCGCTGAAGGTGAACACATCCCCCCCCAAGGAGACCCCGAGCCGGGCCATCTCGTTGAGGCCGCGGGTGAGCAGCAGGGCCTTGGTGTTGTCCCCGAACCCCATGCCGTCGGAGATGCCCGCGGCCAGGGCGATGATGTTCTTGACGGCGCCGGCCATCTCCGTGCCCACCACGTCCCGGCTGCCGTAGACCCGCATGCGGCCGCCGCGGAAAAGGTCCTGCGCCGTGTCCAGCACCTCCTGATAGTTGGAGGCCACCGTGGCCCCCGCCGGGTGCCCCTTCATGAGCTCCACGGCCAGGTTGGGGCCGGAAAATGCCCCGATCTTGAGGGTGCAGGTCTCCTCCCGAAGGATCTGGGACATGCGCTGGAAGGATTCGATCTCAAACCCCTTGGTGGTGTGGACCACGATCTGGTCGCCCTCGATGGCGTCCCCCACCTGCCGGGCCACGCCCCGGAACGACCGGGAGGGAACGGCCATGAGGACCAGCGGGGTCCCTGCCACGGATCCGGCAAGGTCGGTGGTGGCTTCCAGGGTTTCGGGCAAAGGAAAGTCGGGCAGGTACCGCTTGTTGGCATGTTCCTTGTTGATCTCCGCGGCCTGATCCTCCCTGCGGACCCACATCCGCACGCGTTTTCCCATGTCCAGGAGGATCACGGCCAGGGCCGTACCAAAGGTCCCTCCCCCCACCACCAGGCAGTCCAGTTCCTTGCGCACGCTCATGAGGCCGCCTCCGTGACCGGCAGGCCGAACCCCTCCAGCCGGTTCTGGTAGTAGTAGAGCAGGTTCCTGTCCTTGTGAAACAGCCGGTCCCCCCGCCGGATCAGGGCCGGCGTCCGGTGGTAGCTCTTCAGATGGGCCAGGGCCTCGCTCACCACGGCCACGGGGTCCCGGTTCTTCACCGTTTCGTCCAGCCGCAGGCCGCCCTTGCTTTCCATGTCCCTCAGGATCTCCCGGTCCCTCTCCACCCCCTGGTAGACCTCCTTGAGCGGGACGCTCTCCTCCATCCCCCCGGTCCGCAGAAGCCGGTACAGGTCCTGTTCCCGGTTCCGGGCCCGGAGCCAGTTGAACACCGACCGGGAGATGAGGTTGGTTGAGTTCACCAGTGTATCCCGGTGGAACGAATCCATGATGGACCGGGCCAGCTCGCGCGTGTACTCCCGGTCCCGCTGCGGGTCGAAGACCGGGGCGCTGTTCCGGTACACGTACTTCTTCCGGTCCACCTCGCGGCCCCGCCGGTCCAGGGAGCGGCCGTCGTCGTCCACCCGGTTGCCGAACACGTCCAGGGGCCGGGAAATCACCACCTGGATCCGTGAGTTCAGAGTGAACAGCTTCCGCACGAAATCCAGGACCCGGTCGATCTTGGAAAATTCATCGTCCTCGATGATGTACCGGCTCTTGCCCACTTCCTTGAGGTAGTCGTCGATAAGGGTCTCCGCCTCCAGGACCAGCTGGTAGTTGATGGTGCACGGCACCACGAAGATGTCCGGCCGGTCCTTGCCGGCTTTCAGGTTGTGAACGTAGGCGTCCAACCCCATACCCAGCAGGCCCATCTTCAGCTTGGACTCCACCGAGCCGCTGCGGCTGCGGGTGCCCCCGGGGAAGAACATGTTGTGGTAGCCCAGCTCCATGGTGCATCCCGCGTAGGTCTTCAGCACGTCCTTGTAGACCAACGCCTTCTTGCGGCGATCCACCTTGTACGCCCCCAGGTTGTGCATGAAGAACCCGAGCAGCTTGTGGTGGAACAGGTTCAAGCCGGCCCCGTAGGTGTAGGGGGGAAGCCCCAGGCGGAAGAGGATGTATCCCAGGATGATGCTGTCCATGTTGCTGGAGTGGGTGGAAACCAGCACCGTGGTTCCCTGCCGGGCCACGGCCTTGAACGCCTCGGTCTCCCCCTGAATCACCACCTGGTCCTCCAGGGTGCCCAGCCCCCCCGGAAAGACCCCCACCAGTCGGAGGGGGCTCAGGGTGTTGAGAAGAACCGTGAGCGCGTGCGGGGCCACCCGGGTGGAAAGCGCGTAGATGCGGGGATCAAAATGTCCGGCAACCTCCTCGGCGAAGCTCTGGATGACCTGCTTCAGGAGTTCCCGCTGGCGGACGGGGGAGGCCCGCACCGCCTCGTGGTATTCTTTCTGATACCAGGCCGCCTGTTTCCTCGCCTTGGACCGGTCCTTCTCCGTCTCGAGCCGTCGGCTCTCCTCGTAGAAGGTGTCGAACAGGGCCTGTTCCACAGTCCCCGGATCCTTGTTGCATTGCTCGAAGACCCGCTGAACCACTTCCACCACCACCCGTTCCTTGTCCCGTTCCCTCATGTCGTACCCCCTCCGTTCCGGGATCCGGCCGCACCCCCGGGGCACCGCCGGGAAAACTGAAACGATGCTAGCACAGGGGGAGGACCGTCTCAACAACGAAAAGCACAACGAAAAGCCCCGGAAACCATCGGTCACAGGATCTTTCACCTAAAAAATCCATATTCAAGGGAACTGCTTTTTTAGACGATCAAATAGAAAGGAAACCGAACCGGCGATCGTGCGCCCCGGGCACCCTCCGGGGCACAACAGCAGACCCCTGCCCGGGAGCTTCCCGACGCCCGGACGGGTCAGACAGCCGACAGGAATCAGCCGTGGGCCATCTCCTTGCACGCCTTTTCCAGGGCCACAAAAAAACAAGCAAATCCGGCACCGATCGTCGGGGTCCCTCCCCCCATCGGGGACCGGGGTCCCGGACATGGGTCCCGGACATGGAGATCGCCCCCCCCCCGCTGGACCGGTTCCACTGGTCCCCGGAGAGGATCCGGGCGCTGACCGAGCAGAGTCGCCTGTGCGTCTACCTGATCGATCTCGAGGGCAGGCTCCTCGACGCCAACGAACCCTTCCTGAACATGCTGGGAACCCCCCGGGCGGAGCTCTGCTCCCGGGATCTCCTCTCGTTGATCGTGGAGGAGGACCGCACGGCGTTCCTCTCGTTCCTGCAGGAAATCGTCACCACAGGCTCCCAGACACAGCTCCTGGAATACAGGCTGACCGGAAAGGACGGAAAGACGGTCTGCCTGGAAACCGGGGGGACGCTGATCTTTCAGGACGGCATGCCCTTCGGCGTCCAGGCAGCGGGATACGAGGTGAGCCCCCGCCGGCAACGTGACGAATCCCTGATCCGGTCCGAACGGAAATACCGGCGGCTGGTCGAAAACGCCCATGAGGGCATCCTGGTGGTCCAGGACGGCCTGATCCAGTACGCCAACGCCAGGGCATTGGAGCTGATCGGCTCTCCGGACGGCGACACCGGATCGCTCCCGGTGTTCATGGATCCGGATGAACACGCCATGGTGTTCGAACGCTGCCAGAGTTCCGAGCAGGAGGAGAACCTGCCGTATGTCTACTCCTTCAAGATTGTGAACGAGGACGGCCGTCCCCGGTGGGTGGAGATCAGCGCGGTCACGTTCCCGTGGGAAGGCCGCCCCGCAACCCTGAACATCCTGTCGGATATCACCCAGAGAAAACAGTCGGAAGCGGCCCTCAGCAAGAGTGAAGAGAAATACCGCCTGCTGGTTGAGCACGCCCACGAGGCGATCTTCATTCTCCAGGACGGCCGGGTGAAGTTCCACAACCCCAACACGGAACGGCTCACGGAGTTGAACGGGGAAGAGCTCGCCGCCACGCCTTTCTCCCACTGGGTGGTCCCCGAGGAGCAGCAGCCGGTGATGGAAAGGCTGCACGGTGTATTGGCCGGACAACCGCTCACCGTCCCCCACTCCTTCCGGCTGCAGAAGAAAAGCGGAGAGGTCCTATGGGCCGAGGCCAACATCGTCCTGGTCTCGTGGGAGGAGAACCCCGCGCTGCTCTGCTTCGTCCGGGACATCAATGAGCAGAAGACCCTGGAGGCCCAGCTCCAGCAGTCCCAGAAGATGGAGGCGATCGGACGGCTCACGGGCGGGGTGGCGCACGACTTCAACAACGCCATGACCGCGGTCATCGGTTTCAGCGACATCCTGATGATGCAGCTGGGAAAGGAGCACCCCTCGGCCAAGCACCTGGTGGAGATCAAGAAGGCGGGCAACCACGCGGCGACCCTCACCCGGCAGCTCCTGGCCTTCAGCAGCAAGCAGGTGCTCCACCCCCAGGTCCTGGACCTCAATGAGATCATCGGAAGCATGGAAAAGATCATGCGGCGCCTGATCGGGGAGAACATCGAACTCACCACGTTCCCGGGCCAGGAGCTCGGACGCGTAAAGGCGGATCCGGGCCAGATGGAGCAGGTGCTGCTGAACCTGGTGATCAACGCCCGGGACGCCATGCCCCGGGGGGGCCGGATCACCATCGACACCCGCGATGTGTATCTGGACGAGACGTATGCCACCAAGCACGTGGCTGTCCGGCCAGGGCACTATTTGCAGATCGCCGTCTCCGACACCGGGACCGGCATTGACGAGGTCACCTGCAGCCGGATCTTCGAGCCGTTCTTTACCACTAAGGGCCCGGGAAAGGGAACAGGACTGGGACTGGCCACGGTGTACGGGATTGTGAAGCAGAGCGGCGGAAACATCTGGGTCTACAGCGAAACGGGCCGGGGAACCACCTTCAAGATCTACCTGCCCAGGGTGGAAGAGGCCGTGTCCAGGGCGGAACCCGCCGTCTCCACCACGGAGGCTCCCTCCGGATCGGAAACCGTCCTGATCGTGGAGGACGAAAACGGGATCCGGCAGCTGGTCTGCGAGCTCCTGCGGGAGAAAGGGTACAAGGTCCTGGTGGCGCCGGACCCGGGTGAGGCCCTCCGTATCGGGGAGGACCATACCGGCCGGATTCACCTGACCCTCACCGACGTGGTGATGCCCACCATGAGCGGGAAGGAGATGGCGGAACGGCTGGTCTTGTCCCGGTCGGACATGAAGGTTCTCTACATGTCCGGGTACACCGACGACGCCATCTTCCACCACGGCATCCTGGAGCCCGGTATCCATTTTCTCGAGAAGCCGTTCACACCGCTCACCCTGCTGCAGAAGGTCCGGCAGGTCCTGGACGGACACGAGCAGCGGGCCGCCTGACCCCTCCGGCGGAGACAGGGAAGCCCCTTCTCGCAGGAACCATGGCGGGACTGACGAGCGTACGCATCCCCTGCAGGCCCCGTCGTCCGGGATGATCACGCAGATCTATTTCGAGACAT